>DASUFJ010000064.1:0-133690 GCA_036274575.1 Candidatus Limnocylindria bacterium
CCGATGCGCAACCGCCGAATCGTCCGAACGCTCGTGCTTGCCGGAACGGCCGCGATGCTGAGCGCGCTCAGCCTCATCACGACCGTCATGGCCGCGACGGGCGGCGGCGACTTCCCGCTCCGCCGCTAGTCGAGCGTCCCGGGCCGAGGGGCCGGCCCATCACCGCGTCAGCCCCTAGTGCCCGTGCTGGTAATAGGGGTTGACCCCTGCCTCGTGATCGGTGACGTCCACGATCGCCGACACCGAGGGGACCGCTGACAGCACCGCGCGCTCGACGCCCTGCTTCAGGGTCACGTCGACGGCCGCACACCCCTGGCACCCGCCGCCGAAGCGCATGTAGGCGGTTCCGTCCTTCACCTCCACGAGGCTGACCATACCGCCGTGCGTGCCCACGCCGGGGTTGATCTGCTGGTCGAGGATCTCCTGAACCGCCCGAGCCACGGGGTCCTGCCAGCCCTCGTTCGGGTTGTCGATCCTCAGGCCCCCGCCGGTGATCGCCTGGTCGAGATCGATCGTGGCGCCGGCGAGGTCGACGGCGCTGCCGGGATCAATGGTCACGTCGAGCCCGTCGAGCGCGACGACCAGGTCGTCATCGGTCCGCTCGCGCGGATCCTCCAGGGCGATCTCGTATCGGAACCGCGGCCCCTCCTTGGCGAGCACGCGGACGCGAAGCACCGCCTCGGGGAACTCATTGAAGGTCCGGACGCCGTCGATCTTCTCGCGCGCCTCCGGGGTGACGCGGATCAGCTGCTCGATCATCGGTCCCCATGGTAGCCCAGGTGAAGGGCGGATGAAGAATCGTTCGTACTGGCGCCGAGATCCGGGAGGCGGCATATCCCGTGCGGCGGTCCACCGCAGCGATACCCATCCCAGCGAAAGGTGGATCCACGATGCAACGGACGACTCGAGCCATCACCACCCTCATCTTCAGCGCCCTCATCCTCGCGGCGTGTGCGCGCACCGGCACCGGTGGCGGCACGACTTCCTCCGCCCTCCCCGAATCGAGCGGCAGCGCGACGGCCAGCATGCCCGCCGCCAGCGGCGAGGCGACGGCGACGCAGCGCGTCGATATCGGCGCCCTGGCCGCCAACCCTGACAGCTTCGAGGGTCAGAACGTGACGGTCCTGGCACGCGTCGACAAGGTGCTCGTCGACGGGACTGCCTTCCTCACGTCGCCTTCGGCATCCGAGCAGGGCCAGTTCGCGGTGGTGATCAAGCCCGACGCGACGATCGACAAGGACATCGCGGAGGGCACGGTGGTGTGGGTCGACGGCACCCTGGTCGGATTCACGGCCGAGCACCTCTCCGACGCCGGCGTCGACGTCACTCCCGAGCAGCTGGGCGGATTCAAGGGCGAATGGGTCCTCGTCGCGGATGCGATCCGCGATCCGCTCGCCAACGACGGCTGAACTCAGTGACCCGGCCCTCTCTCGACGCCGTCCCACCCCTACGGGGGACGCGGGCGGCGTTCGTGCTATCCGAGCGGCGGCAGGACCTGGCGATCCTCGAGCACGCCGGCGAATGGGTCGCCGGCGTTGGCCAGCCGTTCGGGCAGGTCGCGGATCGTCCATCGGTCCGGCCGGAGCTTGGGGTCGTCGAGCTCCTCCCAGGTGATGGGGACGCTGACCGGCGCCCCGGCGGCGGGACGGGCGCTGTACGGAGCGACGAGCGTCTTGTTGATCGCGTTCTGGGTGAAGTCGAGACGCGCCTTTCCCTTCCGTGCGCGCTTCGCCCACTCCCAGCTGACGAGGTCCGGGACCGTGCTGCCGACCGCACGTGAGAGGCCCTCGACCCAGTCGCGGGTCTCGTCGAAGCCGGGGCCCGGCTCGATGCCGATCCAGACCTGGATGCCCCGTTTCCCGGTGACCTTGGGATGCCCGCGCACTCCGAGGTGCTCCAGGGCGGCGCGGTAGAGACGAGCGAGCACGAGGACCTCGTCCCAGGTCGTCTCCGGTCCGGGATCGATGTCGATGAGCGCGTAGCTCGGCCGTTCAGGGGCATCGATGGGGCTCGTCCACGGATGGAGCTCGAGTGCCGCCTCCTGCGCCAGCCAGGCGAGTGTCGCAGCAGAGTCGACGACGGGATAGGCCTTCGGGCCCTCCTCGCGGTGGTGGAACGTCCAGCGCTTGACCCATGAGGGCGTGTGGCTGGGCAGGTCCTTCTGCCAGAAGCCCTTCTGGTCGATGCCGTTCGGGTAGCGCTGCACGGTGAGCCCGTGGCCGTCGAGGTACGGAATGATCGTCGGCGCGATCTGGACGTGGTAGCGCAGGAGGTCGCGCTTCGTCACCGGCTCCCCTCCCTCGCGCGGCGAGAAGAGGACCTTGTCCAGGTTGGTGACGCGGATCTCGTGGCCCTCGACGATCCAGGTGCCTTCCTTCTCCAGGGCGTCGAGGGCAGCGATCGTCTGGTCGATGGTTGCCGGACCTGCGGGGCGATGCTCTCGCTCCGCCGACTCGACGGCTCGCTCGGTGGACACCTCCCTCTCGCGCCGCACGTCCCGCGGATCCTTCTCGGGCTCGATCCCCTTGTAGGCCGCCTGCCGCAGCAGATCGTCTGCGGTCCACTCGGCGAACTCGACGCGGATGACGATCTTCGGCTCCACCCAATGCGCGCCCTTCAGGCGCGGAACGGGATCGAGGACCGATGCATCGCGCTCGAGCGCGTCGAGGCGCTCGCGCAGCTCGCGCCGGGTCTTGGTATCGATGCCGCTCCCCACCTGGCCGGCATGCGCCCAGCGATCGCCGCTCCGGACGCCGACGATCAGCGAGCCGAGGTCTCGGTGCGTTCCCTGCCCCTCGAGCCAGCCGACGACGACGACCTCCTGCTCGCGTCGCACCTTGAGCTTGAGCCACGAGCGGCTTCGACGGTCGGCCTCGTACGGCGACCGCCGGAGCTTGGCGACGATGCCCTCGAGCTCCTGCTCGCGTGCCGCCTCGAAGAACGCCAGCCCATCGCCCTCGACGTGGCCGGCGTAGCGCACGAGCGGATGAGGTCGTAACCGGCCGCGGAGCAGCCGCTTGCGCTCCTCGAGGGGGACGGCCAGGAGCGACTGGCCGTCCAGGTGGAGGAGGTCGAAGACCTGGTAGACGATCGGCGCCGGCTCCCCCTTGCGGCCGGTCCCGGGCGCGCGCCCGGTCCGAACGCCTGTCCGATCCTGGAGGAGGCTGAAGCGCGGCCGGCCCGCTTCGTCGAGCGCCACGACCTCGCCGTCGACGATCGCCTCGCGGGCTTCAATCCAGGCAGCCTCACCGGCGAGCTGCGGAAAGTAGGTCGCCGCATCCTGGCGACGGCGGGTGTAGATCCTGGCCTTGCCCCCGCGGATCACCGACTCGACCCGGTAGCCGTCCCACTTGACCTCGAACAGCCAGTCCGGATCGCTGAACGGCTCGGTGGCGAGCGTCGCAAGCATGGGTGGAATGAAGTCGGGCATCGGCGCATCCGTCGCCGCCGAGAGGTCGACCTCGCCAGGCGGCCGCGGCGGGTCGGCGCGGAACTTGGCCGGGGCGCCCGCGACGACCTCGTCGTTCGTGCGGCCGGTCTGGACGCTGGTCGGGTGGTCCTCGGCGTCCCAGCCGTCGATGGCCGCCTCGTCGCGCTTCTTGAGGAGGAGCCAACGCTCCCGTCCGTCGTCGGAGTCGGTGCGCACGATGGTGTAGCGGCCGTGGAGCCGCTGGCCGTGGAGGATGAACTTGATCTCCCCCTTCCGCAGCGCCTTCGCCGGGTCGGGGGTCTCGGCCTCGGGCTCGAAGACGCCCCAGTCCCAGACGATGACGTCGCCGGCGCCGTACTGCTTCTCCGGGATGTTGCCCTCGAAGTCGAGGTACTCGATCGGGTGGTCCTCGGTTCGCATGGCGAGCCGGCGCGCCTTCGGGTCGAGCGTTGGGCCCTTTGGGACGGCCCAGCTCACGAGCACGCCGCCGATCTCAAGCCTGAAGTCGTAGTGGAGCGCCGTCGCGCGGTGACGCTGGACCGTGAAGCGACCGCTGCGCTCGACGACGTCGCCAGGTGCCGGCTCGGGCGTCACGCCGAAGTCGCGCTTGCGTCGATACTCCTCGAGCGGCATCGGCTCAGGCCGGGATCTCGAGCTCGTCGAGCGTGTCGAGGATCGTCTCGGCGCCCGCATCCTCGAGCGCCGCGCGGTTCACGGCGGCGCCGGCCAGGACGGCGATCGGGCGCATCTCGGCAGCGACGGCGGCGCGCATGTCCCATGTCGAATCGCCCACATACCAGGCCGCGGTGGGCTCGACCCCGAGCTCCCGGGCGGCGAGCAGCAGGAGGTCCGGCGCAGGCTTGGCGTGCTCGACCGACCCGCCGTCGATGATGCGCGGCTCCACGTCGAGGCCCAGCGACGCGATGGAGGCGCGCACCTGCTCCGGTCGCGAGGAGGTGGCGATCGCCCACGTGAGACCCGATCGGTTGAGGTGGGTCAGGGCCTCACGGGCGCCGGGAAGCGGCCGCGGGTCGCGGTTGTGCTCGTCGAAAGCCTCCCCGGCCCGACGGTCGATGTCCTCGGCCGTGGCCCGGTCCACCGGGCGGCCTGCAGCATCGGCGACGTCCAGGGCCAGCCTGACGCCGTCCATCCCGATCATCGGCCGAAGCTGATCGCGGGTGGCCGGGATGCCGAGCTCGTCGAACGTCGCCTTCCATGCGGCGATGCGCGCCCCGACGGTGTCGACCAGCGTCCCGTCGAGGTCGAAGATGATGGCTGCCGGGACCGGCGGTGGCATGCGCCCAACGATACCCATCTCGTCGGGGAGCTCGACCACGACGCTGGCATGCCGCGGCGAGCGGTTGTAGATCGCCGCCAGCAAGCCGCCGATGAGGCCGCCGACCAGCGCGGCGAGGATCGCGACGGCGACGGCGGTCGCCGGGATGACGAGGTACCAGGCCGTCGAAAGCCATCGCAGCGCGCCGACCTGGTCCCCGAGAGGCAGCAGCGTGCGCGCGACGCCCAGCGTGAAGGCGAGGTCGCGCTGCCAGGCGAGGATGGTGCCGGCCGCCCAGGCCAGGACCGCGCCGCCGAGGGCACCGGCGACGAAGCCGATGCTGACGCCGACCCACGCTCCCGCCACGGCGCTGGCGCGGACGGAGACCGCCGCGAGCCGTCCGTGGACCAGCCTCATCGCATCCTGCCGGTGGCGCGTCCGCCGCGTTGCGTCAGCACGAATAGCGCCGCGCCGATGGCCGCGATGGAGATGCCGAGCGCGTAGGCCACGTAGAGCGCCAGGGTCCAGTCGCCACCGGCGACCGGCGGCGCCACCCGCGGTCGCGCGAGCTCGGGATCGATCCCCTGCTCCGCGCCGTTGCCGGCTGGCGCAGCGAAGGCATCCGCCGCCGCCTCGCCGGCCGGGCGTGTCCGACCGTCCGGCCGGATGAGGCCGAAGTCCTCGACACCGATCCCGGGCAGCTGGGTGGCGAAGTCGTGGAGCGTCCACCATGTCGCGGCGCTCACGAAGCCATCCGGACGGTCGGCGCGGAAGCGCTCGATCGCGGCATAGGTCTCCTCGAAGATGGCCAGCTGCCGCGCTTCGTCCGCCGGCGTATCGGCCCAGCGACCGAACTCGAGGATGACGATCGGCTTCGTCGGATTCGCCTCGTGCGCCGTGCGAAGTGCCCGTCGCGTGTCGAGGTCCGGGTCCTCGCCATAGAAGACGCCCTGGTACATCGTGAACCCGGCAACGTCGAGCGGCTCCTGCGTCGGATCGTCGGGCCGCCAGCCGTACGCCGCCTGTCCCAGCAGCCGCGTGCCGTCGATCGCGCGGTCGACCTCGGCGAGCTCCGCGAGGGCGGCCGTTCGCTCGTCGCCGCCGGTCGACTCGTTGGCCAGCCCGTGGAAGAGGACGGATGGATGGTTCATGTCACGCAGCGCCATCTCTCGCAGCATCTGCTGTGGCACGCCGCGTCCCATCGTGCGATCGAAGACGAGCGGCGTGACGTGGTACATCGGGATCTCCTCCCACACGGCGAAGCCGAGCCGATCGGCGAGCATGAGCATGGTCGGATCCGCCGGGAGGTGCCCGGCGCGCACGAGATTCGCGCCGACGCCTCCCGCGTCCTCGAGGACGTCCAGGATGTCGCGCGGGGCCTGCGCCGGCGTCCCGTCGAGCAGCGTTCCTGCCGTGCTGAACGTCAGCTTCTCCGAGTGGATGCCGACGCCCCGCAGGAAGATCGGCTCGCCATTCAGGAGCACGCGTGGCTGCTGCGGGTCGACCGCCACGTGGCGGATCCCGAACGTCGTCCACAGCTCGTCGACCATCTGCCCGCCCTCACCAGCCGCCTCCCCGGCCCCGGCCACGAGCCGCGTCCGGAGGACGTAGAGCGCGGGGCGTGAGGGCGACCAGGCGTCGGCATCGCCGAACAGCACCGACAGGGACACCACGGTGGCGGCGCCCGCCTCCGGAAGGTCGATGCCCGAGCTGGCCCATGCGAGCGGCAGGCGGTCGTCGGCGATGAGGGCGCGCGGATCGGGATCGAGGACGTTCGCGTCATCGACGGTTGCGGCGAACACGGTGAGCCGGACTCGGCCCCTGGTGCGCTCTTCTCCGTCGGACGCCGACGGCTCGTCGGTTGGGCCGCTCGACGCGTGGACGACGACCCGGAAGTCGATGGCGTCCAGGTGGGCGACTACGTCGGCCCGCGAGACGTGGACGGGCGGGGCGGCCTCGAGCCAGACCGGCCCGGTGAGCCCGCCGTAGTTCCACCAGTCGACGAGGCCCCATGGCGCGACGTCGCTCCGTGTTCCGATTGGCAAGGCGTGCACCCGGATGGCGAGGACGTTCTCGTCACCCGGCCGCAGCGAGCCACCGGCCTCGAACGCGAACGGCGTCGAGCCGCCTTCGTGGTAGCCAAGCCAGGTGCCGTTGAGCCAGACGTCGGCCACGTAGTTCGCCGCGCCGATGCGGATCGTCACCGCCTGGTCGGCCCACGACCGAGGGATCTCGACATGGTGGCGATACCAGGCTCCGCCCTCCTGGCCACCGGGAGGCGGGTTGATGGTGCCCGGGACCTCGATCGGCTCCCAGCCAGCATCGTCATAGTCGGCCCGCTGGCGGCCGTCGGCCTCGGCCTCGATGGCCGGCAGCACGTCGGAGCGGTCGGCCATGGTGAGCTCGGGGTCCAGATCCGTGCGTTCGACCAGCCAACCCTCGTCGAGGTCGAGCCGGGGCCGCGGCTGCCAGCCGAAGTCGGGCACGGGCATGCCGTTCTGTATGGCAATCGCAACATCGCCCTGGTCCGCGATGCTCAGCGTCGGCGCAAGCGTCCCGACCGTGCCGGCCGGGAGGCACCCCGCGACGACGGCAAGGGTCAGGGCGACGACGAGCACGCCGCCAGCGCGCGTTGCTCTCCCCGTCGGCGAGTTCGACGTCATCAGCGCAGTCCTGCATGAGCAGGATCGGGACCGTCCACGCAGCGGTGGCCGATCGTCGGCGACGGCGCCGCGCGCCCCGGAACCGTACGATATCCAGCCGATGCCATCCGAGCTCGCGGTCCATTGGACCCTCGACCCGTCGATCGCGTTCCTCAACCACGGCTCGTTCGGCGCGACGCCGCGGCCCGTGCTGGACGCCCAGACGGCATGGCGCGAGCGGATGGAGCGGGAGCCCGTCGCCTTCTTCACCCG
The DNA here is from genome assembly GCA_036274575.1 of Candidatus Limnocylindria bacterium. GTDB lineage: Bacteria > Chloroflexota > Limnocylindria > QHBO01 > QHBO01 > JACDBZ01. Next base: position 7,622 of record DASUFJ010000064.1, read on the forward strand.
TGACCTGGAGCCGGCGCTGGATGCCGCCCGCGCCGACCTTGCCGCGTTCGTGGGTGCGGACCCGGATGACCTGGCGTTCGTCGTGAACGCGACGGGCGGGATCAACGCCGTGGCGCGCGGCATGGGCCTCGAGGCCGGCGACGAGGTCGTCGTCCTCGACCACGCGTACAACGCCGCCCGGAACGCGTTCATCGCGGCCGCGGAGGCCGCCGGGGCGCGGGTCGTCACCGCCGCGCTCCCCTTCCCGGGCACGACGCCGGACGACGCACTTGCCGCCGTGCTCGAGGTCGTGACGTCGCGGACGCGGCTCGTCCTGCTCGATCACGTCACCAGCCCGACGGCGCTCGTCCTGCCGGTCGCGGCGATCGTCGCCGCCCTCGAGGAACGCGGGATCGACACGCTGGTCGACGGTGCGCATGCGCCCGGCATGGTCGACGTGAACGTCGACCGCATCGGCGCGGCGTACTACACCGCGAACTGCCACAAGTGGATGTCGGCGCCGAAGGGCTCGGGCTTCCTCCACGTGCGTCGCGATCGCCAGGATCGCATCCGACCGCTCGCCATCAGCCACGGGGCGAACTCCCCGCGCACCGATCGCAGCCGATTCCGGCTCGAGCACGACTGGACCGGGACGCTCGATCCGAGCGCCTGGCTGGCCGTGCCGGCGGCCATCCGCTTCGGCGCGACGCTCGTGCCCGGCGGCTGGGCCGAGCTCCGGTCACGCGGCCATGTTCTGGCCCTCGACGGTTGCGCGAAGCTGACGGCAGCGCTCGGCACGGAGCGGCCGGCGCCGGACGAGATGATCGGCAGCATGGCGTCGGTGCCGATGCGCGTGTCCGATCCGTCGGAGCGCCCGGCGATCGAGCCGGAGGACGACGCGGTGCACGCGGCGCTCGTGGCCGCGGGCGTCCAGGTCGCCGTCGCTCCGTGGCCGCGCGACCCGGGCGACGGGCCGTGGCGCCGCCTGATCCGTTTCTCGTGTCCGCCGTACGTCGATGCCGGCGACCTCGATCGACTGGTCGAGGCACTGGCGGCCCTGCGCGTCGCGGCCTGACATGCCGCTCGACCCGCAGGCGCTCGACGCCGATCCGATCCGCCAGCTCGCCGCATGGCTCGAGGAGGCGGGCGTGGCCGGCGTCCCGCTGCCCAACGCCTTCGCGCTGGCGACGGCCGGTGGCGACGGGGTGCCATCGGTCCGCTTCGTCCTGCTCAACGGCCTCGACCGCGATGGGCTTCGCTTCTACACCGACCGCGGCAGCCGGAAGGGCCAGGAGCTCGCGGTGAATCCCTGGGCATCGGCCGCCTTCTGGTGGGCCGGCCTCGATCGGCAGGTGCGGGCCAGCGGGCCGGTTCGGCTTCTGCCGGAAGAGGAGTCGCTCGCCTACTGGCGCACCCGACCGCGCGGCAGCCAGCTCTCCGCCGCGTCATCGGCGCAGAGCCGTGAGATCGGATCGAGGGCGGAGCTCGAGGCGCTCGTGGCGGAGGTCGACGCCAGGTACCCGGGCGAGGTCCCGCTGCCGCCGACCTGGGGTGGCTACCTGCTGATGCCGCGGGCCGTCGAGCTGTGGGAGAGCCGTCCGGATCGGCTCCACGACCGGATCGAGTACCGCCGCGGCGGTGACGGGTCGTGGCATCCGCGCCGCCTCCAGCCGTAGGCGGCGTGCATACTCGCGCCATGCCTCGCGTCGTCGTCCTCGGCTCGCTCAATGTCGACCTCGTGGTCACCGCGCCGCGCCTTCCCGCGCCGGGCGAGACGGTCCTTGGCGGTCACTTCGCCGTCCACCAGGGCGGGAAGGGCGCCAACCAGGCGGTAGCCGCCTCGCGGGCAGGGGCGTCGGTGGGCATGATCGGCGCGGTCGGAGGCGACGACCACGGCGAGCACGCGCTGGCCGCGCTGACGGCGGAGGGCGTCGACGTCGCCCGCGTCCGTTCCGTGGGTGACGAGCCGACCGGCGTGGCGCTCGTGATCGTCGGGCCGCGCGGCGAGAACCAGATCGCGGTGGCACCCGGTGCGAACGGCACGATCGAGCTCGACGCTGACGATCGCCGTCTCATCGGGGAGGCGGACGTGCTCATCACGAACCACGAGGTTCCGCCGGGCGCGGTGCTCGACGCCCTCCGCGCCGCTCGCGACGGCGAGACGCTCGCCATCCTCAATCCCGCGCCGGCGCGCGCCCTGGCCGCGGAGGTGCTCGCCCTCGGGCCGATCCTGACTCCGAACGAGCACGAGCTCATCGTCGCGATCGGCAACGACGACACGGATGAGGCGCTCGACGATCTGACATCCCGTCATGCGGGACCGGTCGTCGTCACCCAGGGGCCGGCGGGCGTCCTGCTCGCGGAGGGAAGCCGCCGGGAGCGGTTCGCCGGTCATCCGGCCGCGGAGGTGGTCGACAGCACCGGTGCGGGCGACACGTTCTGCGGCGTCCTCGCCGCGTGGCTGGCGGAGGGAGCCGCCCTCCCCGACGCGATCAGGGCCGCGAACGCCGCGGCGTCGCTGTCGGTCGCGGCGGCCGGGGCTCGCGCCGGCATGCCCGGCCGCGAGGCGATCCGCGCCCTGCTCGATCCGGCCTGACGCCGTTCAGCGAGCGTCAGCCGGCGGTCCAGGCGGTCCGCTTCGCGGTCGTTGCACCGAGCAGCGTCGTGGCGTGAGTCATCGCCGCCGCCACCGTGAGGACCGGCTTCGCGTCGTAGTCACTCCGCAGGTGGTAGACGCGGCGTAGGACCACGAGGCGCTCGAGGAGATCGTTCCGCTCTCGGCGATCCATCGGTCTGTCCTTCCACGTCTCCCGGTGGTCCTGCCCTGCGCCGAACGCTGATCCGGGATATGGGCATGCTGGCGGCCGCGCGTGCGGGCGCCATCGGTCAAGTGGTGGAGGATGCGGCGCGACAACCGCTTCCGCGGTGGGGGGCCGAACGTCGTAGTCGCGAGATCGCGGTGGCAGAATGGCGCTCCGTCTGCACGGAGGAACCATGGGCCAGGTCGCCGATGCATCCCCGCTCGAGCGCGGCCGCGAGGCGCTGGCACACCACGCCTGGGGCGAGGCGTACGACCTGCTTTCGGCCGCCGATGCCGAGGGCGGACTCGGTGCCGCCGAGCTCGGTCTCCTCGCCGAAGCCGCGTGGTGGGTCGGCAAGCTGCCGGTCGCGATCGAGGCCAGGGAGCGCGCCTACGCGGCCGCGATCAAGGCCGGCGACCTCGAGATCGCCGTCGAGGCGGCCGTCAGGCTCGTCCAGTACAACATCTTTCGGAACGCCCTCACCGTTGCGAATGCCTGGATCCTGCGTGCCGACCGGCTCCTCGAGGGCCGGGAGGAGCATCCCGGTCATGGCTGGCTCGCGGTGATGAAATCGCTGCACGCGGCGATCGTGGGCGACGGCGAGACGATGCTGGCCGAGTCGGAACGCGCCATCGCCATCGCGCGACGCTTCGGGGATCGCAACCTCGAGGCGCTGGCGCTCAGCGGCCGCGGAGCGGCGCTCGTGAGCGCCGGGCAGGTCGCCGAGGGCCTCGCGCTCGTGGACGAGGCGACCGTCGCCGCCGTGAGCGGCGAGCTGGATCCCGGCGTCGCCGGAGGCGTGTGCTGCACGACGATCGAGGCGTGCACCGCCCTCGGCGCCTGGGAGCGGGCCGCCGAATGGACCGAGGCCCAGGATCGGTGGTGTCGGCGGGAGGGGATCAGCGGCTACCCCGGCATGTGCCGCGTCTTCCGTTCCGAGATCAAGCGTCGGCGTGGCTCGTGGCTGGAGGCCGAGGCGGAGGCGCAGCGGGCATCGGTCGAGCTCGAGGGCTTCGTTCCCGCTGCCGTCGGCACGGCGCTCTACCAGATCGCCGAGATCCGCCTCCGACGCGGCGACCTTGCCTCGACCGAGGAGATCCTCCTGCGCGCCCACTCGCTCGGGACCGATCCGGAGCCGGCGCTCTCCCTGCTGCGTCTCGCGCAGGGACGGACCGACGCGGCCATGACCGGCATCCGGCGCGCCCTCGACGCCCCCATCAAGGCACCTTCCTGGCGAGCGCCGCCCGACAGCGGGGTACACCGGCTTCCGCTCCTCGAGGCCCAAGTGGAGATCGCGCTGGCGGCCGGGGACCTGCCCGCGGCACGCGCGGCAGCGGACGAGCTCGGGAGTCTCGCCGGCCAATACGGCACCGACAGCTTCCGGGCGCCCGCCGCCTGGGCCGTCGGCGCGGTGAGGGTCGCGGCAGGCGAGCCGGTGGCGGGAATCCCCGAGCTGCGGCGCGCCATCGACCTGGCGCACGACACCCCCTACGAGGCCGCCGCGAGCCGGCTCATCCTCGCCGAGGCCCTGGCCATGACCGGCGACGCGGACTCCGCGGCGGTCGAGGCACGGACGGCCCGAGGGGTATTCGAACGCCTCGGCGCGACCCCGGACGTCCGCAGGTCCGACCGCCTGCTCGCCACAGTCGAGGCCGGCGAGGCGGCTGCGACCGGCGCCCCGGCAGAGCGGGTGACGAAGGCATTCATGTTCACCGACATCGTCGACTCGACGCGCTTCGCCGAGCTCCTGGGCGACGAGGCCTGGCAACGGCTGCTGCGCTGGCATGACGAGGCGCTCCGGGCTGTCGTGGCCGAGCACGGCGGCGAGGAGATCAAGGCCACCGGCGACGGCTTCTTCCTCGCCTTCGACGACCCGGACCGCGCGATCGATGCCGCCATCGCGATCCAGCGTCGGCTCGCGGCCCAGCGGGAAGCCCAGGGGTTCGCGCCGGCGGTGCGCATCGGTGTCCACCGCGCCGAGGCGGGCCGTTCCGGTCTCGACTACCTCGGCATCGGGGTCAACCAGGCGGCGCGCGTCGGCGCGGCGGCATCCGGCGGCGAGATCCTGGTCACGGCGTCGATGCTGGAGGCGTCGCGGCGCGCATCGGTCCAGACCGATCGGAGGACGCTCGAGCTGAAGGGGCTGAGCGCGCCGGTCGAGGTCGCGGTCGTCGACTGGCGTTGAGACCTATGAGCCGACGAGGCTCAGGCCTCCGTCAGCGGCCTGAAGCGTGAGCCGCCCGGCCTCGATCTCATACTCGACGACGTCGGCACCGAGGATCGGCAAGACCGCCGCTTCGAGGGCACCCGCGGCGCCGGCGCACGCCATCTCGGTCACGGACACGTCCGTGAACCGCAGCTCGGTATCCGTCGCATCGTACGTGCCGGACCCGCTGTTGCAGCCGGTGCTGACCTCGACCCGGCCGTCTTCGGCGAAGCTGAACGTCGCGACCGCGCCAGCGGGAACGCTCGAGGCGCTGTCGCCGGTGATGATGGTGTCGACCGTCCACGTCGTGCCGGTCATCGGCAGGTCGGGCTCCGCCACCTCGCGATCGGTGAGCGCTACGGAGGTGCCACCCGAGGTCAGGAGCAAGTCCGCCCCGTCCAGGGCGACACTCGGGCGCGAGGCCAGGAAGGCGACGAGCCAGTCGTCCTGCGCATGGCGGTCAGGGTCGCAGCCCATCTCCGTCATGGAGCCGCCCTCGAAGACGAGCACATCCTCCTCGATGCGATAGTCACCGCCGATCGAGTTGCAGCCGGCTGACGCGCCGAGCCCGCCATCGTCGAATGCCAGCCGCACCTGGGTCCCGGGCACGAGCGCCATCGGCGCGCCGTCATCGGTCACCGAGGTCGACAGGAACTCTCGACCCTCGAGCGTCGCCTGCTGCCTACTTCCGCAGGCTGCGAGGAGGGTCATGACGATGAGGACTGGCACGAACCGCGCGAGCTGCATGCGCGGATGACGCCCTCGGGCGCCGACGGGTTCCCCTAGCGCCGCGGGCAGTCGAGCTCCTCGAGCCTGTCCTCGCTCGCGGCCATGTAGCCGGCGTTGATCGACTCGGCCTCGGTGCCCGCGTCGGCGACTTCGTGGTTGGCCGCCGCGCTGTCGTACTCGGCCTGCACGGATGCGCAATCGTCCATGTCCTCGATGCGCTCGTAGGCGGCGCGAGACCCGCCGTACTCCGACAGGTACGCATCGACCCGAGACTCGCGCGGCGAGCACGCGGAGACGACGAGCAAGATCGCGAACGCCGGACCGATCCACGCCCTCCGTCGATGCCGCCCCATCGCCGACAGGATACGCGCGGGAATCCGGCACGGCCCATGCATTGGAGCCCGGCACCGATGCAGACTGATAGCGACGGCGTCAGGGTCGTCTTCGACAATCTCCCCTACCTCGTCGTCGTCGCCGACGACGGGACGCTGGAGCGCGCCTACGGCCCGTATGCGCCCGGCACCGAGCCGAACCTGGCCGATGCCGTGGCCGCCTCGGAGGTCACCGATCCGGACCTGCTGAGCACGCTCGAGGCGCTCCTCCCGCTCAGCCCCGCCCTGCCAAGCTCCGAGAGTACCCTCGCCGGCGGCTGATCGGGCTCGTCAACCGACGTACGGGCGACCCCCGTACGTGTAGGTGCTGTGTCTCGCGGCGCGGCACCCCGACGATGCGCGCCATGAACGTGTGGCCGCCTGCCCGCCATCTCGTTGCGGCAGCCGTCTCGGCGCTCGTGGCGTCGATGCTCGCCATGCCCGCCCTGGCCGCGCCGGAGGTCGAGCTCCAGCCGGACACGAACGGGTGCACCGGCGTGCTGCCGTCAAATGACGGGAACACCAACATGCGGGTCGTCGGCGGGACGATGCATCCCGGCGGCACGGCCATCTTCGAGATCACCTACCCCCTGAACGCTGCGAGCGTGGGCAAGGAGTTCACGATCCTCGACTGCGCGTATATCAACGACGTCGCCGAGCTGAAGTACATCGTCTCGTTCGTGCCCAGCAACCAGGTGTACGTGCTGCGCATCGCGCTGGCGGTCCCCGACGACGCGCCGGTCGGCGGGCTGTACTGCAACTACGTGAAGACGACCGGGAGCCCGACTTCGGCGCAGGCCAGCCAGCGCAAGGCAGGACCCGCGTGCTTCATCATCCGTCCTCCGCCCGGCACGCTCAGCGTGCCGCCCGGGCCGGGAGCCCCGCCGGCGCCGCCTCCGCCTTCGACCTCGTCACCCGACGATCCGGGCGGCCCGCCGCTGCTGCCGAACACAGCGGTGCCTGGGCCGACGGGTCAGGGCTTGGTGGGCGACACTGGACTCGAACCAGTGACCTCTTGCATGTCAAGCAAGTGCTCTAACCAGCTGAGCTAGCCGCCCCACGACGCCGCGTTGGTCGCTCCACGGGAGCGCGCGCGAGATCCAGAGGGCGAGATTCTATCAGCAGCGATCCGCGAACGCGATTCGACCGGGCGATCTTAAGAGACCCCGCCGTGTTGGCGGGGCCTCCCTCGCGACCGGATGACCGGATCTCAGACGGCGCCGGTGCCGCGGCGGCTCATGACCATGCTGCCGAGCCACACGAGGACGACGGCGCCGATTACGGCGGTGACGATGGTGCTGATGTCGAAGACGCCGTCCATCGGGTCGCTGCCGGTCAGGAGGCTGACGACGAAGCCGCCGAGCAACCCACCGACGAGCCCGAGCAGAATATGGCCGATGACCCCGAGTCCCTCGTCACCCTTGACGAGCAGCCCGGCCAGCCAGCCGGCAATGGCTCCAACGATGATCCACGAGAGTACATCCAAGGCGATTACCTCCTCACTCCGCCCAGCAGAAGACGTCCGGGCGCCGCACACCCAATGCACGTCGCGGGCCAGAAACAGATGCGGAGCGCGCTACGCCCGGACGAGCTCTCTCAGGTTCTGCCAGATCACGAACGCGCCCGCGGCGATCGCCATCGCCACAACGATGGGCAGCCAGAACGTGACGATGAGGATGAGCGCGGCGATGCTCGCCAGGAGCACGCTGGTGACGCGGACGAGGGGCACCACGGTGCCCCGCAGCAACGACTCGATGAAGATGAACGTGCCGATGAGCACGATCGCCGCCAGGAGCCCGAGCCGCGGGGCGATGGCCAGCGCCGCGACGACGAGGATGAGCAGGAGGCCGATGCTGATCGCGGCCCACAGCTCCAGCACGCGACCGTAGGCGAGCGTGCTGGTCGGCATCGGCGCGGCGATGCGCACCGGTCGCCCGGACGTGGGATCCGTATCGCCTTCGGCGATGCGCTCCAGACGCAGCTCGATGGCCCTGATTCGATCGTCCAGCGACGCGTCCTCTCTCCGCAGCTCGCGATGCCGGTCGCGGAGCGCCAGGACCGCCAGGCCCGCCTCGTCGCTGCGCTCCTCGAGCGGCGAGCTGCTGCGGACGGCCTGGAGCTCGGCTCCGGACGCCGCGAGCTCGCGACCGGCGGCCTCGATCTCCGCCCCCAGCTCGGCCCGCCGCGCGAGGAGCGTCGAGCGGCGCCCCGCGAGGACCTCGGCCTCGCGGTCGGGTGGCGGGACGCCGTCCAGGCCGGCGAAGCCCAGCGGGTCGGCCCACGAGCCGCGGATGGAGGCGTCGCGGTTGTAGACCGGCCCCGCCGGCGCCTCCTCGCCCTCGAAGGGATCCTGGACCGATACGCCCCACAGGCCCCGGAAGTCGAAGGCCCACGTCTGGCCGGCGTCGAGCAGGACCGGATCCCAATCGCGATCCTGCCCGGGGCCGATGGCGACGCCATCCCCGCGGGCGTAGTCCACGAATGCGATCGGCAGCAGCCGACCCGAGCCGCGCGCCGCCCCGAAGAAGCTGCCGACGGCCTGGACCACCGCCTGGATCGGCCGCGGCAGCCGCAGCTCCTGTTCGGCGAGGTACTCGCCACCGATGAAGTACGAGGCGTGAGATCCCGCACCGGCGAACACGACCGGATGGCCGTCGACGACCTCGAGCTGGGTCGCGTCGTCCCAGCGCCGCCGAAGCGCCTCGCCGTGATAGTCGTGCTGCGCGTACGCGACCCAGCGCGGAGCGAGACCACCGTCGGTGTCAGGCGAGAGGTACACCATGATCTGCTCCCAGTCGGCCTCGTGGTCGTTCGCGCCGTTGAAGCCGCTGCGCCAGTCGTTGTAGGCGTAGAAGAACCAATATTGGAGGACGGTCCAGCCGCCCTCGCGCACGACCCGGCCGTAGTACCGATGCGGCGGCGACTCCAGGTGGCGGTACCACGCCGCCGACTGGTGGGCGATCCCGCCGGGGACCCTGCCGCGGAGAATGAGCGACAACGCGAAGAGGGCGTCCACGAGGCGCGAGAGGTAGCCGACCCGCGCGAGCCGCCCGGGACCGCGGTGGAAGCCGACGGCCTGCAGCCGCTCGCCGGCCAGGAACGAGCGCGCGACCTCGGTCGGTGGCACCTCGGTCGCCACGTTCAGGTACGTGAAGCCGGTGACGCCGGTGAGCTTCTCGCTCAGGCTGATGGCGTCGAGCTCACCGGGCGCGGCGAGGGCCCGGACGATTCCGTCGGGGAGTCGTTCCCACAGCGTGGCGGCCGCCATGTACGTCGTCACGTCCATCGGGAAGAACGTCTCGCCCAGCGTGTAGCGGACGATCGGCTCGTGGCGGCGCAGGAGGTCGAGGTCGGTCGGCGCCTCGGCCATCAGCGCATCGTCCCGTAGGCCCGGCGCATCTCGTCACTGTTGAGGAGGAACACGATGACGACGGCGAGCACCATCCCGGGGTACGCCGGCCGGCCGATGGCCCACAGGAACAGGAAGTAGGCGACGTTCCACCCGCCCAGCGAGAGCGCGACGATCCAGCCGATGCGCCGGCCGGTCGCCAGCGCCACGGCGGCGACGTAGTTGAGGGCCGCGAGCAGGTACGACGGCCCGGGCCCGGTCAGGCCGTCCGCGAGGTCGCCGACGTTGGCCCCGAGGCCGGCGAACAGGTGGACCGTGCCCTCCACGACGAGGATGAAGAAGATCGGACCCATGAGCAGGAAGCGGGGTCGCTCGCTGTCGGCGGGCGCCATCGGCTCGGCGGACGTCATGCGTCAGGTACGTCGCCGTCGACGCGCGCGGATCGTGCTCGGGGGCCTATCGCCGCGGTACCCGCCCGATCACGCAGGTGCCCCGACCGTCCGCTGAACGGACACGCAGCCGTCCGCCGACGTCATGCACCCGGGCTCGCATCCCGTCCCTTCCGCTGCCCTCCGCGCCGGCCCGCAGCCCGGGCCCGTCGTCGACGATCGCGAATGCGAGGTGTGCGCCGCGGCCGCGGACGACGACCCTGGCAAGCGTCGCGGCTCCGCCGTGCTTCGCCGCGTTCTGCAGCGCTTCCAGGACGGTGTAGTACACCGCCCGCTCGACCGGCGGCGGGTAACGGGTCACACCGTCAAGGTCGACGCTCACACCGATCCCCGACCGCTCGGCGGCGCGGGCCAGCGCGACGCTCAGACCGCCATCCTCGAGCCCGGAGACGTCCGTGCCTCGGGCGATCGACCGGATCTCACGCAGGGCGGCATCGACTTCCTGGCCGAGATCGTCGATCGTCGACCGGTTCGACTCCGGCAGCCGCTCCCGGGCCAGGCCAAGATGGATGCGCAGGGCGATGAGCCGCTGCTGGGCGCTGTCGTGGAGATCCCGGGCCATCCGTTCGCGCGCGGCGCTCTCGGCCGCCGCCGCCTCCTCGCGGGCATGGCGCAGGTCGGATTCCGAGCGGCGCATCTCCGCGGCGAGAATCGTCGCCTCTGTCACCGCGCTCATGACCTGACTCTGTCCGGTCACCGAGCGATCCGCGACGATCGCCGCCAGCGGCTGCTCGTCGCGCTGAACCGGCACCCACGCACGCTCCGGCGCGACGTCCATGGCGGTCAGGGCAGCGCCGGACGGCTCGCGGTAGCCGGACGCCGCCGCGTCCCAGAAGCCGAGGCGCAGTCCCGGGTCACCGACCGCTTCGGCCAGCGCGTCTCGCCAGCCGGCGAGATCGGTGCTCACCAGTCGGTAGAGGAGGCGGCGCCCCGCCGTCCTTCCGGCCAGCTCGTCGCGCAGGAGGGCCGCCAGGAACCCGAGCGGGATGGCCGCCGCCGCTCCGAGGACCAACGCGTTGAGCTCGGGTGGCACCCCGGTGCCGGCGCGAATCACGATGCGGCTGAACATGAACGCCACGAGGGCGGCCGCGAACAGCAGCGCGGTCAGCCCGACCGAGACGAAGGCGCCACGGCGTGGATCCCGCACGATCCGCCAGCCGATGATGAGCAGCACCCCGACGGCCGACGCCAGCCCGGCCAGGGTCGCGAAGCGGCCCGAGATGTCGGTGAGCCAGCCCATGCCATCCACGGCGGCCGAATTCGGCGGGCAGAGCACGAAGCATTTGGCCAGCAGGCCCTCATCGAGATGCGAGACCTGCGTGGTCCAGGCGACGAAGACGATGATCGCGAGGCCCACCAGGGCCATCGCCACCCTGTCGGCTCGCCCTCGGAGGCGACCGATGGGAAAGGCGAGTGCCATGTAGAACGTCCAGGCCAGGATCATCGTCTGGCCGACGATCACGCCGGTCGCGTAGAGGATCGGTTGCGTCGAGCCCTGGAACGAGTGGATCCAGGCGAACACGCCGAACAGCATGAGCAATGGGCCGATCGCGCTGTCGGGACGTCGGACACGCCAGGCGAGACCGATGAGGACGGGGGCCGCGGCCAGGTACGCGGCGTACAGCGTGTTGGCCAGCGGCAGGCCGAAGACCTTCGTGCCGAGGTCGAGGACGAGCGCGCTGGCGATCATGCCGGCGATCGCGACGAAGGCGAGCGTGACGAGCGCGCCGGGGCTTCCGGCCGGGAGATGCCAGCGCGCAGGTCGGTGGGCGCGCGAGGTTGAGGACGCGGTTGGCACATCCCGCGTCGGACGCCGGCTGGTCAACGCGGTCGGCATGCCCGGACTCCACCGCCCAGTCACGCCGGAGGGCTCGGCTCACTGATGGCTGGGCCGGTCAAGCGCAGTATGACCCCGGGTGCCGGTGTTGCCTACCCCCTGAGCCAGGATCGTGGGCGCACGACGGCGCCGCTCAGCCCTCGATCGGCGCGAGGACGCTCAGCAACCCACCACCGCGGATCATCCACGCCGTGCAATGCACCACCTCCGCGTCCCCGGCACCGGAGGAGACGGCCAGGTCACCGGACCACCAGCCGCGGCTGACGAGGCGGTGGAACTCGTGCTCGCTCCAGTTCCGTGACATCGCGGACAGGTCGGTCACGTACATCCCCATGAGCTGTCGCGGCGTGCGGCCCAGCAGTGTGGCCGCCGAGGCGCTCACGCTCGTCACCCGTCCCAGGCGGTCGGCGGCGAGCGCGGCCGCTCCGGACCGTCCGAGGAGCCGTCGGCTGGCGGCTCGCTGCACGGTCGGTTGGTGGCTGGCGCTGAGGATGGCGGGGACCAGGATCGCCGGCGGCAGGCCGGATCGCGTCCGGGTCGTCATCACGACCGCGGCATCGTGCTCCGCGGCGGTCCGCGGCTGGCCGACCGCTGTCCTGAGCGCGACCGGGACGCTGCCCCATCCCAGCTCCCGCAGGCGGTCCAGGGTGGCGGCCGGCGGGACGGCTGACGACACGATGACGGCCGCGGGCGCCTCCCGAGGGTCGCTGGGTAGGGCCGCGGCCCGCTCGACCCTGGCGAGGCCGGCGGCCGCGCGGCGCACCGAGCGCGCGAAGGCATCGGAATCGCTGACGAGCAGCATTCGCGCCTCTGCGACCTCCGAGCCCGCATCGCCGATGGGCGTGATGTCGGCCTCGCCGAGGATGCCGCGGATGAGCTTGAGGCTGAGCCGGATCCGCGTCTTGACCGTCCCAAGCGGGAGGCCGGTAAGTCCGGCGATCGCCGAGTGGCTCCAGCCGTCGACGAACGCGAGACGAATGAGGTGCGCGTGCCGCGCATCCAGGCGGCCGATGACCTCCAGGAACTCGTCGGCCTCCGCCTGCTCGGCCGGAGTCGGCGCACTCGATGATGCGGCGGCCAGCATGGCCTCGGACCGTTCCGACGAGGCGGCGATCCGCGCCGCCTCCCGGGTGCGACGCCGGACGTGGTCGATCGCGCGGTTGCGTACGCTGCGGTACAGCCACTGCGGAGCGAACCCGCGCCGCGCGTCGTAGGTGCGCGCCATGCGAGGCAGCTCCAGGAAAACCTCCTGGACGACGTCTTCCGCCTCCATCTCATCCCCGACGACGCTCTGCGCCACGGCGATGGCGCCGTCGTGGTAGCGCAGGTAGAGGGCCTCGATGCTCGCGGGCGACGCCGCGGCCGCGCCGAGGATGAGCGCAGCGTCCTCCGCTGCGCGGGCGCCGTCTGTGGCGGTCACCTCGGGCATGGCAGGCGATGCCCGGCTCGGTTGGCCATGCAGCGATGCTTCGACCGGCGAGTGGCCGGCGCAATGGGGTGCACCCCCCAAGCGCAGGGGGCGTCCACGGTGCCCGGCGCAGGTTCAGCGGGTCGTCGCCTCCAGGTAGCGGAGGACGGCGGCGACGCGCCGGCTCACGAGCCCCTCGTCGGCAAGGCCGAGCTTGCTGAAGATGACGCCGACGTGCTTCTCGACGCCGCGGCGGGTGAGGACGAGCTCCTCGGCGATGGCGCCGTTGCTCTTTCCCTGGGCCATGAGGGCGAGCACCTGCCGCTCACGCGCGGTGAGGTCATCGAGGCCCGACGCCGTGGCCGCGCCCTCGCCGCCCCCGGCCATCATCCGTTCGACGATCGCCGGATCCACTGCCGTCCCACCGGCGGCCACGAGCTCGATGGCCGCAACGAGCTCGGCGCGGTCGCGCATCCGCTCCTTGAGGAGATAGGCGCGACCCTCCGCACCATGCTCCAGCAGATGTCGGCCGTAGGCGGCGTCATCGATCTGCGTGAGCACCACGACGCCGACAGAGGGGCGCTCCCGTCGCAGCCGCTCCGCGACGCGGAGGCCCTCCTCGTCGCCGGAGGGTGGCATGCGCATGTCGGTCACCACCACGGCCGGATCGGATATGGCGATCTCCCGGGACAGCTCGTCGCCGTCCGAGCACACCGCAACGAGATTGACGCCGCGCGCACCGTCGAGGAGACCGCCGACCGCCTCGCGCATGAGGTACGAGTCGTCGGCGTACACGACGTCGATGGGGGTGGTCACGCGTGACTGTCGTCGCATCCGGCCCACCGGGTCAAGACCTGCGTGAAAGCGAAGGGAGCGCCCGCACGGGCGCTCCCAGATTGGATCGGTCCGTCGCTACTCCGGCACCGAGGTGTCGTCGATGTCCGTGGCCTGGGTGGTGAGGGCCCAGATGACCATGACGCACACCGCGATCACGATGATGGACCAGAAGGGCTGGTACGGGATGAAGACGAATGCCTCGATCGCCGAGAAGGCGGCGAGCACGACGCCGACCGCACGTGCCCACGTGGCGCCTGCCAGCAGGGAGAGGCCGGCGGCGAGGACGAGCACGCCCAGGATGAGGTGGATCCAGCCCCACGTGCCGACGTCGAAGGCGAACACGTAGTTCGGCGTCGTGACGTAGAACTCCTGGTTGAAGATCGCCACGATGCCCATCGACGCCTGGAAGAAGCCGATGAGGGCCATCATGATGGCCGCGAATGCCGTGAAGCCGACGGCCCAGCCGCTTTCGGAACGCATCCGTTCAGTCCTTCCTTCGTGCCTGATCTAGCCGAGGAGCCGAGCCTTGGCGGCGGCGAACTCCTCGTCCGTCAGCAGCCCCTGCGCCTTGAGGTCGCCCAGCTTCTGGAGCTCGGCCGTGAGATCCGTGCCGCCGCCGCCTCCACCCATGGACTGCTGCGCCTGCTGCGCCTGCATCTGCGCCATCTGCTGCTGCATGGCGGCCATGTCGGACTGCTGCTGGGCCTGCTGATCCGCGGAGGCCTGCTCCGCGTACTGCTCCTGCTCCTGGTTGGCCCACCTCTGCTCCTGGCGGTGATGGACGCCCCCCGCCACGGCCGAGGCCGTTCCGGCTACCACTGCTGTCCGGGCCACGGTGCGGACCAGACCGCCCCTCCGGCGACGCATCATCATCGGTTCATCTCCTCATCGGGTGCTGTGGTGGTCATGCGCCGGCCGTCACCGACTCGCTCGTCGCCTCTGCGACCAGCTCCTCGATGACGGCGCGCGGGATGCGCTCCTGAACGAGCACCTCGCCGTTCTGGGCGGCGATGGCATCGGCCACCTTCGAGGCCCAGACGTTCTCGTACAGGATGATCGCGACGGTCCTGCCCGGGGCGAGGTTGCCGGCCATGGTGTGGGCGTCCTCCTCGGTCAGCGAGCCCTTGAGCTCCGATGCCGAGACCTGGAACGCGGCCTTGATGTCCTCGCCGAGCTCGTCGACCTCGACGACCGCGAGGTCGCCGGAGTCGTTGCGCATCGCGACGATGGCATCGACGAGGCGGATCGTTCCGTCGCGAACGAGCTCCGCGATCGCCTCGGCCACCTTGCCGGTAAGGCGGTCGGTCGGGAACCCGAGCACCAACAGGTCAATTGGTCCGAGTGCCATGGTGTTCCTCCTTGAGAGCGGGCTCTGGCTCGCGGACGGGCGAGCGCTTTCGTGATGGGCGCCTGGACAGCATCCGCGTCAGCCGACCCACCGCGACCTTGAACTCCGTGCGGGTCAGGACACCGGCCTCCATGAGCTCATAGAGCTGGAGATACCGATCCGTGGCACGGCTGCCGGGTGCGTCGCGCCGCTCCGTCCGGCCACCGGCCGGTGGTCCCGACCGCTCGCCGGCGGGGAGCTGTGAGATCACCGCGGACCGCGCCATGAGGTCGATGAGGCCGGGCCCGTGACGGTTCACGACCGGCGGCTTTCGCATCCTCCTGCTCCTTCCGAGGGAACTACGACGGTCGCCTTCGCCACGGATTTCGTGGCGTAGCCCCACGAGCTCCATCCGATGCCGCGAGCGGGCGCGTACAGGTGGCGTTGCATGGGGAGCTCACGAGGAAGCCGATGCCGTACGGCCCAATCGAGCTGGTTGCCCTCCAGACTCCCGAGCCCGTTCCGGGCGACGTGGTGCTCAGTGAGGGGATGCTCGCGGCGCTCCGCGATCTCGTCGAGAGCCACGCGATAAGGATCGTCGACATCGCCTTCGTGCACGCGGATCGCAACGGCGTCGTCACGACGTCCGAGCTGGGCGATCTGACCCCGGGAGATGCGCAGAGGCTGGGGGAGGTGGTGACCGAGGTCACCGGCCTCATCTCGCAGGACGACATCGCCGCTGTCGGCGACCTCCTTCGGCCGGCGACGAGCGCCGCGGTCCTGCTGCTGGAGCAGGACTGGGCGGTGCGTCTCAGCGAGCGAACGCGGCGTGCCGGGGGCAAGGTCCTCCTGCACCTGCGAGTCCCGCGCGAGACCATCGTCGAGGCCGAGGCGGCGCGCGGCGGCGCCCGCAGCTGACGCCCGGTTACCCCGGACGCCCTAGTACGTCCCCGGCAGCCGCGGATCCGGTGGATTCGGGACTTCGTCCAGGGGCGTGGGTGGGCTCAGGACAAAGTCATCGGCCTGCCGCAGCTGGAAGATGACGCCGGCGGCCGCGATGGCCAGCCAGACCGCGATCCAGATCGGTGAGTCGCGCAGCACCTGGTCGAGGCCGCCGTTGCCCAGCTGCTCGGTCGACATCTTCTGCAGGATGACGAAGGCGCCGGCCATGACGGCTCCGGCACCCCAGACCGCGGTGACGAAGACGATCAGCAGGCGCGGCAGCCGGAAGAGGACTGCCGCGACCGCCACGACGGCGGCTGCCGCCAGGCCCAGCAGGATCGCGATGAGCTCCAGATCGAGGCCGAGCGCGGGGAGGATGGCGTAGCCGACGACGAACCCCGCCCCGGCCAGCGCGATCACGACGCCGATGGACCAGAACAGGTAGGCCAACCCGGCGAACAGGATCGCGACGGCGACCCCGACCCCGATGGCGAGGATGCTGCCCAGGAAGCCCTCGTTGAAGACGAGGTCGACGAGCTTGGCGCCGACGGCGAAGCCGACCACGAACCCCCACAACGGCAGGAGGAGGAGGAAGAGCCGATAGCCGAGCAGCAGGGCGAGCAGCCCGATGCCCCCGACGAAGAGTCCCGCGAAGAGATCCATGAGTCCGCTCCCACGCACGTGAATGCCCCCAGCCGTACGCCATCGGGGGCATCGACGGATTCAGCGCGCGTTCGTGCCCCGTCGCCCGCGGGGCGTGCCGCGAGCCGGCGCGGCACCCGCCTTCGGCGCAGGCATCGGGAGGTCGGCGCCGCGATCCGCGACGAGCATCGCCTCGGTGAGCTTCGCGGGATCACCGACGGCCAGGAGCGCGCGCTCGTTGCCGGCCAGGGCCCGCGCGATGTCGAGGCGCTGGCCGTCGAAGTCCCAGCGCGCGGCCTGCGGGTACGCGGCCAGCCGCTCCTGGAGCCGCTCGAGCCGCAGCGACTCGTTGGCCGCCTCGATCTCGATGAGCTTGCGCTCCTCCTCCGCCCGCTGCCGCTCGAGGTCGATCCGGTCGGCCTGTCGCCGCCGCTCCAGGGCGTGGCGCTCCGCCTGCTCCGCCTGCTGGACGGTGGCCAAGCGGCGCGCCTCCAGCGACGCCATGTAGTCGTTCGGCGGATGGACGGAGACGATGACGACCTTGTGGACCTTGACGCCGTAGTCGTCGAGGGCGCGACCGAGGACGTCGCGCAGCGCGTCGGACTCGGCGCCGGCGAGATCGAGCACGGCCTCGGAAGCGATCCCGCGCACGAGCTGGCGGAGCGCATCCTGGCTGGCCGCGCTGCACACGAGGTCGAAGTCGGGGGCGGAGATGGCGAACACGAACCGATCCGCCGCGTCGATCGAGAACGTGATGAGCAGCCCGACGTCGATCCGGACCCCATCCCCGGTGGGGACCTGGGTGACGGAGGTGGTGAACGGGATCTCGCGCTTCGTGACCACGTGCGTCACGGCGATCCACGGCGGGAGGACGTGGTTGCCGGCGGCGAGGACACGGTCGAAGCGGCCGGCGCGAAGGGTGAGGGCCTGCGCTCCCTCCGGCACGCGGATGATGAACGACCGGACGACGCCCAGGAAGATCACGGCGGCCGCCGCGACGATGAGGCCGCCGCGGGCCGCGATCCCCATGTTGACGATGATCCCGATCGCCAGCAGGCCGATCCCGACGACGACGAAGTCGTTCCGGATCCGGCTCCGCTCGCCGGTCAGGACGACGATCGGGAAGCGGCCGGACGCGTCCGGGATCGAGAAGGCGTCCGCCGCGTCGGCGATCGGCACCTTCACCTGGGTGAGCTGCGACTCGTAGGGCGGCGGAACGGCAGCGAGGGGCTCGTCAGCCATGGGCGGTCACCGTGCTGCTCCGACGGGATGCGGTCCCAACGGCCCGCGCCCCGGTCGCCGGCACCTCATCGGGGATAAGGCCTGGCGGGCGCGCCGGGTCCGAGAGGCGCCCATGCGCGTAGCGAACGAGGTCGTACGCGATGGCGAGGACCGGGCCGGCGAGGAAGAGCCAGGCCAATCCGAACTGCGAGAGGGCGACGATGCCGGGGATGAGGAAGATGGGATGGAGGCGTCGATGCGGCATGCCGCGGCGCTCCATGACGGTGCCCGCGACCCAGCGGCTCGCGACATAGGCGACGAGGTAGACGAGGGCGCGCTCGGCCGAGATCGGCAGGATGAGGAGGGCGGGCAGAAAGCCGATGATCGGACCGATCTCCGGGATGACCTGCATCGCGCCGGCGAAGACCGCCAGCGGCAGCGTCTGCTCGAAGGTTGGACCCCCCAGGCGCTGGGCGACTGCGAGCCCGATCCACAGCGACCCGCCCACCAGGAAGCCGAGGGGAACCCCGCCGCGGATGTAGGTGGCGGCCACGCGATCGAGGATCCGCACGACGGCCCAGCCGTCGTTCCGCAGCCATCCGGGCATCGTCGCGAGCACAGTCGACCGTCCCGTCCGCTGCTCGCGCATGACCGTCAGCACCCACGCCGGGAGGACGACGAGCCCGAGCGCGGTCGCCACGGCGCCGATCACGCCCTGCAGGATCGCGGGGCCCAGGTCGGCCAGGTCGGTGGTCGATCCCTGAAGGCTGTCACGGATCGCGACGACGACGCCGTCCATCAGCGCGGCGAGCTGCTGACCTGCCGGTCCCGGGAGCTCGCCGAGCGATCCCTCGACGCTCTGTACCCACGCGGACAGCTCCTCGCTGGTCGGCAGCTGCTGGCCCAGCGCGCCGAGGCCGCGGGCGAACGGCGGGATGAGAACGACGAAGACGGCGACGACCGCAGCCACCACGGCGACCACCGCGACCACCGCGGCAAGTGCACGGGGCATGACCGTGTCCATCGCGTTCACGACGGGCAGGACGGCGTAGGCGATGAGCCCGCCGATGGCGAACGGCAGGAGGGCCGGCCAGGTCGCGACCGTGACCCACCCCGCCATCCCGGCGACGGCAAGGGCCAACAGCCCGCGGCCGACCGCCTTCGGCGGGATCGAGGCCAGGTCGTCCCGGAGGCGGGTCCAGTCCGCACGGGCCCGTTCGCGTTGATCGGCCGCCGCCGGCTGGCGCAGGGTCAACGGCCCGACCCCCTACACACGCTCGACGGCCCCTGCATGGCGATCGGACGGCCAGCGGATGGCGGCGACGAGCGCAGCCACGCCTCCGACGAACGCGATCGCGCCGAGCAGGAACGGAACGGCGATCGAGCCGATGAGCGCGTTGAACAGGAGGATGAGCCCGAGGACGATGTCGACCACGGCCAGGAAGCTCGACGCCCATCGGCGGCCCTCCTGGCTGAAGGCTCGGATAAGGCCGGCGATCCCGACGCAGATGCCGATGATCCCGAGGAGGGCGATGAGCGTGGTGCCGACGATGAGCGTGCTCCACAACGGGTGACGGATGACGGCGAGGCCGGCGACGATGCCGAGCACACCGCGGACGACGGTCCATCCCCACCCGCCGCGATCCCAGGCGAGGCCGACGAGCGCGACGATGCCGCCAACCAGCCAGTAGATGCCGATTATCTGCACGACCACGACCGACGTGGCGCCGGGCGCGGTCAGCAGCAGCAGCCCGAAGAGGATGCCGGCGATGCCCTGGACCACGACGAGCCATCGCGGCGGTTCGAGCGATTGGATCATCGGCGGCTGCGACACGCGGACCTCCCACCGGCCGAAGCGCCGGTCACGGTGAGTACGAATCCTGCACTGCGGGCGGATGCCGAATCGACCGCCGATCCGACCCGGCGCTCGAGGTCGTAAGGGCGACAGCAGAGGGAGGCACAGCGTGATGCAGCAAATTCGGAACCGGTTCGTCGCGGTGGCGGGCGCCACCCTCGTGCTCCTCGTCGGGGTGGCGTGCACGCCGCAGCAGGAGTCGCAGCCCAGCGCCGAGGCCGCGGTGTGCACGAGCGTCACGGCACTCGGCACGGCGCTCCAGGACTTCCGCGCGCTCGATCCGGCGACGGCGTCGATCGAGGACGTGCAGGCGGCGCGCGACGACATCCAGGCGGCGTGGGACCAGGTGAAGGCCGAGGCGACTGACCTGAACGAGGCGGACGAGGCCGCGGTGGAGGGCGCCTGGAACAGCGTCGCCCAGTCCATCGACGAATTCCCCACCGACCAGCCGATCGAGGACGGGCTCACGAGCGTCCAGGACGCGACGGGCGAGGTCGAGACCGCCTTCGACGAGATGGCGGACGGCCTCGGCTGCAACCTTGAGGGATAAGGCCTGGACGACCCGACGCCGCTAGCGGCGTCGGGTCAACGCGTCGTCAGCGCTCCCAGTCGCTCGCCCGCGGGACGGCCGCGGCGAGGACGCGCTGGATCTCCGCGCGATACCGGACGCCCGAGGGATGGCGGGCGAGCCAGCGCAGGTAGTCGGGATCGGTCTCCGCGAGCTGGGCGATGGTGCGGCCGGCATGATGGCCGAAGTCGAGCGTCGTGGCGTCGAAGCTGGAGTCCTGTCCCGGACCGAGCGGGACGCGATCGTCCGCCCCCACGTCGAATGAACGATGGTCGTCGGCCACGCTGGTCGCTCCTGCATGCTCGCTCGGCGGGCATGCTAGCGCCAGCCGTGGCGCGCGCGCAACGCCCAATCAGCCGGTCGGCACGTCGCGACCGTCCACGAGCGTCCGGAGCGACCGGACCTCCGCCAATCGCTCGTCACCGGACCGCACCACGTCGAGGCCCACGGAGAGGATGGCGAGGTCGGCGCGGGCACCGGGCCGCAGGTGGCCTTCGTCGGCGGCACCAATGGCAACGGCCGGGCCCAGCGTGTAGGCGCGCACCGCCTCCTCGACGGTCAGCGCCTCGGCCGGCCGCCAGTCGGAACGCGAATCCGATGGCCCCCGCCGGTGGAGCGCGGAGAAGATGCCGAGCCACGGATTGACCGATTCGACCGGCGCATCCGAGCCGGCGGCCAGCTGCGCTCCGGCCCGCAGGAGCGAGCGCCACGCGTAGGCCCCGTCCTGGCGGCCCTCCCAGCAGGACTCGACGAGGTCGCGGTCCGCGGCCGCGTGGATGGGTTGGACGCTCGCCGTCACCCCGAGCTCGGCGAAGCGCGGCGCGTCACGCGCGCGGAGAAGCTGGACGTGCTCCATGCGGTCGTTCGGGACGCCGTCCGCTCCCCTGCCCGCTCGCTCCGCGACGTCGAGGACCGTCGCGACCGCCCGGTCGCCGATGGCGTGGATCGCCGGCGCGATCCTCGCCGAGCGGGCGCGGCGGAAGAGGCCGTCGAGCTCGTCCGGCGTCACGCGCAGGATCCCCGCGTCCGGCTCGCCGCACGACTTCGGCGCGAAGAGCGCCGCCGTCCCCGAGCCGAGCGCTCCGTCCGCGTACTCCTTGGCCCAACCGAAGCGCATCGTCGAGCGACCGTCGAGCCGCATCCCGGTCTGGAGGCCGCGCTCCGCGGCGGCCGGCAGCGCATCGGCCGGGATGCCGAGCGTCACGCGGAGCCTGCCGTCGAGGAGGTCGCCGAGATCGGTCAGCGTCGAGTACGAGTCTCCGAGCGCGGCGTCGGCGCCGGTCCCGTTGGCGTCGGTGTAGTCGCCGGCCTCACTGGCGCCCGTGAGGCCGAGCGCGGCGAGGTCGCGCAGCGTGGCGTCCAGGGCATCCCGGAGATCCCCGCCCTGCGGTTCCGGCACGAGCCTCGCCACGAGCTCCCGCGCCGTCTCCCGGAGGACGCCGGTCGGCACCCCACGCGGGTCGCGCTCGATCCGACCGCCCTCCGGATCGGCGGTCGCCTCGCCGATTCCCGCCATGCGCAGCGCGGTCGACGAGGCCCAGCCCGAGTGGCCGTCGTGGCTGCTGAAGAACGCCGGCCGACTGCCGACCGCGACATCGAGCGCTCCAGGGTCCACGCTCGCGATCTGGGCTGCCGACCACCCGCGTCCGACGACCCACGCGTCCCCGGCGGCCGGTGCCGCCGCCTCACGGATGCGGGCGAGCACCTCGGCTCCGTCCCGGGCGTCGTCGAGCAGCACGCGCATTCGCGCGCGCGCGAGGCCGACGAGGTGGATGTGGAAGTCGTGAAGTCCGGGGATCACCGCCGAGTCGCGGGCGTCGACGATCTCGGCACCGGCGCCAGCCGCGTCGAGCACGTCATCCGCCGTCCCCGCGCTCAGCACCCGGCCAGCGGAGATGCCGATCGCCTCCGCCGTCAGCAGCCCGTCGGACTCGGCGGCGAGGACGACCTGCCCCCGGATGACGAGCTCCGCGCGCTCGCTCATGGGTCCACCCGGGTGAAGCGCGGCGTCTTCACGAACCCTTCGGGATCAGGGCCGAAGGCGATCCGGACGAGGGCCAGCGGCACGACGACGAGCCAGTGCGAGAGGAAGAGCGCGCCGCGGAACGCCCGACCGACGAGAGAGGTGCCCCGCTCCCCCGTCGCCCACAGACCTCCGAGAGCCAGGATGAAGATCCCGAGCCCGTAGGCCAGGAACAGGGTGATCGGCACGCTCCAGTCCGCGGGCCGCGGCAGGACGACGGTCAGGAGGCTGGCAAGGATGGTCGTGGCGAACAGCGGCGGGACCAGGAACTCGCCGGCGAATGCGAGGAAGTCGGCCTTCCGGCTCCAGGACTGCGAGCCCAGCATGAGCCTCGGCCCGTGCTCCAGGAGCCGACGGAGGCTGCCCTCCGCCCAGCGCAACCGCTGCGGCCAGAGCGCCGCCCACGACTCGACAGCCTCCTCCTCGACGGCGGCCTCGGGAGCAAGCGCCACGTGCCGGCCGTTCGCCTCCAGCCGCGTCGACAGCTCGAGATCCTCCGTGAGCGCCGTCGCGCTCCAGCCGCCGATGGCCTCCAGCTCCGCCCGGCGCACGAACATCCCGTTGCCCCGGAGCTCGGCCGTGCCGTCGGTCGCCCAGCGGCCGCATTGGCTCGTCATGTCCATCAGCTGTTCCTCCGCCTGCGCCCGCGTCAGCCACGAGACCGATGCGTTCCGCGGCCATCGCGCGACCTGCAGCGCATCGGCCGAGGGATCGCGGCGCCAGGCCCGCATCGCCCGTTCCAGGAACTCGGGCTCGACGCGCGTGTCCGCGTCGATGGCGCCAACCACCTCACCCGACAGGTGCGGCATGGCCCAGGCCAGCACGGCGCCCTTCGTCCGCGGGCGTGGCGCGTCGTCCCGGCGCCGCACGGCGACCTGCGGCATCGCCTCCGCGGCGACGCGGGCGCGCTCGCCGGTCCCGTCGGTCGAGCCGTCGTCCACGATGACCACCTCATAGCGCGGTGACCCATCCTCGGCGTGGTAGCGAAGCGCGCCGAGGGCGGCGACGGTCGCCTCGATGACGCCGGCCTCGTCCCGGGCCGGCACGACGACCGAGACGAACGGGCCGTCGCCGGCTCGGCCGGTCGGATCGGCCGCGCCGCGGCGCGCATCGGCCAGGACGCGGCCCATGGCGCGCGCCCCGTGCCAGCCGAGCCAGCCGACGTAGCCGATGGAGGCCACGACCAGGATCTGCAGCACCCGAGCGGCGAACGGCACGGTGATGGTGAGCCAGGCGACCAGGGCGGAGACGACGAGGAAGGCGGCGGCGGCGAGCCTAGTCGCCATCGACCGCGGGACGGTGGCGGCGGCGATGGCGATGCGGCGGCACGTCCGGAGCCCCGGGCACCGCGGCCTCGGCCGGCAACGCATCGGTCATCCCCCGGTCGTGGCGGTGCAGGCCGGACCGTGCATTTCGGCGCCAGGAGGCGATGCCGGCCCACAGGGTGAGGAGTCCCAGGATGGCCATCACGCTCGGGATGCCGGCGCCCTCGAAGAAGATGTTGAGGATGTCGGCGATCGCCGGCGCGAGGAGGACGGGCAGGAACGACGCGACCGAGAGGAGCGTGTTGAGGATGCCGAAGATCCGCCCGCGAACGTCGGACGGGAGATCCTCCTGCAGGGCGGTCTGGGCCGGGATGGCGACGAAGGAGTACTCGATGCCGGCGAAGACGGCGATGACCACCACGATCGCGATGAGGCTGATGAGCGGGGCGATGGCCGGCACGGCCTCCTCGAGCGGCTGCGCCGCGGCGCCGAAGGCGACCGACACCGGCTTCACGATCGCCAGGAGCACGAGGGTGATGCCCATCGCCACGAGGCCGACGTCGATGACGAGCCGCTTCGGGATGGGCTTTCCGTACGAGTTCAGGAAGAGGATCCCGACCACGGCGCCCAACCCGGCGGGGCCCATGATGAAGAAGAAGTTCTCCGGCGTCAGGCCAAGGATGTCGACCGCGAAGCCCGGACCGATGGCACCGAGGACGCCGATGAGGCTCGAGCTGATGCCGAGGTACGCAAGGCTCCAGGCGATGTTCCGATGGCGTCGCACGAATGCGACGCCCTCGACCATCTGGTCCCACAGCTCGTGCACGGCACGGCCTGCGGCGTCGCTTGCCGCGGCGACGGCATGGTCGGGCCGAATGGCCGGCAGGGGCAGGATCGCGGCCGCCGCCAGGAGGAACATGCTGGCCACGATGACGTAGACGGCGATCGGGCCGAACGAGATCAGGATGAGCGGCCCGAAGAAGCCGAAGCCGATCGCGAACGTCGCGTTGATGGTGAGCACGAAGATCGAGTTCGCGGCCATGAGGTTGCGGCGCTCCACGATCCGCGGGATCGAGGTGAGCTCGGCCGGCGCAAAGATGGCGGTCGCGGTCGCGATGCCGAAGTTGATGAGGTAGACGAGCGGAACGTTCGCGTCGGTCGTCGTCGGTGCCACGAAGATGAACGCGACGATGCCGATGGCCCGCACCACGTTCGTGGCGAGCATGATGACCTTCGCGTTGCTCCGCTCGACGAGGACGCCACCGAGCGTGCTGAACAGCACGGCCGGCACGAGGAACGTGAGGATGAGGACCGCGACCGCGGTGTCGGATCCGGTCGTCGCGCGCACCGTCGCCATGAGCGCGGCCAGGACCATGTTGCTCGCCAGCTGGCTGAGCGTCTGCGCCGACCACAGGTACACGAAGGCCCGGTTGCGGAAGACGCTGCCGGCGCCGGTCAGGTCCCCCGCGGCGGCGTCGGGAGGCAGCTCGACGTGCGCCATCGCTCAGGTCGCCGGTTCTGGGCCGCGGGCGAGGAACTCGGTGAAGCGACGCTCGACGTCGAGCCGGTCCATGAGGATCCGGTGGCCGCACCCCTCACACACCAGGCCGATATCCGCGCCGAGGCGGACGACCGCCCAGTCACGGCTGCCGCAGGGATGCTCCTTGCGGAGGCGGAGCCGATCGTCGATCCGGAGGTCGAGCGGCGCCGCCACCGTCATCCGCTGCCTTCGGCCGCGGTGACGCCGGTGAAGTTGAACGAGCCGAGGTGGACCGCCGGCACGCGCGACGCGCCGAAGAACTCGCCGGGCAGGAGCTTCGTCTCCCGGCTCGCGGCGCGGAGGTCGCTGAACGCCTCGGGGATCGACTGCGTGAAGCGGAAGTTGAGGACCGGACGGGCAAGCTTGCCGTTCTCGATGAGGAATGTCCCGTCCTTCGTCATCCCGGTCAGGATCGCCTTCTTCGGATGCACCGGGTTGATGTAGTGGAACCGGGTCACCCACACCCCGCGCTCGATGCCACCCATGAGCTCGTCGCGCGGCGTCTCACCGGGACCCATGAACAGGTTCATGGCCATCGGCCCAACGAGGTTCGGCGCCGGCAGGCCGTGGCCCGTCGATCCGGTGCCGGCGCGCTTGCCGGTCGCGGCGTCGTGCACCACGGCGTTGGCGATCCCGTTCTCGATGAGGTTGACGCGACGTCTGGTAACGCCCTCGAAGTCGACCGGCGACGGCAGGCCGCTCGGATCGGCGCCGTCGTCCCAGATCGAGACGTTCTGGCCCATCACCTGCTTGCCGAGCTCCATGAACGAGCGACCCTCCTCGTGGGCCAGGCCGGAGAAGCCGATGTAGCTGAGGTACTCCATGAGGCCGCCGACCGCGTACTCCTCGAGCACCACCTCGTACTCGCCCGGCTCGAGCTCGCCCGCGCCGCGCATGCGATCCCCTTTCTCGGCGGCCTCCGCACCGAGCGCCTCGGCGTCGATCTCGCGAACGTCGGGCGAGCCGGCATGCGCGTAGCCCGAGGCGGCGCCGGACGCGAAGCCGTCCATCATCACCGTGAGGAGCGCGGACCGTGTCGACCGATGCTCCGCCCGAACGCCGTTCGAGTTGGCGACCGCGATGGACATGACCGACGTCGAGAACGACCCCGACGACTGGAGCCCCGCGCCCTCGCCGGCGGCGATGACCGCGCGGGCACCCTCGGCGCGCAGCTCGGCTCCGGCGTCGGCGGTGGCCGCGACGAACCCGAGCTCGGGGTCGTAGGCACGGTCCTCGGGTTCGGGAAGCACGGCGGCGCGCGGGTTCGGCTCCGATCGCTCGGCGATCGCGGTGGCGCGCTCGACGACGGAGCGGATCCCGTCCTCATCGAGCCGGTTCGTGCTCGCCACGCCGATCCGGTCGTGATCGATCACGCGCACCTGGAGCTGCGCGTCGTGCTCGCGCATGTTCTGGTGGATCTGGTTCGTCGCGAAGCGCGTGAGTGCAGAGTCCTGGGCCAGGTACAGCGCCTCGGCGTGCTCGGTCGTCGCGTGGCGCAGGGCGCGGTCGAGCAGCGTCGCGACGTCGTCGCGGGTGGCTACCATCGTCCGACTCCCACCTTCACCTTGCGGAAGCGGGCCGGCGCGGCGCCGTGCCCCACATGCCCGGTCTGAACCGGCTCCCCCTTCCCGCAGTTCGGCAGGCCCCACAGGGTCCACTCGTCCGGCCCGCAGATCGCGTCGCAGCTCCCCCAGAACTGGGGCGTGATGCCGGTGTAGGTCGGGTTCTTCACGAGCTGCGTGCGCTTCCCGTTCTTGATGAGCCAGCCGGCCTGGTCGCCGAACTGGAAGTTCAGGCGACGGTCATCGATCGACCAGCTCTTGTTGACGCTCATGAAGATCCCCTCGTCCGTATCGGCGATGAGGTCCTCGAGCGAGCCCGCGTCTCCCGGGCGGAGGTTGATGTTCGTCATCCGGATGAGCGGGATGTTGCTCCAGGTCCAGGCGCGGGCGCTGCCCATGCTCCGGCGGCCGATGCGGGGCGCGGTCTCGCGGCTGGTCAGGTAGCCGGAGAGGACGCCCTCGCTGACGAGCGCCGCTCTCTGGGCCGGCACGCCCTCATCGTCGTAGCCGAACGTGCCGAGGCCGCCCACGGCGGTCGCATCGGCGTCGATGTTGATCAGCGAGCTGCCGTAGTGCAGCGAGTCGAGCTTGTCAGTGGTCAGGAAGCTCGTGCCGGCGAAGCTGGCCTCCGTGCCGAAGACGCGATCCAGCTCGGTCGGGTGGCCGCACGACTCGTGAATCTGGAGCGCGACCTGTGTCGCGTCGAGAACGAGGTCCATCTCTCCTGACGGGCATTGCGGGGCATCGAGCAGCGCGACCGCGAGCTCGGCGATCTCCTGGCCGTGTGCCGGGAGGTCGAGGGCGCGCACCGCCTCGAAGCCACCGGTAACCGACTGACCGCCGAAGGAATTCGGGTAGCTGCGCTGCTGCATCTCCGACTCGTTGACCGCGGTGACCTCGATGCCGCCACCGGCCTCCACGATCTCCTGCTCGATCCATGCGCCGTCGAGCGACGCGAACGTTTTGAGCTCGCGCCCGGCGACCATGCTCCCCTCGCGGATCGCGACGCCCTCGACGCGAGCCATAGCCGCGTCCGCGTCCAGCAGGATCCGCAGCTTCTCGTCGAGGCTGACCGAGAACGGGTCCTCCTCGAACGGGGTGCGGTAGGTGTCCTTGATCGGCTCGGTGTCGTCGAGCTGGACCGGCTCGCGCTGCGCGATGGCCGACGCGCGCGCGATCTCGAGCGCCTCGCGTGCCACCCGCTCCGCCTCGTCCGGCTCGAGGAGGGCGCTCGAGCTGAAGCCCCACGCGCCGTCGACCAGCACCCGTATTCCGAGGCCCGCGCTGCGGTTCGAGCTGGCGGCCTCGAGGGCGCCGTTCTTCACGGTGAGCCCCTCATTCTCGCGTTCGACGACGCGCACGTCGGCATATCCGGCCCCGCCGCGCTGCGCGGCGTCCAGGGCACGGTCGATCAGGTCCTTCACGTCAGGCTCTTCCCACGGCTGAAAGCATCGGCGTCAAAGGCTACTCGACGGCGGTCGCGGCCTGTGGCGTGAGATCGCGTCGGGTCGCCGGGACGGTGAGGTCGGCCAGCTGCTGGACGGTGAACTGGGCGTTGATGGACTGCTGGAGGAGGCGGAGGATGCCGCCCGGCCGCTCGATCGCGGACTGCAGGCCATCGGGAGAGCCGATGGCCTGGATGGTGAAGCTCGGGCCGATCTCCACGCCGTCGATCTCGATCGCCCGCGTCCCGAGCACGGCCACCGATCGGGCGGTGATGCGGACGTTGTCGACCGCGATCGCCTCTGCACCCGCGTTGCGCAGCTCGTAGATGAGGTCGTTCACCGCGGTCGGGTCGAACGAGCCCTCGATGCGGATCGAGATGCCCTGCCCCTCGACCGGCTCGAGGCCGCCGAACGCGCTGATGCGCTGGAGGTCCTCCTCGCTGATCGTCAGGTCCGAGCGACCCTGGACGTCGGCACGCTCGTAGTCGCGAATCTGCTCGCGAAGGTCGGCGAGGTTGTCGCCGAGCTCGACGTTGCGCGCGCTCAGCGCCTCGATGAGGGTCGATAGCTCCTGCGCAGACAGCGTGGAGAGCTCGATGGGGCGCGCCTGGGAGCGCAGCTGCCCGACGAGCAGGATGCCGATGACGAGCGCCACGACGAAGAGGCTGGCCTGCGCGATTCGAGCGGCCATCAGTCGGACTCCGCCGGCGGCGCGCCCCACCGGAGGCGGGTGTTGCCGATGAATGCGGGGATGCTCACGTCATCACGCGGCTCGCTCGCGAACTGGAGCCCGTAGGCGTCGACGCGGCGGGCGACGCGGGCGAGGTACGTCGGGTTGGCGAGGAACCGATCGTGGAGTCCGGGTGGCCCGATGGCCTCGATCCGGAACGGCGGGGAGAGGAAGGCGGTGTTGACGAGGATCGAGGACCCGACGCCGTAGATCGACGATGTGGCCACGAGTCGCTCCGCCGGGGCATCCTCGTTCGCGCCGCCCGAGATCGAGATCGCCTCCGCACCGGACGCCCACAGCGCCGTCACGATGTCGCGAAGATCATCGACGAGCACGATGTAGTTCGTCGGGCTCTCGCCCAGCGGCACCTCGCGCTGGCTGTCCGAGATCTCGAGCACCATCCCCGGACCGTGGACGTCGACGAGCCCGGTCTTCATGCGCGCCGCGACGAGGTCCTCGTTGAGCTCCTCGCGCGCCGCCTGCGAGCCCGCATCGGCCTCCTGGAAGCCACGGACGCGGTCCTCGGCCGCCTCGATCTCGCTGCGCAGCCGCTCCTGCTCGCGCTGTGCCTGCTCCGCCTCGGTGATGAGGACCCGCTGGGCGGAGGTGATGAACTCCTGGCGCGCCAGCGAGCTGTTCCATTGGGCCGCTACGATGAAGCCGATGACCCCCAGTCCGGCGGCGATGCTGATGGCCCACTGCGGACGACGGAGGGCAGCGGCCGATCGGCGCGTCATCCCCTCGCGCTCCGCGACGTCCGGCGCGAGACGATGGCCGCGGCGCCGACCGCGACGGCCACGAGCGCCGCGAGCCCGATGACGATGAGGGCCCCGCCACCGCCGTCAGTCTGAGGCTCACCCGGCGATGCCTCGTCCGGCGGCTCCTCGTCTCCCTGCCCGACGCCGCCGTGATCGACCTCCCCCACCGACGGTCGGTCGACGTCGGAGGCGCCGATGGGGTCCGCCGCGATCGGGGTCGGCGCGTCGACGCCGAATGCAGCGTAGAAGTCGTCGTACAGCTGGTCGGCGGGCACGCCCGTCCCGGCCTCGAGCGCCTCCTCGTCGCTCGCCCCGTCGCGGTAGGCCGCGGCGATCCGCGACATCGCCTCCTCGCCGTACTCGTCGATGATCATGTCCACCATCGTCGTTCCCTGGGCGTAGCTCAAGCCCGCACCGCGGTCACCGATCGGGAACTGCTCGGTGATCGCATCGAAGGCGAAGAGGCCGGCGCCATCGGCCTCCGCCTCGACGGTCGAGCGCTCGCCGCCCGCGTCGCGCGTCTCGGACCACACCGCGGTGCCCTCGTTGAACCAGCGCGCCGGCTCGTGGAATGGGTTGTCGGTCGCGTCGCTGAAGACGATGTGGGTCACCTCGTGGACCATCGCCCGCTCCAGGTACGCCTCCGATCCGCCGCCCAGCCACATGAAGATCGTGCGAATCTCGCTGAAGGCCGCGGCGCCGGTCCACTCGCGCGCACCGGGGCCCAGCGCGCCGAAGAAATCGTCGCGATCGTCGTAGACGAACACGTCGACCGGTCCGGCGAGCTCAGTGCCGAGGAGATCCTCGGCCCGCTCGACGCCCACGGCCGTGAGCTCGCCGAAGCGGCGTGCCCGCGCCTCGGCGTCTCCGTACCAATGCACGGTCGTCTCGCCCAGCTGCGCGGTCTGCCAGTCGAGGCCGGGCCGGTCGTCCTCGTAGCGCAGTGTGCCCTCGTCCGTGAGGGTCTCGGTCCCGTCCTCATCGATCGCGCGCCACTGGTAGGTGACGATGGTGTTCGGCGTCACGTAGTCGGCCGCGGTGTCCCACACGTACGTCGCCCGCGTGGGTCCGCCGTCCACCGGCGCCACGAACGCGCCATCGGTCCCGGGAGTGCGCAGCAGCAGCTCGAGCCGGTCGGGCGGCCCGCCGCTGTAGCCAACGTCGAAGCGCATCTCCCGTCCGTAGCTCGAGTCGGCGTCCCGCGCGCCGAAGCCGTCGAAGGCGGCGACCGTCGAGGCGGCCAGGAGCGCCAGCGCCATGGCCGCGATCGTCGCGGCCAGGAGGCGGGTCAGCCGTCCCATGACACGCGCCCGAAATCGAGGAGTCCGACTGTGAGATTGCCGAGCCCGCGGAGCCCGTCGGGCACGAGCCACCACGTCTCGCCGTACGCCCACGGGATGATCGGCGCCTGCTGCGCGACGTAGTCGTCGACGGCCTGGTATGCGGCACCGACCTCGTCCTCGGGCGCCTCGGCCGCGTCACGCAGCAGCTGGTCGAAGGTGTCGTCGCTCCAGCGCCCGTAGTTGCTCGCCGCGCCAGGCTCCAGGAGGAGACCATAGAGCGCATTCGGCGACGCGTAGTCCGCGATCCAGTTGATGGTGAAGACCTGCGGGGGCCGGGTGTCGAGCGTGGCGAGGAAGTCGCGGAAGTCCATGTTCTCGACCTCCACGTCGGCGCCCAGCTCGTCGCGCCACACGTCGACGGCCGGTTCGACCCCCAACCCGGTTCCGTTGACGACGACCGTCCCGAGGTCGGCGCGATCCTCGTAGCCAGCCTCGTCGAGCAGCCGCGCCGCCGCGTCGGCATCGGTCTCCAGCGCCGGGGCGAAGCCGTCCGGCCAGATGGCCGGCGGCACGATGCTGCCGGCCGCGCTGGACGAGGCGCCCTCCGCAAGAGGAACGAGACGCTCGCGGTCCAGGGCCAGGGCGAAGGCACGCCGCACGCGTGGGTCGTCGAAGGGCGGCCGGGTCGTGTCGAAGCCGAAGTAGCTCACGGTCAGCGGCTCCGCGGCGTGGAGGTGCGGGCCGAGATCGGCGTCGTAGGCGATCCAGGTCGCGTCCCAGCCGGCGACTTCGGTCAGGTCGACCGTCCCTTCGGAGAACGCGGTCACCGGGTCGGTGTCCACGGAGCCGACCCAGCGGATCTCGTCGATCGGCGGCGGGCCTGCAACGTAGTGCTCGTTGGCCCGCAGGACGGTGTCGGGGCCATCGGCCGAGGAGACGACATACGGCCCGCTGCCGACGAAGGCATCGGCCCGCTGCCAGGTCTCGGTCGCATCGGCGGTTGGCGGGACGACGAACGTGGCGGGCGTGGCGACGATATCGAGGAAGTAGGAGGCCGGGTGGTCGAGCGTCACGACCAGGGTGGTGTCGTCCGGCGCGGCGACGCCGACCTCGTCCTCGCCGGCATCGCCCGCCATCCGCTCGGATGCGCCGCTCACGACGCTCAGGACGTCGGGCGCGGTCGCGTTCGTGGCCGGGTCGAGGAGGCGAAGCCAGGAGCGCCGCACGTCACCGGCCACGAGCGGCGACCCGTCGCTGAACTCGAGGTCCTCGCGAATGGTGAACGTGTACGTCAGCCCGTCGTCGCTGATCTCCCACCCGGACGCGAGCGACGGATACGGCTCACCCTGCTCGTCGAGGCGCGTCAGCCCGGCGTACACCTGGAGCAGGAACTGGACGTCGCCGGCATCGGCGATGAATGCCGGATCCAGCGTGCTCGGTGCGCCGGCGAGGTAGCGAAGCGGTGGCCCCGCCGCCTGGATCGGTTCTCCCGAGGTGCTCACCGAGAGCGCGATGACCATGGCCGCGATGCCCGCGGCCGCCCGTCTCATCCGCGGCACGCGGCCTCCGCTGCAGGGACGTCCGGGGCGAGGGCTCGGCGCACGGCGGCTAGTATACGGGCGCCGTGCAGCACCTTCATGAGCACCGATTCCAGCCGCAGCCGGCTGGTTCGCTCACCCTTCGCCAGTTCGTCGAGTCGCTGCGCCGATGGACGCCGGAGATGCGCCAGATCGTGCAGATCGCGCTGACGCGGACAGAGGCCGAGCGCCGCCAGTACCTGCAGCAGTTCCACGCCGGCCACCATGATCGCGCTGGTGGACCGCATGACAGCTTCCTGCGCTGGGCGTACTCCGATCCGCGGATCGAGGACGTGCCCCTGCTTCTCGCCGAGATCGAACGGCCGGAAGAGGAGTACCGGGACGCGCTCCATCACGAGGCCGACGTCCTGGTCCGAGAGCGTGCCGCGGGGAAGGGGCCGGCGGCCCGCGTCCGCGACTATCTCGCGCTGCTCGGGATGGAGAACAGCGATCGCGTGCGCGGGGCGGTCGCCAGCCTCCTGCCACCGGGCACACCGGAGCCGGCGGTGGCCGCCACGATCCGGCAGATGCGTCGACGCTGGCTCGAGCTCTATGGCGACGACCCGTTCTTCGCCGAGGACTAGGTGATTCCACGACGGCGGGGGCTCGCCTGGGGCCTCATCGTCTACGGGGTCCTCGGCATCGCGCTCGTGGCCAGCGGCGCGTCGATCGGCCTCGGCCTCGCCGGGCGCATCGAGGAGCTCGCGACGGCGGCGGAGGGCACGCTGTCGGCCGCCGCCGACTCGACACGGGCCGCCGCGGACTCGTTCACGAGCGTGGACGGCAGCCTCGAGCAGGCGAACGCGTCCGCCACCCAGGCGGCGGCGCTCTCTCGCGAGGCGAGCGCCACCCTCGGGTCGCTGGCCAACGCGATGTCGATCTCGATCCTCGGTGCCCAGCCGCTCCTTCCGCTCGCCGACGACTTCACGACCAGCGCCGACCAGGCGGAGGCCCTCGCCGGCACGCTGGATGGCGTCGCCACGTCGCTTGCTGACACGCAGGCCGACGTCGCCGTCATCGGCGGAGAGCTCGACGACCTCGGCCAGCAGATCGAGACGCTTCAGAGCGCGACGACATCGGGGGAGGCTCCGCAGCTGCGCCTGTTCGTCGTCCTCCTCCTGGCATGGATCACGGTCCCGGCGGTCGGAGCGCTGATCCTCGGGCTCTCGCTGCTGAGGCGGGCGCCGGCGAGCGGCTAGGTCTCGACCGTCCGCAGGACCCGTCGGAGCCGCAGGAGTGAGCCGATGTAGAGCACGAGACCGATGCCGGCCAGTGCCCCCAGCATCCAGGTGTCCCGCACGTCGCCGCGCAGCATGTGCTCCTGGAGCAGGCTGATCCCGTGCGTGACGGGGAGCGCGTAGGAGATCGCCTGTGTCCAGCGCGCGAAGTCGGTGACCGGAAGGACGAAGCCGGAGAAGAACACGCTCGCCAGGAGCACGAGCATCGCGAGCTGAACCGCCTGCCTCTCCGAGTCGGCGACGAGTGAGATGAGCAGGCCGATCCCGAGCGAGGCGAAGGTCAGCAGCAGGACTATGGCGACGAACATCGCCCATCCGCCGAGGAGCGGGACGCCGAGCACCCCGACCAGGAGCGCGCCGACGACCGCGGCGGTGGCGAGGCTGAGGATGCCGTAGGCCACGTACTTGCCGACGAGGAGCTCCATCGAGCTCACGGGTGCGACCCGGTACCGGTCCATGCGGCCACTCAGGCGCTCACGGACGAGCGACAGGGCGGTCAGCGTGATGGCGAGGTGCTGGATCACGAGGGCGAAGACGGCCGGCCCGAAGAAGTTCACGACGCTCGGGGCGCTCGGGGCGACGTTCTCCGTCTCCGCCTTCGTCGGGCGGGCGACGACCTCGGGAGAGACGTCCTCCACCGCGGGGCCCAGCTCACCCTCCGCGAACGAGATGCCCTCGGCGGCGGCCTGCTCGACGATCTCCGCGTTCAGGCTGCTGACGAGGATCGACGTGGCGAGGCCGGCAAGCTGGTCATAGACCGGGTCGATCTGGTTCCACTCGACCCGGATGGTCGTCTGGTTCCCGCCCCGCAGCTCACTCGCCGCGTTCTCAGGGGCGATGATCAACAGGTCGATGTCGCGTGCACGGAGGCGCTCCTCGGCCGCGGCGGGGTCGTCGGTGACGTCCCGAACATCGAGCCGCCCCGGTGCCAGATCGGCGTAGTACGACGGGTCCGTCGGCAGGTTGCTGTCGGCAGGGACGACGATCTCGGTCGCGAACGGGGCCCGCGCGCCGGAATAGCCGAGCCCGAAGATGAACATGATGAGGAACGGTCCGACGATGAGGCTCAGCAGGACGCCGGGTCGCCGGATCACCTCGCGCAGCTCCTTCCCGGTGAAGGAGGCCATCCGAACGACGCTGTGAGCGATCCCGGTCATGCCGCGCCGCTCCTTTCCGGCACGGACGCGCCTTCCCTCGCGCGCGTCGCGCGTCGCCGCTCGACGAGCGCGGCGAAGACCTCGTCGAAGGTCGGCTGCCGTTCCTCGATGCCAGCGACCTCCACCCCACCGGCTCGCAGCACATCAACGATGCGCGGCGTGAAGGTTGCCGCCTCCTTGACCGTCGCGACGAGCTGGCGGGCCGTCACCTGGCGAACCGCCTGGACGCCCGGAAGGCCCGCCAGGAGCTCGGGATCGACCGCCCGCTGGGTCGTGATGTCGAGGACGTCTCCGCCGAACACCATCTGTCGCAGTGACTCCGGCGTATCGAGCGCCACGAGCTCGCCGTCGGCAATGAGCGCCACCTGGTCGCACTCCTCCGCCTCGGAGACGTACTGGGTCGTGATGAGCAGGGTCCGGCCCTCGTCGCGCAGCCGGTGCAGCTCCTTCCAGATCGCGGTGCGCAGCAGCGGATCGATCCCGCTCGTCGGCTCGTCGACGAACAGGACCTCCGGCTCGTGCACGAGGGCGCAGGCGAGCTCGAGCCGGCGCTGCATGCCGCCGGAGAGGTCTCGCGCAAGGCGCCTACGCGCATCGGTGAGGTCCACGACGCGCAGCGCGTCGGCGATGAGCCGGCCGCGGCGGAACGGGCCGATGCCGTAGAGGGCGGCGACGAACCCGACGTTCTCCTCGGCCGTCAGGTCCTCGTAGAGGCTGAACAGCTGGGGCATGTAGGCCAGTCGACCGCGGACGTCCCGGCTGAAGTGCATCGGGTCCTGGCCCAGGACCCGAATGTCGCCGTCGGTCCTGGCCAGGGTCCCAGTCAGCATCCGAATCGTCGTCGTCTTCCCGGACCCGCTGGGACCGATGACGCCGAGGATGGTCCCGGGATACACGTCGAAGTCGAGCCCGTTCACCACGAGGCGGCCGTCGAACGCGCGGCTTACGCCACGCGCGGCGATGATCGGTTCGGGGGTGGGAGCGGTCACGCGGGCCGCAAACGCAAGTGCTGTGCCGATGACTGGCGAGCGCTTGTCCGGGTCAGCTCGACCGGCGCCGCTCGACCATCTGCCTGAGCCTGGACGCGTCGCGAACCGCGTGACCGCCGGCATCGTTGTTGAAATACGCCCATACAGGAAGGCCGGCATCGGCCCAGGCGACCACGCGGTCCGCCCACGCGCTCAGGCGCTGCGAGGAGTAGCGGCCACCGTATTTCGTGCCCGCGCCGTGCAGTCGGACGTACACGAACGGGCCGACCGGTACGGCCGGCGGCGCCGAGCCCTCCATGTCGTGAAGACACAGCGCGACCCCGCCTTTGGCGAGGGCATCCATCGTTTCCGGCCGATACCAGCGCGAGTCGCGGAACTCGATGGCCTGGGGCTCGTCGGGAGCGAGGGCCAGGAACGCCCGCAGCCGCTCCTCGTTCGGGCGCCACCGTGGCGGCAGTTGGTAGAGCACCGGTCCGCGCCGCCGTCCCAGCCTCCGGGCGCGCGTCCAGAACCTGTGAAGCGGCTCTTCCGGCTCACGGAGGCGGCGGATGTGCGTGAGATAGCGGCTGGCCTTGACGGCGAAGCGGAAGTCGGCCGGTACCCGAGCCGCCCAGCCGGAGAAGACCTTCGCATCCGGCAGCCGGTAGAAGGGGCTGTTGAGCTCGACGGTATCGAACTCGGCGGCATAGCGCTCGAGCCATCGGTCCCGTGGGAGGTCGGCGGGATAGAAGTCGCCTGCCCAATGCGCGTACTCCCACCCGGAGGTGCCGATCCGGACGCCCGTGGCCATCAAGCTGCCGATCGGCACGGAACGTGCCACCCCTGGGAGGCGGCTAGACACACCCAAGGAGAACACAGATGAGTGAGCTCGACGCAGAGGACCGCGACGACCTGCGTCGCGACCAGTTCGCGTACGTCGACGAGAAGGGCGGCGAGCACCTCCCGATCAACGACGAGTCGCACGTCCGCAACGCCATCGCGCGGTTCAACCAGACCGACTTCGAGAGCAAGGCGGCCAAGGAGCGCGCACGCAAGAAGATCCTCGGCGCCGCAGAGCGCTTCGACATCGAGGTCGACGAGGACAGCAACGTGAAGCAGCCCGTCGGCTGACCCATGCGAGCGATCTGGAGGGGGGCCATCAGCTTCGGGATGGTGACCATCCCGGTGAAGCTGTACACCGGCACCGAGCAGAAGGACGTGCGGCTTCGGATGCTGTGCCGCAAGCACGAGGCGCCCATCCAGGAGAAGCGCGTCTGCACCGAGGGCGGCGAGGAGCTCGACTGGGAGGAGCTGGTGCGGGGGTACCAGGTCAAGAAGGGCGAGTACGTCGTCCTCGAGCCGGACGAGATCGACGAGGCGAAGCCGGAGAGCAGCACCACCATCGACATCGGCGACTTCGTCGAGGCCGATGAGATCGATCCCGTGTACTTCGAGAAGAGCTACTTCCTGGAGCCGACCGACGTCGGCGCGAAGCCCTTCAGCCTCCTCAAGCAGGCGCTCGAGGAGACCGGTCGCGTCGCCCTGGCGCGCGTGACGATCCGCACACGCGAGCGGCTCGCAACCCTCCGCTCCTACGAGGACACGCTCTCGCTGGAGACGATGTTCTGGCCGGACGAGATCCGCTCAACCGGCGCGCTCGACCTCCCGGAGGGCGCGGATGCCAAGGTCCGTCCGAAGGAGCTCGAGATGGCGCGCAGCCTCGTCGACAGCCTCTCCGACCGCTTCAAGCCGGATGACTACGAGGACGAGTACCGCTCCGCGCTCGAGGACCTGATCGAGCGCAAGATGCGCGGCGAGAGGCGCAATGCGAAGCGACGCAAGCCGGAGCCGAAGGTCATCGACCTCATGGACGCCCTCAAGGCGAGCGTCGCCGAGTCACGGAAGGCCGGCCGAGACGCGAAACCGCGCAAGCGCACGAGCCGCAGCCGCAGGACGAAGCGAGCCGCCGCAGCCTGACGCGCTAGAAGCGTTCCTCCCCTTCGGACGCCTCGTCGCCGCCGATGCGCGTGTCGGACTGCGGCTCGGGCCCTTCGCGGGTCCCGAGGTCGGTCGGACCCTCGTCCTCCGGAGGGTCGCCCGCCTGCAGGTGGGTCACCGCGGCCTGCCCGGTCGGACCCTCGATCTCGCGCCGCTCACCGGTGACGAGCTCGTCGGGATTCTCGTCAGGCGTCAGGTCCCCGGTCGCCCCGGTCATCCCCCCGCCGGAGCCGGTTCTCTCGGTCATCGCTCGGCCGGCGCCTCGACCTCTCCGCGCCAGGCCCCGGTCTCGGTGCCGCGCGACTCGATGAACTCCTTGAATCGCTCGAGGTCGCCCTTGACGCGGCGGTCGAGGAAACCGAGCGCGGTGCCGACGTTCTCGACGAGCCCCTCCGGATCGGCGTCGATCTGGAGCGTGACCCGCGTCGTGTCGTCGTCGATGCGATGGAACGTGGCGACGCCCGCATTCTCGGCACCGGACGTGGATCGCCAGGCGACGCGCTCGTCGGGGTGCTGCTCGCTGATCTCGGCGTCCCACTCCTTCTCCGCGCCGCCGACCTCGGCGACCCAATGGAGGTGGGTGTCATCGGTCTGGACGACGGACCGCACGCCCTCCATGAACTCCGGGAAGGACTCGAACTGCGTCCACTGGTTGTAGGCGGTGCTCACCGGCACCTTAACGTCGATGCTTTCGACCACGGAAGACATTGGTCGATTTCCCCTTCACGTACGTGCCGACGTGGGATGCAAGGCGCGCGCCAGCCATCGCCACGCCGTGTACCCTCTGGGCGCCCCGACCGCCCGCCATCGGCCCCGTCGCGCCCGGAGGACACGTGTTCCGATTGCTCGCCGCCCGACGCAGGCAGCTGCTGGCCGCGGCCGCACTGGCGGCCCTGCTCTCGGCCCCCGGCGTCGTCCTGGCGCACGCGGAGCTCACGTCCGCGGTCCCCGCCCCGAACGGCGCCGTCGCGACGAGTCCCGATGCGGTCGAGCTCCGCTTCACCGAGACCATCGACCCGTCCACGGCGGGCCTCGACCTGCTGGACAGCCAGGGGCGAGCCGTCGCGGGCGTCGGCGCGGTCAGCGTCGACGACGACGAGCTGGGGATGCGCGCCTCGCTCCCCGACCTCGAGCCGGGCGTCTACACGGTCTCCTATCGGATCGTGTCGAGCGTCGACGGCCACGCCACGGAGGGCGTCTACGCGTTCCTCGTCGACCCGACCGGCGCGGCTCCGCCACCCGCGGATTCGGCGCGCACGACGTCACCTTCGGTCGATGGCTTCACCGTCGCGGCTCGATGGGTCGCACTCGCCGCGATCCTCGTGGCGCTGGGATCGATGCTGATGTGGGCCGCATCCGCCCGGCCGGCGCTCGAGAGTGCGGGCGTGGATGCGGCGCCGCCCTGGCGCCTGGTGGTTTGGGCCTCGCTGGCCGCGGCCGGCGGCGTGGCTGCCTACCTCCTCCTCGCCGCTCGACCGATTGGGGATGACGGCACGGGCATTCCCTTCGACATCGGTGCCGCGTTCGGCTGGACGCCGTTCGCCATCGCCATGCGCGTCACCTTCGTCGCCTGCCTCGTCGCCGCCGCCATCGGATTCCTCGCACGCGGTCGTGGCGGGCCGCGCGCATGGCTGGCCATCGCGCTCCTCGTCATCGCCGTCGGCGCGACCAGCGTCGCCGGGCACGTGGCGTCGACCGGCGGACCGCTCGTCGGCCTGGTCGACAGCGGGCACCTGGTCGGCGTCGCAACGTGGCTCGGCGGCCTTCCGGCGGCCCTCGTCCTGGCCGCGCGCGGCGCGGAGCGACGAGCCGCCCTGGCCGGCACGATCCTGCGCCGCCACGGGCCGGTCGCCCTGGTGGCCGCCCCGCTCGTGGCGGTCACCGGCATCGTCAGCTCGCCGCTCGTGGCGG
Source organism: Candidatus Limnocylindria bacterium (assembly GCA_036274575.1). Taxonomy (GTDB): domain Bacteria; phylum Chloroflexota; class Limnocylindria; order QHBO01; family QHBO01; genus JACDBZ01. Next base: position 47,598 of record DASUFJ010000064.1, read on the forward strand.
GCAGCGCGCGAGACGTCGTGGCGAGTGACTACGGCAACCTGCTCGTCGCCAAGGCGATCCTGCTCTCGGTCGCGCTCGGGATCGGCGCCGTCAACCACCTCGTCCTGCGCGGCCGGGGGCGCGCGACGGTCGCGACCCTCGTGGGCGCCGAGCTGGCGGTCGCGGCGCTGGCGGTCGGCGCCGCCGCGACGATGGTCACCATCCAGCCGGCCTCGGCGCGGGCGCCGGTCCTCGCCGGCTCGACGGTGCGGCCGGCGCACTTCTTCGGCGAGGTGGGCCCGTCACGCGTGCACCTCGCGGTCAGCCTGCCGGCGCCGGGAACCCAGTCATACCGCGTCACGGTCCGGGACGCGGAGAGCGGCGCGCCACGGGACGACGTGCAGAGGGTCTTCCTGGAGCTCGCTCCCCCGGTGGATCTCGACCTCCCGGACGAGCGTATCGAGCTCGAGCCCGACCCGGACACCGGCGGACTGTGGGTCACCAGCGGCGCGTACACCCCGGTCGCCGGGGAGTGGACGGCGACGGTCGTCGTGCGCCGCCAGGGACAGCGCGACGAGGAGCTCCCGTTCGCGCTCACCGTCGAGGATCCCGGAGCGGCCGAGCTCGGGCCGCCGCCGGATACCGGCATCAATGCCCCGCCGCCGCTCGAGGCCCTCTGGCGGATGCTTCCCGGCGGCCCCGCCGCCTGGCTTCCGGCGGCCGCCGCGCTCGCCGGCCTGGCCGGCCTCTGGGCGCTCCGGCCGTCCATCGCCCGCGACGCGATGCGCGGGGCGCTCGCCGCGGTCTTCGTGGTGACGACCCTGGCGGCCGGCAGCCGTTCCCTCGTGCTCGCTGCAAACGCGCCCAGCGCGACCGACCTTGCGGCGCAGAGCCCCCTGCCGGCGGTGACAGATCTCGACCGCGGGCGGCGGATCTACCTCGCGAACTGCGCGTCTTGCCATGGGACCGATCTCCGCGGGGGGACGGTGAGCGGCGCGCCACCTCCGCCCCCGCTCGACGCGGCCGTCGCCGACGCCTCCGACGCGGAGCTGTCGTACCGTATCGCGCAGGGCGTTGCCGGGACCGCGATGCCGTCATTCGCCGGCCTCCTGACCCCCGACGAACGAGCCGACCTCATCGGCTACCTGCGCGCCCACGCACGAGGGACTCGATGACCATGCGCCGATGGCTCGCCGGCCTCAGCCTGGCGACCCTGCTCCTCGCCGTCCCCGGCACGGCCGCGGCTCATGCCGAGCTCATCGGCAGCGACCCCGCCGACGGTGCGACGCTGGCGCGCGCGCCGGCCGAGGTCGAGCTCACGTTCGACGGCGAGCTCGATCCGGACGGCAGCGCGTTCACGGTCATCGGCCCCTCCGGTGAGGAGGTTGGCAGTGGAGGGGTCGACCTCGACGTCGCCGAGCGCAACGTCATGCGCGGCGCGCTCGACGGCGACGAGAGCGGCGCCTACGAGGTGCGCTGGACCGCCGCCTCGATCGACGGGCACGCCGAGCAGGGCACGTTGGCCTTCAGCGTCGGATCGGCCCAGCCGCCGAACACCGCCCTCCCCCACCCGATCCCGACCTGGCCACTCGGCGTGGTCCTGCTTGCGGCGGCGATGGCCCTGGCCGTCATCCGCCGACGCTCGTTGCTCCTCCTGATCGTGGTCGTCGGTCTTGCCGGATGCGTCTCCGACAACCGCCCGGCGGCGTGCGACGCTGAGCACGTCACCATCGACCTGGCTCTGACCGCGACGGAGCTCACGCCGAACGACCCCGCCGTCTGCCGTGACCAGGACGTGACGCTGGTGGTCGACTCGCAGACCGATGGCGTCCTCCACCTCCACGGCTACGACGAGGCGGTGCCCGCCACCACGGTCATGGCCGGGGAGACGGTCACGCTCGAGTTCACGGCATCGCGGAGCGGCCAGTTCCCGATCGAGCTCCACGGTGGCGACAACCCCGAGGGCATCAACGTCGGCATCTTCACCGTCCATGAGCCATAGCCGGCGGATCGGCGGCGTCGTCGTCGCCGGCTTCCTGCTCGGTGCGCTGCTGCCGTCCCCCGCGGCCGCCCACGCCATCGGCGGCACCTTCCAGCTGCCCGTGCCGCTGTTCCTCTACCTCGCGGGCGCGGCCGTCGCCGTCGCCGCCTCGTTCGTCGTCACCGTTGTCGTCGCCCGCCGCGCCAGCCCGGCGACCTATCGGCTCCGGCCCGCGGCATCTGGCCTGGCGAGCGCCGCTCGCTGGACGCTGCGCGTCCTGGGTCTCGCCTGGTGGTACGGCGCAATCGTCGTGGCGCTGGTCATCGGCGACATCTCGCAGCTGCCGGGTGTGCTGCTGTGGATCGGGATCTGGGTCGGGCTGCCCATCGCCGCCGCCCTGATCGGCAATGCGTGGCCGTCGCTCAGCCCGTTCCGCACGACCTTCGGCGCGCTCGATTGGGCCGCCCGGCGGTTCGGTGCCAGCTCACTGGACCTGGGGGTCGCCTACCCATCCGCCGTCGCCCGATGGCCGGCCGTGGCGCTCCTGGCCGCCGGCGTCTGGGCCGAGCTCATCCTCCCCGCCTCCGCCGCCGCGACGACGGTCGCGATGCTGCTGCTGGGTTACACCCTCCTCACCATCGTCGGGATGATCATCTTCGGCCAGATCGCCTGGCTCCGGAACGCCGAGCTGTTCGAGGTCGAGCTCGGCTGGCTGGGGCGCATCGGTCCCATCGGGCGGGAGTCGGTCAGCGCGGCGCTGTGCGATGGCTGCGGCGAGGCCTGCGACCCGAATCGCTGCATTGACTGCCCCGAATGCGCCGTCGCCGCCGACGATGCCGAGCGCCGCTCCGGCTTCAGGTGGTGGATCCTCGGCCTCACCGACGTGGCCCGTGCCGGCTGGTCCGACGCCGCGTTCATCATCCTGCTGCTCGCCGGCGTCACATACGACGGCCTCCACGAGACGCGCTTCGGCGCCGTGCTGCTCGAGACGCTCCTGCCGCCGATCACGTCGGCCTTCGGGGTCACCCTGACGGCCTTCCTGCTCGTCGACACCATCGCCTTCGGCCTCGTGGCCGGCACGTTCCTCGGCGCCTTCGGCATCGTGCGCTGGCTGACCCGGCAGCTCGCGGACGGCGCGTTGAGCCCCGCCGGCGTCTACGCCTCGACGTTGCTGCCCATCGCCGCCGGTTACCTCATCGCCCACTACCTGACGCTCGTCATCCAGGGCGTTGTCTGGCTGCCCGGGCTCCTTGCCGACCCGCTGCTCAGCCTCGCGCCGGAGCTGACCTGGATCCCGGTCAGCGCCGTCTGGTACCTGAGCGTGGCGGCCATCGTCGGCGGGCACATCGCCGGCGTCGTCCTCGCCCATCGGCTCTCGCTGCTCGACAGCCCTGCCCGCGCGACGCTCGCAGGGCTGCCGATGGTGGCGCTGATGATCGGCTACACCATCCTCAGCCTCTGGATCATCGCTCAGCCGATCGTGGTGGAGCCCGGAGTGCAGCCGGCGGCCTTCCGCTAGCCTCAGCCGATGGATGTGAGCATCGCGCTGGCGTTCGCTGCCGGGGCGCTCAGCTTCGTGTCGCCGTGCGTGCTCGCGCTGCTGCCGGTCTACCTCGCCTTCCTCGGCACGGCGGCGGTGGAGAGCGGCGGCCCCGGCGTCGGCACGACGCGTGTGGCCGTCCTGCCCCAGGCACTCCTGTTCGTTATCGGCTTCAGCGCCCTGTTCATCCTGGTGGGGACGACGCTCGGCCTCCTCGGCGCACCACTGTTCCGCAACGTGCCGGCGACGCGGCAGGTGGCCGGCATCGCCGTCATCGTCCTGGGTCTCCTCACGACCGGGCTGTTCGGGCCGGTGTTCGACCGCATGCGCATTGGTCTGGATTCGTCGTGGCTCCCGACGGCGCGCTCGGGCCGGTCGCTGGCGCTCGGGGTGCTCGTCGGGATCGGCTGGACGCCGTGCATCGGTCCCGTCCTCGGCGCGATCCTCACCATGGGCGCGTCGAGCGGCTCGGCGCCGGCTGTGGCCATCCTCCTCACCGCTTACTCGGTCGGGCTCGCACTTCCCTTCCTCGCCGCGGCCGCCGCCTTCCCCCGCCTCCGCCCGCTGGTCGATTGGCTGCGCCACCACCATCGCGAGGTGCAGATCGTCTCGGGAATCCTGATCGTGGTGATCGGGATGCTGATCTATCTCAACGCGTTCGCTCGCCTCGCGTCGCTGTTCACCTTCGTGCTGTGAGGCCTATGCCTCCGGGGTAGCCGGCGTGATCTCGGGCTGGCCGCGATCCTCGAGCGAATAGCGGTAGATCAGGGCAGCAATCGCGGCGCCCAGCAGCGGACCGATCCACCACACGTACCAGTCGTCGTACGACCCGGACGCGACCGCGGGACCGAACCAGCGCGCAGGGTTCATGGCCGCGCCGGTGAGCGGGCCGCCCATGAACACGTCGGCCGCCACCGCCAGACCGATGGCGAGCCCGCCGATCTTCGGCCCGCGTGCGTCGATCGCCGTCCCGAACACGGCAAAGAGCAGCAGCATCGTGAGGATCGCCTCGATCGCGATGGCCGCGACGATCGTGATGCCGGGATCCACCGCCGGCGTGCCGAGCTTGACCGGCTCCCACGACGACTCCGGGAACACGAAGCGGAGGGCGAGGCCGGCGATCAGGCCGCCGATGAGCTGGGCCACGACGTACATCCCCGCCCGGGCCGGCTCGATGCGCCCGGTGATCCAGACGCCGAACGTCACCGCGGGGTTGAAGTGCCCGCCCGAGATCGCGCCGAAGGCGGAGACGAGCACCGCGAGAGCGAGGCCGTGGGCCAGCGCCACGCCCACGAGCCCACCGTTGTTGTCGGGGGCATGGGCGGTGAGCACGACGGCTCCGGCACCGACGAAGAAGAAGAGGAATGTGCCGACGGCCTCGGCGATCAGGGCGGACGACAGCGGCGGGGTGCGCATGGGGCCTCCTGCGATCGAACGGCGGACGCGATGGGACAATCTTGGCATGGCCGAAGAGCAGATCGCCGCCATCCCGCGTACCGTCTCCGCCCTGATCGAGCGGGACGGCGCGGTGTTGTTGGTACAGGAGCAGGCGCCGGGCGACCTCGAGCCCACGTGGATGCTTCCCGGCGGCCGGGTCGAGGACGGCGAACCGCCCGAGGCGGCACTGCGTCGCGAGCTCGCCGAGGAGACCGGCCTGAGGTTGGTGAGCCTCCCGCGCCTGGCCTTCAGCGTGACGATCAGCGCCATGCTCGACGACCTCGTCGGCGAATGGGAGGCGCTGACCTACGTCTGCGAGGTTGACGGCGCCCTCGCGCCCGCGGACCCGGATGGGTTGATCCTCAGCGCCGCGTGGGTCGCGCGGGACGAAGCGCTCGCCAGCTTGGAAGCTGTCGAGTGGTACGACTCGGCGCCGCTGCGGGCATTCCTTGCCGGCACGTCACCTTCAGGATCTCGCTATCGATACGCCCTGACGGGGCGGCGCGGGGCCGCGACCCGATCCGTGGTCGAGCTCGTCGGGCCGAACGGAACGTAGGCCGGATGGCGCCCCCGGAGGGATTCGAACCCCCGACGCCCGCCTTAGGACGGCGGCGCTCTATCCACTGAGCTACGGGGGCGGCGCCGCACCGATCCTACCGTATGATCGCCGCCATGCCCCGCCCGGTGCTCTACGTGCGAGAGGGATGCCACCTCTGCGAGGACGCGAGCGTCCTGCTGGATGACATGCTCGGCACCGATGGATGGGAGGCGGTCGACATCGCCTCCGACGACGATCTCCTGGTGCGCTACGCGCACCGCATTCCCGTGCTCGCCATCGACGGAGAGGAGCGTCTTGAGCTCGTGATCACCAGGCCCGACCTCGTCGAGGCGCTCGGCCTCCCACGATGATCGCCGCGCTCCGTCGCCGGCGCTGGAGCCTGGCATGGGTCCTCCTCATCGTGGCGCTCGCCGTGCTGCTGGCGTGGCTCGTGTCGGTCCCGCTCCTGCGCGGGGAGCCAGTCGGACGCGACGGAGCCGGCGTCGGCCGGCCGGCGCCCGAGCTGACTGCCACCGACCTCGAGGGCCGGGCATGGTCGCTCAACGACACCGACGCGCCGCTCGTGTGGGTGAACTTCTGGGCGACGAGCTGCGAGCCGTGCCGGACAGAGATGCCGGCCATGCAACGCCTGGCGCTGGCGTACCCCGACGACCTCCTCATCCTGGGCGTCGACTGGGGCGAGGAGGCATCCGCCGTGGCGGACTTCGCCGATCGCTACGGCGTGACCTACCCGATCCTCATGGACCCCGGGCTGGCGAACTACTACCGCTGGGCAGGCACCGATGGCCTGCCGCGGCACTACTTCGTGGGTGAGGCGGGGACCATGCTGCGCGAGGTCATCGGCCCGCTGGAGCCGGCGCGGATGGTCGAGATCGTCGAGGAGCTGCTGGCGGAAGCGGACGAGCCGGGCGCGTAGCCCGGCTCGTCATCGGTGTGCGTGCCCGTGGGTCAGCCGCTGACCTCGACCGAGCCGCTCATCTCGGGATGGATGTCGCAGTGGAAGTAGTACGTCCCGGCATCCAGACCGCTCACATCGACGGTGACCGTCGCGCCAGGATCGGCAGTGTCGCCGGTGACGATCGTCTCGCCGCCCTCCTCGGTGTAGAGGGAGATGTTGTGCGGCGCCGAGTCGTTGTTGACGAGGGTGATGGTGAAGTCCTCGCCGGCGGTCGCCTGGATGACGTTGGCGTCGAACTGCAGGTTCTCCGCGGTGATAGTGACCGCACCGTCGGTGACGGTGGCCGTGCCGCCGCCACCCGCGTTGTCGCCGGACTCGGCGGCCTGGCTGGGGCTGCTGCTGCTGCAGGCGGCAAGGGCCAGGGTCGCGGCCACGGCCATGGTCAGGATTCCGGCGCGACGCAGCGCCGATCGGGAGAGGTGCATTGGGAGGGTGTGTCCTTTCGACGAAGTAGAAGTCCGCTGGGCGTCGGAAGTGGCTCCTTCATGATAGAGGCCGCCGCCCTGGCGGTCGAATGAGCGGGTGAGCGCTCAGCCAGCTTCCCGGTACCCGCGGTCGGTGGCCTCGATCCGGATCGGCAGGTCGCCGGGGTCGTGGGTGAAGTAGCACCACCAGCCCTCGGCCGCGGCCCGCGCCACGAGCTCGTTGCGCACCTCGATGGCGTCGATCGGGTAGTCGTCGAAGGCGCTCGTCCAGCGCACCGGGATCTGCCAGCGGGTCGGGATGAGGTCGCCCCACATGACCGCGCGGCCGACCGGGTCGCCGGCGCGCCCTCCTGGCCGATCGTGACCGATGAGGACGGCCTGCGATCCGCGGGTATGGCCGCCCGTGCGCAGGACCCGCACGCCGGGCACCAGCTCGACGTCGCCGTTCACCTCCGCCAGCTGGCCCGCCGCGCGTACGGCGTCGAGCTGCTCGACCTCCATGATGCCCTGCACTCGGAGCTCGTCCCCGTGCGCCGCCTCCGCCTCGTCGCGCTGCACGACATAGCGCGCGTTCGGGAAGAACGGCCGCCCGGAGGCGTCGACCATGCCGCCGGCGTGGTCGTAGTGGAGGTGGGTGACGACGACGAAGTCGATGGATGCCGGGTCCTCGCCGACGGCGCGCAGGGCCTCGACCGGATCGCCGCCCTCGACGCCCTTGATATCGCGATCCTTGTCGGTCATCCGCACGCCGGTGCCGGTCTCGACCAGGATGCGCTTCCCGTCGGCCTCGACGAGGAGGAGGTTGAGCCGGCAGAGAATCCGCCCGCGCTCATCGGCCTCCACGTGGCGGCTCCAGAGCGGCTTCGGGACGACGCCGAAGAAGCCGCCGGCGTCGGGCCGGAACCATCCCGCGCGCACGACCCGGACGGAGATGCCGCCCGCGTAGCTTCGCGCCTCGCCGATCTCGTGAAGCGGCGGCGCCATCACGGCCGGTGGACCCGGCCGCGCTCGAAGTCGGCGTGGTAGCGGCTGGCGGTCGGATCGGTCTGGCCGCGATACCTTGAGCCAAGGCGGGCGTCACCGTACGGCACCTCCGCCGGCGAGCTGAGGCGTTGGAAGCTGATCTGGCCGATCTTCATGCCGTCGTAGAGCTTGATCGGCAGGTTCGCGACGTTGCTGAGCTCGAGGGTGAGCGTTCCCTCCCAGCCGGGATCGACGTAGCCGGCGGTCGAGTGGATGAGCAGTCCAAGACGACCCAAAGAGCTGCGGCCCTCGAGCCGCGCGACGAGGTCGTCGGGGAGCGTCACGCGCTCGTACGTCGCGCCGAGGACGAACTCCCCCGGATGGAGGACGAAGGGCTCGTCGCCGGAGATCTCGACCAGCTCGGTCAGCTCCGGCTGCTCCTCGCGCGGGTCGATGACCGCGGTGCGGTTGTTGCGGAAGACCCTGAAGCGGTTGCCGAGGTGGAGGTCGACGCTCGACGGCTGGACGGCATCGGGCACGAACGGATCGATGACGATCCGGCCGGCGTCGAGCTCGGCCCGGATGTCACGGTCGGACAGGATCATGCGGCGCTGATGTTACTCGCGCTGCTTGATGAGCCGATCGACCTCGCGCTGCAGGGTCTCGATGTCGTCGTACGCGTGATAGACCGATGCGAAGCGGATGTAGGCCAGCTGGTCGAGCTCGCGCAGGGCCTCCGTGGCCAGGCGGCCGATGTCGGTGGATGGCACCTCGGACGCGCCTCGCGCCCGCAGCTGAGCCTCGATGTCGTCGAGCGCAGCCTCGACCCGGTCGAGCGTCACCGGCCGCTTCTGGAGGGCCTTGAGCAGCCCGGCGCGCAGCTTCTCGCGCTCGAAGTCCTCTCGGGAGCCGTCGCGCTTCACGACGACGAGGCGCGCCCCCTCGGGCCGCTCGTAGGTCGTGAACCGATGGGCGCAGCTCTCGCACTCGCGCCGCCGCCGGATCGTGCTCCCGTTCTCGAGATCCCTCGAGTCGATGACCCGCGTCGTGTCGTGATCGCAGGATGGACAGCGCATTCAGGTACACCAGTGGTGGTATGCCCCGTTATCATACCACAATCTGTTGGGGCGCGATGGCCGATGCGGTTACTGCGCGTCTCTCTTCGCACGAGCCCGGCGCCGGCCCTCGTGCATCGCCTGCACCCGGCCCCCCGGGATCGAGACGCCCTCCTCGATCAGCGCCCTCGGCAGCCGCTGCGGCGGCGGCATCTGCTCGGACCATGGATCGCCGGCGCCGAGGTGCTCGAGGGCGGTGTGGACCGTGAACTCACCGGGCTCCACGGCATCGAGGTCGTCCCATGCGACCGGGAAGGAGATCGGCGTGCCAGGCCGCACTCGCGGGCTGTAGGCCGAGATGACGGATGCCCAGCCGACGCGGGTGGCGTCGATGAACACCTTGCCGCCCCGGTCCTCCTTCATGAACGCGGTCGTGGCGATCGCCGGGTCCAGGCGGGCCGTCCGCTCGGCGATGGCGCGCGTCGCCGAGGCGGCGTCCGGCATCGACGGGCTGCCGGCCACGGGCACGTAGACGTGCACCCCCTTCGATCCACTCGTCTTGACCGCTCCCCTGAGACCGATTTCGGCGAGCGCCGCCCGGACGAGGTGCGCCGCCTGCGCCGCCATGGCGAAGGCACCGGCATCCGGTGGGTCGACGTCGATGACGAGATGCGTCGGGGTCTCCATCCTCTTCGCGCGAACGAGCGTCGGGTGGTATTCGACGGCGCGCTGGTTGGCGAACCAGATGAGCGTGCCCCGGTCGTCGCACAGCGCGTACTCGACATCGCGCCGCGAGCTCTCCGACCAGAGCTTGATCCTCCGGACCCAGTCCGGGGTGTAGCGCGGCAGGTTCTTCTGCATGAACGCTTCCTGGCCACGATGCACCCGGATCACCGAGAGTGGTCGGTCGGCCAGCTCGGGAAGGATCCGATCGCGGACGGCGTCGAGGTACTCGACCAGGTCGCGCTTCGTCGCGCGCGCTCCGTCGAACAGCGGCTGGTCGAGGTTCGTCAGCGCGACGTCGGCGCGCGTCTCCTCGGAGGCCATGCCGTCGAGCCTAGCGCAGTGACGCGAACTCCTGCCGGAGCCGGCGCTCCGTTGCGCCGCCGGGGCGAGCTCCGAGCTCGTCGAGTCCCAGGAGCGCCGCTCCGAGCACGGGTCGCTCCTCCAGTCGCGCGATCCTTGCGCGCGGTACCGCGACGGCGACTCGCTGCTCCAGGCGGGTGTAGAACTCCGGATCCGTGGCACGGAAGACGCCGCCGGCGAGGACGACATCGACCTCGGCGCGCGCGACCCGCAGGCGGCGAGCGATGGCCACGGCCATGACCGCCAGCTCATCGGCAAGGCGGTCGACGATCGAGCGCGCGACCGTGTCGCCCGCCGTCGCCTCGGAGAAGACCAGCGGCGAAAGCTCCTCCAGACGGCGGCTCTCCAATCGGTCCTCGTACAGCGCCTTCGTGACGTCCGCGGGCCGGGCGAAGCCCAGACGCGCGGGGACCGAGCGTTCGAGGCTCGTGCGCGGGCCGCGACCGTCGCGTGCGCGGACGGCGGCCGCCAGGGCAGCCTGCCCCACCCCGTACCCGCCGCCCCAGTCGCCCGAGATGTCGCCGAGCGCCGCAAGCCGTGCGGTCCGTCCGTCGGGACCGATGCCGGCGGCATTGGCTCCCGCACCGCAGATGACGACGATCCCCCATCCACGCAGCGTTCCGGCCCGCAGTGCGGCGAACGTGTCGTTGCGGACGATGACCCGTCGCGCGACGCCGATGCCCTCGATTCCCCGACGCAGCGCGGCGACGTCCTTCGGGAAGTCGGCGCCGGCGACCCCGAACGAGCCGAGCTCCGCCGGTAACCGAGCGCGGGCGCGGCGTGCCCCGTCCCCGGCCAGGTCTCGGAGGCGGCCCATGGCGACGGCCAGGGGCACCTGCTGATGCGAGATCGTCGGGCCGGTGACGAGCGCGAGGAGCTCGCCCGAGCGTGCGACGAGGGCGAGGTCGGCCTTCGAGTTGCCGCCGTCGACGGCCAGGACCGCCGCCTGGCGGCGGCTCACCCGGTCGCGGCCGCCAGCGGCGGCCGTGGGGAGGCGACCGGGCTGAGATCGTCGGACAGGTCCAGCTCGTCGACCCGCACGAAGCGTTGCCCGCGCTCGCGCAGCCCCTCGACGATCCGCGACAACCCCGGGGCGACCGGGTCCGGCCAGGTGTGGAGCAGGATGATCGCGCCGTCCCCATGCGCCAGCGCGCCGTCGACGGCCCGCGCCGCGACCTCGGCCGCCGTGCGTCCGGGGTCCCACTCGTTGACCTCCACGTCCCAGCCGACGTGTCGGTACCCGAGTGCCGCCAGGCGCATCTGCAGGCCGGGGTCGTCCGCACCGCCTCCGAATGGGAAGCGCAGCCAGGGACGCGGGTCGACCCCGGTCGTGTCGAGGATGACGCGCTGGGCCTCGTGGACGTCCTCGGCGAAGCCGGCATCGGTCAGCAGGGGCATGCGGGCGTGGTAGAAGGAGTGGTTCCCCACCAGATGGCCCTCGGCTGCGACGCGACTGGCGAGATCGGGAAAGGCCTCGACCCAGCGGCCCTGGAGGAAGACCGTCGCGGGCACCTCGAGCCGGGCGAGCTCGTCGAGAACCCAGGCCGTGTGCTCGCCGTGGTGTGGACGGTCCGGGTGCTCGGCGTCGAAGGTGAGGGCGACGCGCGGGGCGTCGCTCACTTCTCCACGCCGGTGATCACGATGCCCCGCATGAAGAAGCGCTGGGCCATGAAGAAGATCACCATGGGGATCGCAATCGTCATGAGCGTCGCCGCTTGGACCAGCTGTGTCTGCTCGCTGTAGATGTTGTTGAAGGCGGTGAGGCCGGTTGCGATCGGCTGGAGGTCCGGCTTCGACGACAGGTACAGCAGCGGCTCGAAGTACAGGTTCCAGGTGTAGACGACGTGGAACACCGCGACCGCCACGATGACGGCCCACGACTGCGGGACGATCACCGAGGTGAGGATGCGGATCGGCCCGGCTCCGTCGATCTTCGCCGCATCATCCAGCTCGCGGGGCAGTGTCATGAAGTACTGGCGCAGGAGGAACACGTCGTACGCGTTCGCAAAGAACGCCGGCACGAGCAGCGGTAGCCACGTGCCCACCCAGCCGAGCTTCACGAAGATCGTGTACGTGGGGACCAGGGTGACTGCCGCAGGCAGGAAGATCGTCGAAAGCAGGACGAGGAACAGGAGGTTGCGACCCGGAAAGCGGAATCGCGAGAACCCGTACGCGACGATGACGCACGACAGGAGCGTCCCGATCGTGCCGATCAAGGCGAGCGCCGCGGTGTTGAAGAGGAGGCGCGGGAAGTCGATCGTCTCCCAGACGTCCGCGAAGTTCTGCCAATGGGGCGCGAACGCCCACGGCCGCTCGAGCGTCCGCCACGAGCCCAGCCACGTGACCGGCTCGGAGTCGGGAGCGGCCGGGTCGACGAACACGCTCTCCTGCCGCCCCGGCTGGAGGAGCGCCAGCTCCTTCGAGGTGCCGTCGGGCAGCGGGACGATGTAGACATCCAGCTCTTCGCCCTCGTACGTGAACGTGGCCGGGTCGGCCGGCCAGAGCGGCGCATTCGACTCCGTGATCTGGACCGGGGTCTTCAGGGCGGTCATCACCGTGCGAAGCATTGGCGACAGGAATGCGGCGAGCACGACGACGGCGAAGAACGTGACCGCGAAAGACCGCAGCGTCGCCCGGCGATCCTTCGGCCGCGACGGCGCGCGCTCGACCTCCAAGACCGGGATCGGGGGCGCACCGACGATCTCCTCGGTGGCCATCTACTTCGTGTCCCCTGCGTAGTAGACCCAGTAGCGCGCGCTCCAGAAGAGGAGGAGCGTGATGGCCAGAATGACGACGAAGAGGATCCACGCCAGCGTGGCCCCGCTGGCCATGTCCTGGAACGTGAAGAACGTCTTGTAGAGGAGGACGTTGAAGAAGAAGGTCGTCCCGGCCGGGCGTCCGTCGCCGGTGTTCAGCACGAGCGGCACGAGGAAGTACTGCAGCACGCCGATGATGCCGAGCACGAGGCTGTAGAAGATGACCGGGCTCATGAGCGGCAGCGTCACGTTCCGTAGCTGACCCCAGTAGCCGGCACCATCCACGCGGGCCGCGTCGTACAGCTCGGTGGGCACGTTCTGGAGCCCGGCGAGGTTGATGATGATCGCGCTGCCGATGCCCCAGAGGCCGATCATGATCAGCGACGGGTAGATCCAGCTCGGGTCGTTGATCCAGTCCGGACCGGAGATGCCGATGGTTCGAAGGACCCCGTTGATCCAGCCCGCATCGGGATTGAGCATCCCCTGCCACGCGAAGATCGCCGCGACGAACGGGATCACGAACGGCATGAAGAACAGCGCCTGGAAGTAGCGGGATCCGCGCAGCGACTTGCTGTTGAGCATGAGCGCGAGCGCGAACGGAAAGACGAGGCTGACCGGCAGGGAGAAGAGCGCGAACTTGAAGGTGACGATGAGCGCGTCCCACGTGCGCGGGTCGGAGAGCACGCGCCGGTAGTTCTCGAGGCCGACGAATTCGAGTGGCCGATCCTGGAGAAGGTTGATGTTCGTGAACGAGAAGACCAGGGTCGCCACCATCGGGATGAGCGTCAGGAGCACGAACCCGACGAGCCACGGAGAGATGAAGACGTAGCCCCAGATCGCTTCGAGACGCGCGATGCCGAACCGCGGCGGCCGATCCGCCAACCGGGTCGACTCGAGCTCTACGATCGCCATCGAACTCCTCGAAGCAAGGGGTTGTGGGCCCGCCCGCCGCAGACGGCGAGCGGGCCCCGGTGGATCAGCCGCCGGAGTCGTCTGCTCCGTCGTAGATCGACTGCAGCTCGGCCTGGAAGTCGTCGATGGCAGCATCGATGTCCAGGCTGTCGTCTGTCCTCAGCGTGGAGCCGAACGAGACGATCGCGGCGAAGGTCTCCTGGTAGGCCGGCGTCCAGGCCTCGAAGCTGGGCTTGTCCGGGTAGTCGAGACCGTCGAGTACGACCTGCCAGTCGACGCCCTGCGTCCACTTCTCGTCCTGGGCGGCGAAGTACGCGTCCTGATCCGCCGTCCGGGCGGGCAGGGCGCCGTAGATGTTCAGCAGGTCCGTCGATGCCTCACCAAGCAGGTACGTCAGGACCTCGAACGCCTCTTCGGGATGCTCGGTATCGCCCCAGATCCGGAAGGTGTCGGCGTTGAAGTTCGACGTATAGGTCCCGTCGTTGGCCGGAACGACCGCCATGTCCCACACCGGGTCGATCGGAGTTCCGTCCTCGTCGACAGGCCACACGCAGCACGAGTACCACAGGTGCGACAGCCCCATGGCGGCACGCCCGGCATTGAACGGGTTCTCGTTGCCGAACTCGGGGGCGTCACGAAGCGCCTCCGTCATCGTCACGTGGTGGGTGAACACGTTCTCGTAGTGCCACTTCCACGCCTCGCGCCAGGGATCCGGGATCTGTGCGGTGGCATTGTCCTCGGCGACGAGCGAACCGGCGCCGAAGTACGAGCCGATGGCCCGCAGGTCCTGGAATGTGGGCTCATATCCGTACTGTTCGATCTGCGTCGGATCGAAGTCGGGGCTGGTCGCGTCATTACCGTTGACGTCGACCGTCAGCCGCTTCGCGATCTCCTGGAGGGTGTCGAAGTTCCATTCGACATCCTCGCCGTCGAGACTGTATGTCGCGCCGTATTCGTGCGGCGGGTACTCCAGGCCGGCCTCATCGAACAGATCGCGGTTGTAGTAGAGCATCGAGGGATAGGCCGCGAACGGGATGCCGACCTGGCCCTCGTCGCCTCCCAGGTTGTAGAAATCGACAGAGGCCTCCGGGAACTGGCTCATGTCATACCCGGTCGACTCGATGAGCGACGTCAGGTCGAGCCACTGGCCATGGAAGGCCTCCGCGCCGGAGACGCCGACAGGCCCCACGATGTCCGGAGCGTTGCCGCCCGCGATCTCGGTCGACATGGTGTCGAACGCCGAGTCGTAGTCGACAACCTCGAGGACGAGCTCGATGTCGTCATGCGATGCGTTGAAGTCGGCAACGACCTGTTCCTCGGTGGGAACCTGAGTCTCGGCATTATCGCCCGTCCCGAGACAGCAGAACCAGTGAATCTCCACCGGCTCGCCGGCGGTCCCCCCATCGCTCGACGCAGGCTCCTGCGAGCCCGAGGCGGCCTGCGACTCGCCCGACTGGTCGCCGCACGCCGCGAGGACGAGCGCCAATACCGCCAGGAACGAGCCAAACCGTAAGGTGGTGCTCCGCATTATCAAACCTCCGAAACCGGTAGAACCTCCACTCACTCAAGGTCAACTGCTCAGCCGCGCCCCTCCTCTCCCGCCGACGCGGCGTTGGGCTCGCGACGACCGATGCTGGCCACGGCCACGGGCATCCGGTCGCCCGGCTCGAGCCAATGGGCGCGAACGACGTCGCGCTCCAGGTAGTAGCGGGTGCGGTCTCCGCGGACGTAGCTGCGCGCCACCTCCACGGGTGAGCCATCCGCCGCGAAGGCGGTCCCGTCGATCTGGAGTGCCAGCGAGCGCGTCGGGAGGGACAGCAACGCCGCCTCTCGGCGGCGCAGCATGACCGGCTCGACCATCTCGCGAGCCCGCACGATCCGGGTCCCGTACCGTTCGGCGAGGATGTCGTAGAGAGAGCGGCGCTCGAGGTCGATGGCCATGAGGCCGGGGAAGCGCTCCGCGGGGAGCCGCGCCTGCTCGAGGATGAGCGGCTCGCCACCGCCGAGCCGAAGCCGCTCGAGGTACACGACCGGCGCATCCGCCGCGATCCCGAGCTCACCGGCGACCGACTCGCCGGCCGCCTCGATGCGCGAGGTGATGACGCGCGTGGCCGGATCGAGGCCGCGGCGGCTCATCTCCTCGGCGAAGCTCATCGAGCCGGCGATGTCGCGGTCGATACGCGGCTGGAGGACGAAGGTGCCTCGCCCGCGGGTGCGCTCAATGCGGCCTTCGCGCACCAGCTCGCCGAGCGCGTGACGCACGGTGATGAGGCTGCAGCCATACCGTTCGGCGAGCTCGCGCTCGGTCGGCATGCGCTCGCCCGGACGCCACTCGCTGGCGTCAAGGGCGGATTTCAGGTCGCGGAAGACCTGGTGGTGCAGCGGGATGGGTCCACGTTCGAGCTGGTACCGCGCCATTCAGACCTCGGCTCGGGTTCGTTGGCCTTGACCAACGTCTGCTCATAACGTTATAAGCAATCTGTCAATACCCATGAGGGACCGATGGGCCTCAAGGTCGCCGTCATCGGAGGCGGCAGCACGTACACGCCCGAGCTGATCGAGGGGCTCGCGGATCGGCGAGAGCGGCTGCCGATCGACGAGCTCGTCCTCCACGACATCGACGACCGTCGCCTCCAGCTCGTCGGCGGCCTCGCGGGACGGATGCTGCGGCGCATGGAGTGGCCCGGCCGCCTCACCCTGACGACCGACCGCGACGCCGCCGTCGACGGCGCGGACTTCGTGCTCGTCCAGCTCCGCGTCGGTGGCCAGGCGGCCCGGCTCCTCGATGAGACGCTCCCCCTCCGCTTCGGGACGATTGGCCAGGAGACGACCGGCGCCGGTGGCCTGGCCAAGGCATTGCGCACGGTTCCCATCGTCCTCGAGCTCGCCGACCTCGTCCGGCGTCGAGCGGCGCCGGGCGCCTGGATCGTCGACTTCACGAACCCGGTCGGCATCGTCACCCAGGCGCTGCTGGACGAAGGGCACCGCGCCATCGGGCTCTGCAATGTGGCGATCTCGCTGCAACGCAGCATCGCCCGCCGCCTGGGCGTGGACCCCGACTCCCTGGCGCTCGGCCACGTGGGCCTCAACCACCTGAGCTGGATCACCGAGGTGCACCAGGACGGCCGCGACCTCCTGCCCGAGATCCTCGCGGCCCATGGCGCGGAGATCGCCGATGAGATCGGCCTCACGCCGGATCGGCTCCGGGAGCTGCACGCCGTGCCGTCCTACTACCTGCGCTACTACTACGCGTTCGACGACGTGCTGGCCGAGCAGCGCGGCGGGCACCACCGCGCCGAGGAGGTCATGGAAATCGAGCGCCGGCTGCTGGAGATGTACGCCGACCCGGCGCTCGATACGAAGCCGACGCTGCTCGAGGGTCGCGGAGGAGCGTGGTACAGCGTCGCCGCCGCGCGCCTCCTGGCATCGCTGCATGACGGCGCCGCAGACATCCAGGTCGTGGACGTGCGCAACGACGGGGCCGCGCCCGATCTCGCCCCTGGCGACGTGGTCGAGGTGCCCTCGCGCATCGACCGCGACGGCGCGCATCCTCTCCCCCAGGAGCCGATGGCGCCGGAGATGCGCGATCTCGTCCGGGCCGTGAAGCGCTTCGAGCGGCTCGCCATCCGCGCCGCCCGCAGCGGGTCTCGCAACGACGTTCGGGAGGCGCTCGCCGCGCACCCCCTCGTCGGCGGCCACCTCGACGACGTCGGACCCCTGCTCGACGCCCTCCTCGAGGCCAACCGGCCTTACCTGCCGGCGTTCGAACCCGCGACGTGATCACCACGCCGACCCTCATGCGGCGCGAGATCGACGAGATCCCGGACGTCCTCGAGCGCATCCTCGCCTCCCCCGACGTCCGGCGCGTAGCGGCCGCCATCACGGATGCGCGCCCGCGCTGGATCGCCATCGCGGCACGGGGCACGTCCGACCACGCCGCGGTCTACGCCGGCTACCTGCTGGAGACCCACCTCGGCATCCCGACCGGCCTCGCGAAACCATCGGTCACGACGATCTACGGTGCCAGCGTCGACTGGAGCGGCGGCCTCGTCCTCGCCATCTCCCAGTCCGGCCGCAGCCCTGACATCGTCTCGGTCGTGACCGCGGCGCGGGAATCCGGCGCCCTCACCGTCGCGATCACCAACGACTCGTCATCGCCGCTCGCCGCTGAGGCGGCGCATGCCCTCGACTGCCTCGCCGGGCCCGAGCTCGCCGTCCCCGCCACGAAGACGTACGTCGCCGAGCTGGGCATGCTCGCCCTCCTCGCCGATGCGATCCGCCCCCGGACTGCCCTCACCGCCGGCCTGGCCGGCGTGCCTGACGCCCTCCGCGCCGCGATCGAGCGCACCGACGCCTGGCTCGCCGGCGATGGCGCGGCGACGGTGCGAGCCCTCGCAGGGGCGGACCGGGCACTTCTCGTCTCGCGCGGCTACAACCTGCCGACCGCGCTGGAGCTGGCGCTGAAGCTCAAGGAGACCTGCGGCCTCTTCGCGGAGGCCTACTCGACCGCCGACTTCGCCCACGGGCCGCTGGTCCTGGCGCGCTCCGGAATCCCGGTGCTCGCCATCCGGCCCGATGGTGAGATGGGCCGGTTGGTGGACGAGACCATGGCGGCGGCCATCGGCCGGGGCGGGCGTGCCACGATCATCGGCGGCCCGGAATGCGCGTCGACGCCCGCCGCACTCTCACTCTCCGACCGGCTGCCGGAGATCCTGACCCCGCTCGTCTACGTCGTGCCCGGCCAGCTCATCGTCGAGGCCACGGCGCGCGCCATGGGCCTCAGCCCGGACGCGCCGCAGGGGCTCGGAAAGGTGACTCTGACGCGCTGAGGCCGTTCAGGCCTTGCGGGTGCGCTCCAGCCGCGCGGCGACGGTCGCCTCCGCGGGCTTCCCGGGCTCCCAGGTCAGTAGCACCTCGACGATCTCCGCCATTCGCAGCCGCGCGTGGCTCACGTTGGCGTGACCGCGCTTGTAGTAGGTGTGCGGCTCCTCGTCCTCGGGGGGACGGTGCGGCAGCCGCGTGATGGCGCAGCCGCGCTCCACGGTCACGATTCCGCGCAGGGCACGTTCGAGGTTCGCCTCGTACTCCATGTGGAGCCCGTGGAGCTCCTCCGGAGCCAGCATCTCGAGCAGGCCGTCCGACTCCTCGTCGAGCACGTCCTCGTGCACGGAGAGGCGGGCGACCGCCTCGTCGGGGTCGAGCGCGCGACGGCGGAGCGCGTCGATGTCGTCGGCGACCTGGACCAGGCGCGCATTGACCCGTTCGGTCCGCTCGAACAGCTCGTTGCGATATGCCCCGAGCTCGCGACCCTGGGTGAAGACCTTCCGAGGCCGACCGCCGAAGAGTGAAGGCATCGCCCGATCCTACTCTACGTTCCCTTGCGGCGACGAATCTCCTCCGTGAGGGCCGGAACGATCTGGAAGAGGTCGCCGACCACGTACAGATCGGCGAACTCGCCAATCGGAGCGTCGGGGTCCTTGTTGATGGCCACGACGTGCTCGGCGGTCTGCATCCCGACGCGGTGCTGGATCGCACCGCTGATCCCCGCGCCCAGATAGAGTGCCGGCTTCACGACCTTCCCGGTCTGGCCGATCTGGAGCTGGTACGGGATCCATCCCGCGTCCGCGGCGGCGCGCGACGCCCCGACGGCGCCGCCGAGGGCGTCCGCCAGCTCGCGGAGCGGCGCGAAGCCCTCCTCGCTCCCGACGCCGCGCCCCCCGGCCACGATGACCGTGGCCTCCTCGAGGTTGACGACCCGCGCCTCGGCCGGGTGGCTCTCGGCGACGGTCGCCGCCGCAAACGGCGAGGCCTCGGCCGGCGGTGCCTGGGAGACGTCGGCGGTGCCCGACCCTCCCTCGGCCGGCGTGTACGTGTTGGCGAGCACCAGGATGACCGATGGCGACGGCGCGCCCTCGGTCGGGCGCGAGGTCGTGATCACGCTCCCCTGGAGGGTGGCCTGCTCGACCTCGACGCCACCGTCGGCAATGCGCACGGCGCTGACCGGTCCGAAGGCCGGCAGGTCGAGGCTCCCCACCAGCGCGGCCGCCAGGTCCCGCCCGTTCGGCGTGGCCGGCGCGAGCAGGGCCAGGCCGCCGTCGCGCGCTGCGGCGATGGCCTCGCCGGCGTAGGCGATCGCCGGCTTCTCATCGTCGCCAAGGACGATCGCGCGGGACGCTCCATGCGCGCCCAGCGCCGCGGCGCCGGACGCGGCACCCGCCCCATAGGCGAGGGCCACGGCCGAACCGCCGGACCGGGAGGCGAGCTCGGCCGCGCCCGTGGCGAGCTCGAGGGCCGAGCGGGCGGGAGCGCCACCGCTGAACTCGGCCAGGAAGAGGATGTCGTTGCTCATCGGCCTCTCAGATCAGCTTTCGTGCGGCCAGCCAGTCGGCGATCTTCGTCGCGGCCTCGGCTGCGGGCAGGTTCTCGATCCGCTCCGTCGGCGCCTTTTCCTCCGGCGGGCGGGCATCGGTGACGCGGGTCAGGGCGGCGCCCTGAAGGTCGTCCGCGGACAGTCCGAGGTCGCCAAGCGACCATGTCTCGAGCGGCTTGCGCTTGGCGGCCATGATCCCCTTGAGGCTGGCGTAGCGCGGCTCGCCCACCTGGTCCGTGACGCTGGCCACGACCGGCAGCGGAGCGCTGATCCAGTCGTAGCCGGTCGCGGTGAGCCGCCGGATGCGCGCCTCGCCGTCGGCGAGCTTGAGCTCCGAGCCGTAGGAGAGCAGCGGGAGGCCGCGCTTCGCGGCGACGGCCCCTGGCACCAGCGAGCCGCGGGCATCATCGGACGACATCCCCATCAGGGCGACATCCGGCGCCAGCTTGTCGAGCGCCGCGGCCAGCACCCGCGCCGTCGCCCATTCGTCGGAGCCGGCAAGGGCCGCATCCGAGACGAGGACGGCCTCGTCGCCACCCATGGCCAGCGCGCGGCGCAACGCCTCCGACGCGGTCTCCGGACCCATCGACAGGTAGGCGACGCTGTCGACGGTCCCGTCATCGGCGAGGCGCAGCGCCTGCTCGATGGCGTACTCGTCGAGCGGGTTGATGATCGCCTCGGCGCTCGCGCGGTCGAGGCGCAGGTCATCGGTATAGCGCTTGTCCGCGCCGGTGGCCGGGACCTGCTTGATACAGACGACGATCTTCATCGGTTCGGAGGGTGTCTCCTCTCACTCAGCCCCGTGTCGCGACGCCGGCTCGCTGGAGGAGCTGGCGGGCGATGATGAGGCGCTGGATCTGCTGGGTGCCCTCGTAGAGCTGGGTGATCTTCGCGTCGCGCATCATCCGCTCCACGGGGTATTCGGTGATGTAGCCGTAGCCGCCGAGGACCTGGACGGCGTCGGTGGTGACCCGCATGGCCGTGTCGCCGGCGACGAGCTTGGCGCTGCTGGTCCAGTACGGCAGGTCCGGTGCCGATGCGTCCACCCGGGCCGCCGCGGCATACGTGAGCTGCCGGGCGGCCTCGGTCTGCGAGGCCATGTCGGCGAGCATGAACTGGATGCCCTCGAAGTCGACGACGCGCTGCCCGAACTGCGTGCGGGCCGCGGCATACGCCACCGCCGCGTCGAGGGCTCCCTGCGCGATGCCGACCGCCTGCGCCGCGATCCCCAGCCGACTGCGATCGAGCGTCTCCATCGCGATCTTGAACCCGTCCCCCTCCTCGCCGAGGCGATTCGCGATCGGGACCCGGACGTCGTCGAACGTCAGCTCGGCGGTCGGTGAGCCACGAATGCCCATCTTGTGCTCGACGCGCGGGGCGGCGAAGCCGGGCGTCGCAGTCTCGACGATGAAGGCGCTCATCCCCCTGCGCCCTCCCGCCTCGGGGTCGGTGAGCGCGAAGACGGTCACGAGGTCGGCGACGGAGCCGTGAGTGATGAACCGCTTGCTGCCGTTGAGCACGTAGCAGTCGCCCTCGCGGGTGGCGCGCATGCGGTTGGAGGCTACGTCGCTCCCCGCGGCGGCCTCGGTCAGGCCGAAGGCCGCGAGCCACTCACCGGAGGCGAGACGCGGGAAGTATCGGTCCTTCTGCTCATCGGTTCCGGCCAGCATGATGGGCAGGGCTCCGAGCTTCTGGACGATCGGGATGAGGCTGGTGGTGGCATCGGCCCGGGCGATCTCCTCGGCCACGATGGCCTGGCCGATGCCGTCGAGGTTCGTACCGCCGTGGCGTTCCTCGAAGCAGGTCCCCAGCAGGTCCTGCTGCGCCAGCAGCTGGCGCAGGTCGTCGGGGAACTCTCGGTTCTCGTCGATCTCGGCGGCGCGCGGCGCGATCCGCTCCTCGGCGAGCTCGCGCACCATGGCGCGCAGCTCATCGTGCTCGGCGGTCGGCAGATACGTCACTCGGCTCCTCGGGACACGGAGGTACGGGTGGTGCGCTCGGGGGTCCCAAGTCTAGCGGAAGCGAGCTCAGAACTCCGGACCCTGGATCTCCACCTGCCCCGCGTTGACCCGGGCGCGATACGACACCTGCCGCGAGCTGGCCGGACCGTGGACGACCGACCCGTCGGCCGTGTGGAAGACGGAGAAGTGCCACGGGCAGGTGATCGTGTCGCCCTGCAGCTTGCCCTCCGACAGCGGGCCGCCGGCGTGCGAGCACGTCTCCTTCAGGGCGTGGACCACGTCCCCGCGACGGACGAGCATGACCGCCGTGGTGCCGAACATGACCTTGGTCGGCGTTGCCTCGGGAACCTCGGCGACGGGCGCGACCGCGGTGAACTCCTTCGCCCGCTTCCCGCGGCTGAAGGCGTTGTGGTCGACCATGTAGCCGTACTTGAAGACGACGTGGCCGCCGATATAGCCCCCAACAGAGACGATCAGGTAGCCGATGAGGAGCACCCAGAACGCGCCGTCATGCGCCGAGTTGAGGCGCTGCACGAGCGAGACGGTGAAGAAGGCGGTGGCGACGATGTTGATCAGGCCGTGGAGGCCTGCGGTGTCCCGCTCGGCGCTGTTCGGGTTCGTGTCCTTGTAGTCGGTCAGCCCGCTGAGGATCGCGCCCAGCGCCGAGAGCCAGGCCAGACCCAGGACCCAGGTCGCCGCGACCTCGAGGTCGTCCACGCCGAAGAACACGCGCAGGATGTCGAGGAAGAGCGCCATCGTCGTGCCGCCGATGACGACGTCGACGAGAACGGCGTGCACCGAGTGCCCGAGCCACGAGCCGTTGAGCAGGTCCTGCAGCAGCTTGCCGGGCTTGCCCAGTGGCCGGTAGACGGCATCGGTCGCCGAGGCGATCCCGTTCGACAGCCCTCGCAGCGGACGCGCCATCCGCTCGAGCATCGTCCTACCTCCTTCTCGGCTGGATACGCTCGGGGTTTCGGAATCGTATCAGTCGAGTGGCGCCGCAGCCCTCATGCCGCGACCTCTCGGGCGAAGTCGCGAAAGACGTCGACATGGCGGTCGATCTCCTCATCGGTGTGCTGCACCGAGAGCGTCCACTGGTCGTCGGGCCCCGGCGGCAGGAGGATTCCGCGGTTGGCGAGGTGGAAGAAGAACGCCGTCCACAGCTGGGTGTCGAGGCCGATGAAGTCGCGATAGTTCGTCACCCGCTCCGGCGTGAACATCACGCAGCCCTTGGGACCGACGTTGATCGCATATCCGGGAAGCTCGAACTCGTCGATCACCGCCTGGCAGCCCGCGGTGAGCCGGTCGGCCATGGCGTGCAGACGCGGGTACGCCTCCCTGGTGAGGATCCGGGTCAGGGTGACGAGCCCGGCGGTCATCGACAGCGGGTTGCCATTGAACGTCCCGAGGTGCGCGACCCGGTTCGGAACGTAGGCGATGGTGCTCGTCAGCTCGCTGTGGTCGCTCCGATCGAACGACTCGCCGCCCTCGATGGCAAGCATGACCTCCCGCCGGCCGCCGAACGCGCCGATCGGCACGCCGCCACCGATGCTCTTGGCCAGGCAGAAGAGGTCGGGCCTGACGCCGTAGTGCTCGTACGCGCCGCCCCAGGCGAGGACGACGCCGGTCTTCACCTCGTCGAAGATGAGCACGATGCCGCGCTCCGTGGCGAGCTCGCGCAGCCGCTCGAGGAACCCCGGCTCGGGCGGCACGACCCCGATGTTGAACTGCACCGGCTCGACGATCATCGCGGCGATCTCGCCGTCGTGCGCGTCGAGGATCCCCTCGACCAGCTCCGGCCGGTTGTACGGGGCGATGATGGTCTCCGCCAGCCGGCTGGCCGGGATGCCCGCGCTGAGCGGCACGGTCGCCGGCGATGCCTCCGGCCCCATCATCTCCCGCGGCGGCTGGATGCTCACGAGGACGTCGTCGTGGTGTCCGTGGTAGCCACCCTCGAACTTCACGATCTTCTCGCGCCGCGTGTAGCCGCGCGCCACGCGGATCGCGTCCATGGTGGCCTCGGTGCCGGAATTGCTGAAACGGACCAGGTCGGCGCCGAACCGGGCCTTGATCTCCTCCGCCAGGGCGACGCCGTCCTCGACCGGGAAGGTGTAGCAGGTGCCGTTCGCGACCCGGCGCTGGAGGGCCTCCGCCAGGATCGGATGCGAGTGCCCGGCGGCGAGGACGCCAAAGGCCATGTCGAAGTCGACGTACTCGTTGCCGTCGGCGTCGGTGATCCGGCTGCCGCGAGCATCGGTCATGAACAGCGGGTACGGGTCGTAGGCCTGGAATGAGCTGGCGACGCCGAGCGGGAGCGCCTCTCGTGCGCGCTCGAACAGCGCCGCGCTCTTCGGGGTGCGGCGACGATACTCGGCTTCCTCTCGCCGGGCGATCTCGGCGACGCGCGCCCGATTGATCCCCCGTCCGGTGACCGTCACGGTCGCCCTCCTAGCGAGCGCCCCACTGATAGCTCTCCTTGACGAACCGCAGCTCGACGAGCGTCTCCGTCGAGCGGATGCCCTTGATCTCGGCGAACCGCTCGGTGAGGACGCGCAGGAGATGGTCGTTGTCCTCGCACACGACCTCGCACATCAGGTCGAATCGGCCGGCGGTCACGACAAGGTAGGTCACCTCGTCCAGCGCTGCGATCTGGTCGGCGATCTGGTCCAGCTTGCCGGCCTCTACCTTGAGGCCGATGAGGGCCGGCTGCTGGAAGCCCATCGCCAGCGGATCGGTGACGCCCACGATCTGGACGACGCCGCGGCTGATGAGGCGCTCGGCCCGCTGCCGTACCGTCGCCTCAGGGACCTGCAGTTCGCGGCCGATCTGCGCGTAGGGACGACGCCCGTCGTGCTGGAGGCACTTGATGATCGCCTTGTCCAGGTCGTCGAGCGCGGGGCGTCGGCCGGTCTGCGGGATGCTGCGCATGGCCATACGCGGAGTCTATGGACTGCCCGGACGTGGGTCAACTTTCCGCAAAATCAGGCCGCGAATCTTGCGGATTCCGCGGCGTCGTGCGCGACGAGGTCAACATCATTGACCGTTGGCAATGATGCCTGGCCGCCGCGTGTCAACCAGACCAGTAGGCGAGGAGACGACCGATGGCGCGAGCGGCCTGCGTATAGCGCTCGAGGCTGATGCTCTCGTCCGGCGCGTGGGCCCGGCTGTGATGGTCGCCGCAGCCGAGCGCGACCATGGGTACCGCATCGGCGGCGCAGACCTCGCGCATCGGTGCCGTGCCGGGGCTCGAGAACTGCCTGACGGCCGGCTGGCCGAACGCCTCCTCGCACGCTCGCGCGGCGGCCTCGACGATGGGCGCGTCGATCGGCGTCCAGTACGGATGCTCGTGCCCGAAGTCGGTGATCTCGACGTCGTCGAAGCCATGCGCGTCGAGATGCTCGCGGAGGAGGCGCCGCACCTCCCACGGGTCCTGGTCCGGCACGAGCCGCAGGTCAAGCTTGGCGTGCGCGTCCGCGGGGACGATGGTCTTGCTGCCCGGGCCGGTGTAGCCGGACCAGATGCCCGCCACGTTGCAGGTCGGCTCGAAGATCTGCGCCGCCTGCGCCGCCAAGCCCGTTCGACCGGCGGTGAACCTATCGGTCCCGTAGATGTCCTTGAGCTCGGCCTCCTCGAAGGGCACGTTGTCACGCAGGTGCGCGAGCTGGGCGTCGGTCACCGGGCGGACCTCATCGTAGAAGCCATCGATGAGGACGCGTCCGTCGCGGTTCGACCACAGCGTCGACAGCGCGTCGACGAGGCGCCAGGCGGCATTCGGGTAGAGCTGGGCGCCACCGGAGTGCGCGTCGAAGCGCAGTGTGCGAACGGAAAGCTCGACGTAGACGAGGCCGCGCACGCCGCAGATGAGCACCGGCGCGCCGTGCTCGTTCACGGACCCACCCTCCTGGAGCGCCGCGTCCGCCGTCCGCAGCCCCGCGCGCCTGTCGAGCAGCCGCCCGAGGTTGACGCTGCCGCTCTCCTCCTCGCCTTCGACGAGGAAGCGGATGCGGCACGGCAGCGCCCTGAAGGCGTCGCGGTATGCCTCCGCGGCCTGGATGCGCACCAGGAGCTGGCCCTTGTTGTCGGACGAGCCGCGTGCGTAGAACCGCCCATCGCGCACCGCGGGCTCGTACGGCGGCGAGGTCCATAGCCCGAGCGGCTCCGCGGGCTGGACGTCGTAGTGCTGGACGGCATTGAGGACCAAGGGTCCCTCCCCGATCTCCCCGACCACCAGCGGCGGCACGCCGTCCTCCTCGATCACCTCGAGCTCCGCACCCGCCTGGCGAAGCCGATCAGCCGTCCACGCCGCAGCGGCACGGAGGCCATCGGGATCGGCCGCTTCGGAGCGGATCCCACAGAACTCCTCGAGCTCTCCCGTCCAGTGCGGCATGCGCTCCGTGACGAGCTGATCGAAGGTGTCGAAGTCGGGCGGCCGGGATCGGTTCATGCTGTCACGTCCCTAGACCTCGGGCTCGATGTCCCGCTGGAATGCACCCGTCGCATCGGCCAGCAGCTCGGCGACGTCGCGGACGGCGACATCGGTGCGGTCGAGGTCCGTCGTGCCGTCGCGCAGCATGATGAGACAGAAGGGACAGGCCGTCGCGATCTCGTCCGGCGACTTCTCGAGAGCCTGCTGCACCCGGCGATGGTTGATGCGCTGGCCCTCGCGCTCCTCCATCCACATGCGGGCGCCACCGGCTCCGCAGCACATCCCCCGCCGGTGATGGAGGTCCATCTCCACGATCTCCTGGCCGGGCACGGATGAGACGACCCGGCGGCCCTCGTCGTAGACCTGGTTGTAGCGACCCAGGTAGCACGCGTCGTGGTACGCAACCACCGCCTCGTGGTGCTCCGACGGGACGAGGCGACCCTCCGCGACGAGACGATCGAGGAGCTGCGTGTGATGGATGACCTGGACGCCGCGCAGCCCGAACTGCGGGTACTCGTTGCGGATGGTGTTGAAGCAGTGCGGGCAGGTCGCGACGATCGTCGATATCCCGTGCTCCGCGTGGGCCGCCGAGAGGGTCGCGACGTTCTCCTCGGCCAGCATCTGGAACAGGTATTCGTTGCCCGCCCGGCGAGCCGGGTCGCCGGAACACGTCTCCATCGGTCCGAGTACGGCGAAGGGCACCTCGGCCTGGCGCAGGAGCTGGGCCATGGCGCGCACGACCTTGCGGTTGCGGTCGTCGAAGGCGCCGGCGCAGCCGACCCAGTACAGGATGCGGCTTGAGAGCGGATCGGCGGTCGGGGCGGCCTCGAAGACCGTGCGCCAGGGGCGCTCGGCGGCCGACCGCCCATCAGCCTCGACCTCGCCCAGGACGGGCACGTCGAGACCCTTCGCCCAGTCGAGCCGCGACGATTTCGGCTGGCCCCACGGGTTGCCGGCGCTCTCCATGTTGCGGAACGCCGTGTTCAGCTCCTTCGGAAAGCGGCTCTCCTCGAGCACCGCGTTGCGGCGGATCTCGACGATGGTGTCGACGTGCTCGATGAGCACCGGGCAGCCCTCGACGCACCAGCCGCAGGTCGTGCATTGCCACACCGCCTCCTCGGGGATGGCGTTGTCGATCAGCGGCAGCGTGAGCGCTTCCTCCGCGCGCTCGCGCGCAAGGCGCAGCGTCGCCTCCGACGCCTCCGCGCCGCCGTTCGCTCCGCCCTTCCAGGCGCGCTGGGCCGATGCGGCCGCCGCCAGCGCCGTCTCTGCCGCCCAGATCTGGTCGCGGAGGCCCTCCATGAGGTGCTTCGGCGACAGCGTCTTGCCGGTGACCGATGCCGGGCAGAACTCCATGCATCGGCCGCACTCGGTGCATGCCAGCGGGTCGAGGAGGTGGCGCCATGTGAGATCCTCGAGCGTCTTCGCGCCGAAGACCGGAAGCTCCTCGCCCTCATCGGGCTCTGCCTCGAGGTCCATCTTGCGCAGCGCGCCGCGCGGCTCGAGGTTGCGGAAGTAGACGTTCGGCTCGCTCGACAGGATGTGGAGGTGCTTGCTGTAGGGAAGGTAGGCACCGAAGGCGAGGACCAGGACGATGTGCGACCACGCGAGGAGCCCGAACGCGCCCGCCGCGGCCGTCGCACCCACCGGAGCGAGCGCCACACTCAACGGACCGGCCAGCAGGGCCCACTGGCGCGCGGGGTGATCCGGCTCGACGACGTAGGCGAAGGCGTCGCCGAACCACTCGGTCAGCACGATGAAGAAGATCAGTCCAAGGATGACGAAGGCGTCGCGGGTCAACGCCAGCCTCGGTGGCCTCACGACCGTCCGGCGGATCACGTAGTACACGACCGAGGCGAGCACCAGACCGATGAACAGGTTGGCGAAGAGGACGATGACGCTCCAGAACAAGCCGCCCAACGGCCAGCCGACGATCGCCTCCACCAGGCCGTTCGTGATGTAGTTGCCGGTCGTCGCCAGCAGGACGACGAAGCCCCAGAACACGAACGCGTGGGCCAGGCCCGGACCGATGTCCTGGAGCAGCCGTCGCTGCCCGAACACGAAAACTCCCAGTGACCGGATCCGCGCCCCGACCCGCGAGGTCCGATGCAGCGGCCGCCCCGCGCGGAGGATGGCGAGGTGCCATCGCGCCCGGCGCCAGAAGAGGACGATCGCGGCGACGATGGGCACGACGACGAGGGGGTAATACGGGATCGTGGCGTCCATGGATCGGCGCCATGGTAGGCGGCGGCGCCGGGCTCAGCCGGTCTCGTACGCCGTGTAGACGTTCACTCCGACCCCGTTGGGGTCCCGAACGGCGAAGCCGCGCCCGCCCCACGGTCGCTCCTGGAGCGGTGAGAGGATCGTCGCGCCGGCACCGACGGCTCGCTCGTGGACCCCGTCGACATCGGTGACCTTGAGGCCCAGGAACGGTGCGTGGCGCGGGAGGGCCTCATCGGCAGCCTCGGCGAGCTCGATGAGCTCGACGCGTGCGGCGCCACCGGCCGACAGGACGGCGCCATGACCGAACTCGGTCCACTCCTCGACGAGCTCGAGTCCGATGAGGTCCCGATAGAAGGCGAGCGATGCGTCGAAGTGGCTCGTCGAGACGACGAAGACGAGCTCCTCGACGTTCACGCCGCGACGGCCGGCGGCGGCGACGCGCCGCGCGACCGCTTCCACCACCAGTCGAGGATCACGCTCTGGAGGAGGACGACGATGAGCGCCACCGTCGTTGCCGGCTCCGCGACGAGGGTGGTGATCGCGAACGCCACGAGGACCACGACAGCCGTACCGACGGCGAGCCACAGCACCCAGGCGCGTGCCCCCGTCTGATCCCTGATCCGGAGATGGCCGGCGCTGATGAACGTGAAGAGGATGAGCGCCACGGCACTCCCCATCGAGGCGATCGCCGAGAGGTCGAAGAACGCGGCGAGGACGATGGCGATCGCCGCAGTGAGCAGCAGACCCATCGGCGCCCTCGCGCCGACTCGGTTCGCCAGCAGCGGTGGGAACTGGCCGATCGACACCAGGTGTTCGCTGAGGCCCACGGCCGGATAGAGGCCGGCGTTCGTCGCCCCCGCCGTGGCGAAGAGCGCCGTGATCGTCATCAGCGTGTATCCGACATCGCCGAGCACCGGCTGGGCGGCGACGGCGAGAGCCGTCCCGCCCGAGTCGATGACCTCCTGAACGGTGAGCGTCCCGAACACCCCCAGGGCCACCGCGATGTAGATGACCGTCGCGATGCCGAGGGCGAGGTACACGGCGCGCGGCAGCATCCGCGCCGGGTCGCGCAGCTCCGCCGAGGTGAAGGTGATGACGCCGAAGCCCAGGAAGGCGAAGAACGTGAGCGCCACGCTCGAGACGATGTGGCGCAGCTCCGGATAGCCCGAGGGCGCAAGGAGATCCGGGTCGAGGTTCGCAAGCGTCACGATCGCGAAGAGCGACAGGATGCCGATGACGACCACGACCACGGCGGTCTGGGCGCGCGCCACGGCCCGCGAGCCGAACATGTTGAGCACCGCCATGACCACCACCAGCGCGACGGCGAATGCCTTCGTCGCCGATTCCCCGCCGTCCGCGAATGCCGCGCCGGCGTAGGAGCCGAAGGAGACGGCGACCATGGCCGTGATGATCGCGTTCACCGCGAAGCCCAGCCACGCGACGATGCCGGTGATGTGCCCGTTGCCGTAGCCGCGCACGACGTACTCGATGAGGCCCCCGGCCGACGGGAAGCGGGCGCCGAGCTTCGCGAACGAGTAGCCCTGCAGGACGGCGACGATGCCGGCCAGGAGGAACGAGACCCAGACCGCGGCACCGGCCACCTCGCCCGCGGCGCCGAGGAGCGAGAAGATCCCGGCGCCGACCATCGAGCCGACGCCGATGAACGCCGCCTGTCGTACGCCCAGCGTGCCTCGCGCGGGCGCGCCACCCTCAGTCACGCGGGCATCATCCCCCGCCGTGATCGCCGCCCGCCAGCTGATCCAGCGCGTGGCGAAGGACGGGCAGCAGGGCCGCCAGCGACTCGGTCGCTCCCCTGGGTGAGCCGGGCAGGTTGGCGATCAGCGTCGTGCCGCGCGCGCCGACGATGCCGCGCGACAGCGCGGCCATCGGCGTCGAGGCCATGCCGGCCGCGCGCATGAGCTCGGCGAGGCCCGGCACAACGCGGTCGACGACACGTCGCGTCGCGGCGGGCGTGACGTCGGTCGGGGTGAGGCCGGTCCCGCCGGTCGTCAGAACCAGCAGATAGCCCTCGTCCGCGAGGCGCGTCAGCGTGGTGGCGATCCCATCCTCGTCGTCGGGCACGACGATCGGCTGCGGACGGACGTCGAAGCCCCCGTCGCGCAGTGCCTCCACGAGCGCCGGTCCCGAGGCGTCGTCGCGCTCCCCCGCCGCCGAGCGGTTCGAGCAGGTCACGACGATTGCCTCGTGGGTGGTCGCCGCCTGCGTCGGATCGGCAGCGGGCCAGTCTCCGGACCGGCCGCCGGACTTCTCGAGGAGCTCGATCCGCTCGATGACGATGTCGCGCTGGAGCGCCTTGGCCATGTCGTACAGGGTCAGAGCCGCGACCGCTGCGGCGGTGAGGGCCTCCATCTCAACCCCCGTCCTGGCCGTCGCTCGCGCTTCGGCCGTGATCCGGACCGTGCCGTCGGCAGGCTCGGCCTCGAGCTCGACGTCGACCCGGTCGAGCGGCAGTGGATGGCAGAGCGGGATGAGCTCGCTGGTGCGCTTGGCCGCACCGATGCCGGCGAGTCGCGCGGTGACGAAGGCGTCGCCCTTCGGTCCGCCGGCATCGAGGAGGCTCCGAAGCGTTTCGGGGCGCATCCGGACCGTGGCCGCGGCCAGCGCCCGGCGCGCGGTGACCGGCTTGGTGCCGACGTCGACCATCCGCGGCGCTCCCTCCTCGCCGAGATGCGTCGGCTTCATCGCCAGTGCGCGAGGTCGAGCGGTCCGAGGACGATCGCCTCGTAGCTCCGCCCCGGTTCGGCGGCGTCGGCTCCCTCGGGGACCGCGAGCAGGGCATTGGCCTCGGCCAATGGCCGAAGCTGCGACGACGCCTGTCCGCCGGCAGGCCTGGCGTGCATCTGGCCATCCTCGTGCCAGACCGTGACGCGGAGGAAGGCCCGCCGCTGTGGATCCTTGGCGATGCGCGTCGTGGGCGTCGCGCGCAGGTGGAGCCGGCCGTCGCCCGTGAGACCGGACATGGCGCGCACGACCGGCCGAACGAACAGCTCGAAGACGACGAGGGCGCTCACGGGGTTCCCGGGCAGCCCGATGACCGTCGTGCCACCGATCGCCCCCACGGCGAGAGGCTTCCCGGGCTGCACGGCGATGCGCCAGAAGTCGAGGCTTCCCCGCGTCTCGAGCACGGACCTGACGTGATCGTGCCGCCCGACCGAGACGCCGCCCGACGTGACGATGAGGTCGGCGTCGCGAGCGCCGCGGGTGAGCACCCGCTCGATCTCGGATGCGTCATCGCGGGCTCGGGGCAGAAGGACCGGCTCACCGCCCACCTCTCGGACGGCAGCCGCCAGGGCGACGCCGTTCGCGTCGTGAATCTGGAACGAGGCGAGCGCCTGCCCGACGTCGACGAGCTCGTCGCCAGTCGAGAGGATGGCGACGCGCGGGCGCCGACGAACACGCACCTCCCCGATGCCGATCGACGCGAGGACGGCGATCATCGGCGGCGTCAGAGCCTCCGGCAGGCAGATCTCGTCGCCGGCGCGGGTGTCGTGGGCGGCCAGGCGCACGTGGTCGCCCGGCACTGCCGCGCCGACCTCGACCACGGTGTCCGCCTCCGTCGCGATCTCGACGGGGACGACCGCGTCGGCGCCGGGGGGGATCGGTGCGCCGGTCATGATCCGCACGGCCGTCCCCGGCTCGACCGGCCGCAGCGCCGACGCGCCGGCCGTGATCTCGCCGGCGAGCTTCAGCCCACCGGGCGTGTCCGCGGCGCGGACGGCGTACCCGTCCATCGCCGAGTTGTCGAAGCCGGGAACGTCGATCGCGGCCGTCACCTTCGGGTCGGCGAGCACGCGACCCAGCGCTTCGGCGAGGGGGACGGATTCCGGCTCGGTCGGATGCGCTCGGGCCAGGAGGCGCCGGTAGGCCGCGTCCAGCGTCAGCATCGGCCGCTCACAGGCCGAGCTTCATCCTGGCGTCGATGAGGCGCACGATCCCGCGGCGGGTGACCATGCCCACAGCCGTCCGGCCGCCGTCGACGACGACGGGAAGCTGGCCGACCTGGCGCTCCTCGAGCAGGCGAAGGGCGTCGACGAGCCCGGCATCCGGACCGATGGTCGCCAGGTCCGCGAAGCGAGTCATCACGTCGGTCACGCGCGCCGCCTCCCATTGCTCGCGCGGCAGCCGCCGCACGTCGTGGAGGCTGATTACGCCGGCGAGTCCACCGTCGTCGTGCCGGACGAGGAAGGAGCGGTTCTCACCGCGCATGAAGCGCTCGTTGACGAGCGCCGCGACCGAGTCGTTTGGCGAGACCGCCGGCGGGGCCTCGTCCATGGCGTCACGCACCCGCATGCCGCGGAGGCTGCGCTCGATGTTCGCCTGCATCGAGGTCGCCTCCGCCGCGTTCGCCAGGAACCAGCCGATGAGCGCCAGCCAGATGCCGCTAAAGATGCCCCCGGGCTGGAGAGCGATCAGCACGCCGAAGGCGATGAGCACGTACGCGATCGCGCGGCCGACGAGCGCCGCGTTGCGTGTCGCCACCAACCGGTCGCCGCGCAGGTGCCAGAGGAAGGCGCGCAGCACTCGCCCGCCGTCCATCGGGAAGCCGGGGATGAGGTTGAAGGCGCCCAGTGCGAGGTTGATGAACCCGAGCCAGCCGACAAGCGCGCCCAGCTGCGGCTGGACGATGAGCGCGTCGGCGAGCACCAGGACGGCGCCGATCGCCAGGCTCGTCGCCGGCCCGGCGATGGCGATCAGCGCCTCCTCGCGCGGAGTGTGCGACTCGGCGTCGATGCTCGTCGCGCCGCCGAAGATGAAGAGCGTGATGCCGTCGACCTTGAGGCCGAAACGCTGCGCCACGAGCGCGTGCGAAAGCTCATGGGCGAGGACCGAGGCGAAGAAGAAGAGCGCGGTCAGCCCGGCCACGACCCAGTACTGCGCGACCCCCCATCCGGGGAACTGCCTGGGGAACTGGGACTCGGCCAGCGAGTAGGTCACCAGGAAGGCGATCACCAGCCAGCTCGGATGGATCGCGAGCTCGATCCCGGCCAGCCGGCCTACCTTCCATCCGGGTCCCATGGGGCGAGTCTAGATCAGGGTCGGGCGGCCGTCGCCGTTGGATGCCTGGCCAGATCGCATGAGCAGCGCACCGATGATCCCCACGATCAGGGCAGCCAGCACGATGGTCGCGCCGGCCGCCAGCGCGGCCTCGTACCAGAAGCCCTCCGGGAACAGGGTGATGAGGTTCGACCCCGGCTCGAACAGGTAGGTCCCGGGCGGGAAGAAGAGCCGGTGGAAGAACAGGAAGGCCGGCTCGAAGGCGACGGCGAAGACGATGGCCAGCATGACGGCGATGGCCCCGATCGAGCCGGCCGCGATGACCATGATCCTTCCCTGGCGCTCCGGTTCCCTCCGCAGGCGCCATCCGCCCAGCGCCGCGACGACGACGCTCGCCAGCACAACGAGGCCCAGCAGCCGGACGAGCCGGGCGACGTCGTGCATGTGCGACCTCTCCCGCGCGTCGAGCAGCGGCTCCCCGCCTTCGAAGGCTGCGTCGAAGTCGCCGTCGGTGGCGAGGTCGACGAGCACCTCGGTCGTGACCCGGTCGACCTCGGCCTGGGTGACGTCGAAGGCGGTCGCGACGCCATGTCGCTGCTGGAGCAGCGACGTGAAGAGCGGGTTGAACAGGAGGAGCGGGCCGAGGAGGGTGATGATCAGCCCCAGGGCGACGCCGAAAGACACGCCGAATACTCGCGACGCGCGCGCCACGTGTCCCGCAGGCGCGTCAGACGCCGCTCGCCCTCCGCGTGGTGCCGACGAGGAACGAGAGGGCGAAGCTCACGATGCTGATGACGATCGAGCCGAGAATCGCCGCCCAGAAGTCGCCGACCACCAGGCCGAGGCCGAGCTGGTCCGAGATCCAGTCGGTGAGAAGCAGCATGAGGGCATTGATGACGAGCAGGAACAGGCCCAGGGTCACCATCGTGATCGGGAAGGTCAGGATCCGGAGGATCGGCTTCACGAAGGTGTTCACGAGGCCGAAGATCAAGGCGATGAGCAGGAACTTCCAGATCCCACCTTCGACGCTGAAGTCGTAGTCGAGGTTCGGCACGATCAGCGTGGCGACATACAGCGCCGCGGCGTTCACGAGCAGGGAGATGATCCGGTCCATCGCGCGTAGCCTAGCCGATCCCGTCGACGCCAGGCGGCCCGGCGAGCAAGCGGCCGCGCACCCACGCGGCGCGCACCATGTTCGGGTGTGGCCGGAAGATCAGCCGGCTGATCACGTCGTCCGCCGAAGCGATGCGCGGCTCGTCTCCGGGCAGCGGGGTGGTCATCCGCGGATCGATCGCGATGAGATCGGCCTCCTTGCCCCTCTCGATGGATCCGATACGGTCCGCGAGGCCCAGGACCGCCGCGCCGTCGAGCGTTCCGAGCCGGAGCCACTCGAGGGGTCGGACCGCCAGTGAGCGGTCCGCGCGGCCCGTCAGCTCGAGCACCCGCTGCGTGATGGTGCCGGCGCGCATGACGCTGAACATCGATACCTCGGGGCCCGCGGCGACGTCGCTTCCCAGCCCGACCCGCACGCCGGCGCGCATGTACTCGCCGAGCGGCATCATCCCGCTCGACAGGAAGAGGTTCGACGCCGGGCAATGGGCCACACTCGCCCGGCTGTCGGCCAGCCGGGCGACCTCCCGCTTCCCCAGGTGGATGGCGTGGGCGAAGATCGTTCGCTTCCCGACCCCACCGGCACGGTCGTACACGTCGAGGTAGTCCCGCGCGTCGGGAAAGAGTCGTCTGACCTCGTCGATCTCGGCGGCGTCTTCGGACAGGTGCGTCTGCCAGTAGGCCCCGTGACGCTCGGCCAGCGCCGCCGACTCACGAAGCATGTCGGCGCTGCAGCTCACCGCGAATCGTGGTGTGAACGCGTACTGCAGCCGTCCGTCGTCGCGGCCGTGCCAGCGGGTCGCCAGCTCGTCCGACTGGCGGAGGCTCGTCTCCAGGATCTCCTCCGGATCGATCTCCGCGTCGTAGGTGAGGCGGTCCATCATCACCTTGCCGATGACGGCTCGGATGCCGTGGGCCTCGGCGGCGGCGAAGGCGACGTCCGTCGACTCGGGCCAGATGGCCGCGTAGGCGACGACGGTCGTCGTCCCCGCCGCGGCGAACGCCCGGAAGGCCGCGGGCGCCGTCCGCGTGGCGGTGTGCTCGCCGTAGGCACGCTCGAGCGGGAAGATGTACCGGTCGAGCCAGGTCAGCAGGTCGAGCCCGGCGCCCAGACCGGCGTTCGGCAGCTGCGGCAGGTGGGCGTGCAGGTCGACGAGGCCCGGCAGGACGAGCATCGGTCGCAGGTCCACGCTCTCCGCCGGCGGCGCACTCTCGGGCCAGCGCCCTGTGTGGGTGATGCGGCCCGTCTCACCCACCTCGACGAGCCCGTCGACCTCGTCGAGCCAGCCACCGTCATCGCGCGGCGAGAGGAGCCTGGCCCGGATGGCGAAGGGCGGGTTGCTCGGGAGCTCCGACATCGGAGCCGATGCTACATGCCGCGACGCTGTACCCTTGGCGCCTACCGTTAGGAGGCCGCTCGATGGCCAATGGCACTATCAAGAAGGTCGTCGCCGATCGTGGCTTCGGCTTCATCACCGGCGAGGACGGGAAGGACTACTTCTTCCACCGCGACGGGCTTGGCGAGTCAGTCGACTTCGATCGACTCGTCGGCGGGGAGAGCGTGACGTTCGACATCGAGTCGAACCCGCGCGGTCCGCGCGCACAGAACGTCCGAGCAGCGGCCGAGTAACCCCTCGATCGCCCAGGAGCGGCCGCCGATGTCCCCACGGGCAATCGACGGCCGCTTCGTCGCGCTCGGGACGATCGCCGTCCTCCTCGCTGGGTGGCTCATCCTCGTGGGTGGCGCCTGGGCCGTTCGCAACCGCGAGGCCATCACCGTCGAGGTCGTCCAGTCCGGCCTCGAGCATCCGTGGGACCTCGCCTTCACCGATGAAGGTCGCCTCGTTGTCACCGAGCGTCCCGGTCGCCTTCGCGTCTTCGCCTCCGGCGAGCCCGATGCCGACCTGCTGGCCACGACCGAGGTTCCCGATGTCCGCGCGGAGCTCGAGTCCGGTCTCATGGGCGTCGCCGTCCTCGGTGATGACGTCGTCGTCTGCGCCTCGCGCGATCCCGGTGGCGAAGGCGGCGCACCGTGGACCGTCGATGTCCTGCGCGGCGAGCTCCACGACGACGGGACGATCGGACCGCTCGAGACGCTGCCGATCGGGCCGACGATCGGTGGACCACGCCACCAGGGCTGCGCCGTTGCGACCGATGCCGAGGGAATGATCTGGCTGAGCATCGGCGAGGCGAACCGCGGCTGGCCCGCGCAGGATGCATCGGTCCTCAACGGCAAGGTCCTGCGCGTGACGCCCAACGGATTGCCGGCCGATGACGGTGGACCAATCGTCAGCATGGGCCACCGCAACCCGCAGGGCATCGCGGTCCGCTCGGACGGGCTCGTCATCGAGGTCGAGCACGGCACCGATCGCGACGACGAGATCAACGTCATCGAGCCGGGGGGCAACTACGGCTATCCGTGCTTCACCGGCGCGGCGACGCCCGGACCGATTCCGACCGGCTGCGGTTCGGCGACTGACTACCTCCCGCCGGCGTGGGCGTCTGGCTCCCCGACGCTCGCCACCTCGGGCGCCGTCTTCCTCACCGGGACCGGGTGGGGCGCATGGGAAGGGGACCTCGTCGTCAGCACCCTGAAGGAGGAGGACCTGCGGCGGTTCCGCGTCGCCTCCGACGGCGAGGTCACATTCGAGGAGACGCTCCTCGACGAGGAGTTCGGGCGGCTGCGCGGCCTCACGATCGGTCCCGACGGCGCCCTGTACGTGACCACCACGAACGGCCACGACGACCAGATCCTTCGCGTGACACGCTCGTGGCCCTGAGGGTCAGCGCGGCCGTGGAGTCGGGCCAGGCTGCGGTCCGTGATACCCTGAGGGCCTGCCGATCGCCGGCAGCCCTCCGCATGGTCGATGGTTCTTCTCGGACCGGCCCCGCGCCGTACGTCAGTTCGAGAAGAGACAGGAGTCCATCGTGACCACCGGAACCATCAAGCGCGTCATCTCCGAACGCGGCTTCGGCTTCATCGTCGGGCCGGACGGCAAGGAGTACTTCTTCCACCGCGACGGCCTCGCGCCGTCGATCGACTTCGACCGCCTCGTCGGCGGCGAGAATGTGAGCTTCGAGGTCGAAGCCGGGCCCAAGGGTCCCCGTGCCGTCCAGGTGCAGGCCGCCTAGATCCCCCGACGACCGGCGAGCTTCACAAGAGGGCCACGGGCATGTCCACGCCGTTACCGATGCACCCGCGAACGCCGCGTGGACGAGCCCGCGCCGGCGGCTACGAGCTCCTCGAGGTCCAGCGGGCGACCGAGCTGATCGAGGACATCGGATCTGACCTTGACCGGCAGCTGAGGCTGGAGACGCACGAGCCTGAACGTCTCCGGCTGCTCCGTGAAGCGACGAACCGCATCACCCGCACGGCCAACGACGCCATCCGCGCCTATGCCAAGGGGCAGCGTGCGATCAAGGCCCAGCTCGCACGAACCGATGAGGATGCCGAGGCCGTGCTCGCCATGCAAAGGAGCCTTCAGGGCGCCCGGCTCGACCTGCTGCGCGCACTGCGTCAAGCGGAGCGCCGCTATCCGTGGGCCGGCCCCGGTGCTGCGCAGCCGACGGCCGCAGGGCGAGCGCCGACATGAGCGACCCGAAAGCCGGCGATTCCGCCGAGGACCTGCGGGCGGCGTGGAGGAAGGGTGAGGAGGCATCCAGCGCGGATGCCGAAACCGATCCCGACGGTGACCGCCGGCGCCAGGACGACGCGCTGGGGTCCAACGATCGGATCCGCGACGACGCTCCGGATGACCTCGAGACGCGACGCGGCGCCGACCAGCTTGAGCGCGAGATCAAGCGAGCCCGCGCCGCTCGGAAGACCTAGCCCCAGGGCCGCGGGCCAATCGACATCGATCCTGCGGGTGACCGGCACGTCTTCGTGACATCGCGGCGGGTGGACGTCCGCGAGTGAGCGGGTACGTCATTTGCCCCACGCGGACACCCGGCTAAGGGCGCATACCTAGCGCAGCTCTGCACGATTCTCTCGCGGCATCCCTGTGCACTGCGAACCTCAACGCGACCGGGCTGCCGCAGTTACATGAGCGTGATTGTGCGCAAGCTGACAAGCCCTGCGACGTGGCGTCAACTTCCCCTGCTTGGCGTCGGGCTTCTCGTCGTTGCCTGCGGCGCGGCCGTCGGTACGTCCGTCAGTCAGCCGGCCAGCGAGCCAGCCTCGTCGCCCAGCCCTGCTGGGAGCCCACTCGAGTTGCCGATTGGTGAAGTGCAGGCCCTGAATGCCGGGAGCTATACCCTCTCGGACTTCCCCGTGGGAATTACCTTCGAGATTCCAGCCGTCGAGGCTCCGGCGGAGTGGACTTCCTGTTCCGAGGGGGCGGTCGAGCAGGCCGTCTGCCACTGGTCGAATCCGGATGAGGCCCCGCCGGCCGCTGTCACATTCCAGATCGTGGAGAACGTGAGGACGCCGCCCTGTAGCGACCAGGAAAGCGCCGAGCTCATGGACCCCCCGGTCGGAACCTCGGTCGACGACCTCGTGACGGCCATCTCCGAACTGGAGGGATACGAGACCTCGGCACCGGAGGACATCACCGTCAGCGGGTTCGAGGGAAAGGAGTTCACGCTGACTGCGGTGGAGCACGGGTGCGGCGCGACCTGGGCCACGGCGGATCGGGTGACCGGAATGGGGGCCGGCGAGGTCAACTTGCTGCGGGTCCTCGACGTCGACGGCGTGCGCGTGTTGATGGCTGGCGCGTATCACCCGGACGAAACACCGGACGCGTCGGTGTCGGCCATGGAACAGGTAATGGATTCAGTGCGGGTCGAATCCTGAACGGCGCTCCGCCAGCCTGAATCGGGCCGGCCGCGGCCCGTACCCACACGGGCCGGCTTCTCTACGATCCGTTGGCGAGTGACTTAGGTATGGGAAAGCCCCTCGGGCCCGAGCCTCCCGAGGGGCTATGTACGACCAAGATCGGTGGTCGGGGCGAGAGGATTCGAACCTCCGACCTCCTGAACCCCATTCAGGTGCGCTACCAGGCTGCGCTACGCCCCGACCGAGGCGCCAAGTATACGGGTGGCCCGGGCCCCCAGCATCCGTGTCGATTTCGGGCGGTCCCGTGCGTCGTGGGAGTGTTACCGGCCGATGACGCCATCGGTCCTCACGACGCCCCGAAGGGAGACCATTCATGGCAGACCAGATCATCCACGTCGAGGTGACCGGCAAGGACGGCGCCGCGCTCCAGCGCTTCTACGGCGACGTCTTCGGCTGGCAGCTCGACACGAACAATCCCGGCGGCTACGGCATGCTCCGCCAGGGGGACCTGAGCGCCGGGATCGGCCCGGCCCAGGACGGCGGCGCCGGACAGGTCACGTTCTACGTCCACAGCGACGATCCGCAGGCGACGCTTGCGAAGGTCGAGCGGGCTGGCGGGAAGGTGATCATGCCGCTCACCGAGGTCGCACCCGAGACCAAGGTCGCCCTGTTCGCCGATCCGGAGGGCCATGTCGTCGGCCTCATGTAGGCCGAGCCGCTAGCGATCGAGGCGCTCCCGCACCGCGGGGGCGACCTCGGTCGCGAACCGCCGAACCTGGTCGGGGCTGCCGTCATCGGGATAGACGATGAACGAATCGGTCCCGATCTCGGTCGCCCACCGCGCGAGCGTGTTCACCCAGTGGTCGGCCGGCCCGGCAAGCGGAACCTCGCTGGGCTCGACGTCATCGATGACGCCGCCGATGTTCAGCAGCCTGGTGATGTCGTCCGGATCGCGGCCGGCGGCCAGGGCCTCGGCGTCGATCGTCTCCGAGGCGCGTCTCACACCGTCCGAGCTGATGTAGCCGAGCGACGGGATCCAGCCATCGGCCTGGCGGCCGACGAGCCGCAGGCCTCGACGCCGATACACCCCGAGCCAGATCCCGACCCGGTGTGCCGGCGGCGGCCCGGCCGGATAGCCGGGAATCGGGTGGAACGGCCCGGGCCCGCGGACGACGCGCCGCTCGGGACCGACGTCAAGCGCCGCTCGGATGATCGGGATCGCCTCCTCGAGGGCGGCGAAGGCCTCTGGGTTCGTGCGCCTCGGCCGTCCCATCCCCTCGACGGCGTCCCAGAAGTTCCCGGCGCCCAAGCCGAGCTCGAATCGTCCGCCGCTCATCACATCCATCGACGCCGCGGCCTTGGCGACCATCGCCGGATCGCGCATCGCCAGGCTCGTCACGTCGGGGAAGATGCGGATCCGATCGGTCCTCGCCAGCAGGTTGGCGATCAGCGAGAACGTGTCGAGGTACCGCCGCTGGTATGGATGATCCTGGATCCCCACGAGGTCGAGGCCGCCGTCCTCCGCCGCGCGCACCTGCTCGACGATGGCGTCGAATGTGGCCGCATTCGGCACGACCGAGATACCGAAGCGCAGCGGACGCGCCATCAGCCGGGGCGGGCGGGCTCGAGCTCGTCCTTCATGCTGCGCGACATGAGGGTCGCGACCGCGGCCAAGGGTGGCTGGTGGTCGAACACCACCGCACGCACCTGTTCGGCGATCGGCATCTCGACCCCGAGCTCCGCCGCCAGCTCCAGAGCGCCACGCACCGTTGCCACACCCTCCGCCACGCCGGCCAGGTGGTCCTGCGTCTCAGGCCACGGGATACCGGACGCGATGAGCTGACCGGCGTGCCGGTTGCGCGACAGTGGCGACATGCAGGTGGCGATGAGGTCGCCGACGCCGGCGAGGCCGGCGAAGGTGAGCGGATGCGCGCCCGCGGCAACGCCGAGCCGGGTCATCTCCGCAAGACCGCGCGTGATGATGCCGGCCTTCCCCGAGTCGCCGAAGCCGAGTCCATCGACCATCCCGGCCGCCAGCGCCACGACGTTCTTCAGCGCCCCGGCGAGCTCGACCCCGACGATGTCCGGGTTCGTGTAGACGCGAAAGCGCTCCGACGAGAGGACCTCGGCCAGCTCGTGCGCGAGCTCGACATCCGCCGATGCGACGACGGAGCCCGCGGGCTTGCCCGCCGCGATCTCGCGAGCGAGGTTCGGTCCGGACAGGGCGGCGACCCTGCGCCCCGGCAGCTCATCGTCGACGACCTCGCTCATCCGCCGATGCGTCCCCTCCTCGATGCCCTTCACCACGGAGAGGATCGCGGCGTCCGGATGGAGCGCCGGCGCGAGATCCTGAAGCGTGGAACGAAGGTGGGCCGATGGCGTCGCGAGCACGTACAGCCGATGCGGCTCGCTGAGATTGCCTTGGTCCGTGACGATCCGAAGGTTCGGCGGGAAGACGACGCCGGGGAGATACCGTGCGTTCGTGCGCTCGTGGGCCAGACGCTCCGCCGCCTCGGATGAATGCGTCCACAGGCTGACCGGGCGCTCCGCCTGGGCAAGCAGGATGGCGAGGGTCGTGCCCCAGGCGCCGGCGCCGATGACCCCGATCTGGTCGGTCATGGGCGGATCGTACTCGCGTCGCTCGGGCGGAGCTCACGTCCGACGTTCGTGACCGCGTGCGTGCATGAGGTTCACGCAACGGCCACCCAGGCTCTCTATGTCCCCCGGCCTTTGCCGCAATTGTGCGCGTGACGCTTGCGGGCGCGAACCAGGCACCCGTTTGAGCGCTCCTCTTGGCCGATGCGTGAATATGATGCACACGCGCCTCTTCCTTGGTCGACGCGGTAACGCGTCAGCGGCGTGTGACGTGGCGCCGTCGCGAACGGGACGGCTTACGCGCCGCCTCCTCCGACTCGCGCTGGCGGAGGATGAGCCGGATCGGCGTCCCGAGGAAGCCGTACGACTCGCGGATCCGATTCTCCAGGTAGCGCTTGTAGCTGAAGTGCACGAGCGAAGGGTCGTTGACGAAGATGACGAACGTCGGCGGCGCCACCGACACCTGGGTGGCGTAGAAGATCTTTGGCAGCCGGTTGCGGACGTGCGAGGGCGGGTGCGCCCGCACCGCGTCCATGACGACCCGGTTGAGCTCGCCGGTGGGCACGCGCCGATAGCGCTCCTCCGCCACCCGCAGCGCCTCGCGCAGGATCCGCTCGACCCGCTGACCGGTGAGCGCGGAAGCGAAGACGATGTCGGCCCAGGCGAGATACGGTGCGTCGCGACGCAGCCGCTTCAGCCACTGGTCGGCGGTGTGCTCGTCCTTCTCGACCGCGTCCCACTTGTTGAGGACGAGGACGATCCCCTTGCCCGCGTCGAGGACGTGGCCGACGACGTGCGCGTCCTGGGCCGTGTAGCCCTCGGTCGCATCGGTCATGACGACGGCGACATCGGCCGAGTCGATGGCTCGCATGCTGCGCAGCACGCTGTAGCGCTCGATGCCCTTCTCGATGCTCCCCCGCCGCCGGATGCCGGCGGTGTCGACGAGGATGAGCGGCTCGCCGTCGAGGGCGATCGGTGTGTCGATCGGGTCGCGCGTCGTGCCGGGCACGTCCGACACGATCATCCGCTCCTCCCCCAGGACGCGGTTGATCAACGTTGACTTTCCGGTGTTCGGCCTCCCGACGATGGCCACGCGCGGCACGCCCATCTCGGTCTCGGCGAGCTCCGCCAGCTCCTCTTCAGTGAGCTCGGTGAGATCGACCGATGCCGCCGCCTCCGCCTCGTTCGGCGGCGGGAGATGGTCGACGATGAGATCGGCCAGGTCGCCGGTGTTGCGGCCGTGCTGTGCGCTGATCGTGATCGAGGGGTCGAAGCCGAGGGCGAAGAACTCGACCGCATCGGCCTCGCGCGCCGGGTTGTCGCCCTTGTTGACGACGAGGATCACGGGCGCCTCCGCGCGCCGCAGGCGATCGGCCACCTCGTGGTCGAGCGGCGCCAGGCCGGCGTGGGCGTCGACCACGAAGAGGATGAGATCGGCCTCCTCGACGGCGACGCGGGCCTGGTCCTGGACCCGTTCCTCGATGTCCGTCCCGGGCTCGAGCTCCAGGCCGCCGGTGTCGACGACGGTGAACGTCCGCCCGTTCCACTCGCCGGTGCCGTAGACGCGGTCGCGAGTCGTGCCGGCCACGTCGCTGATGATCGCCAGGCGCGAGCCGATGAGCCGGTTGAAGAGCGTGCTCTTCCCGACGTTCGGGCGGCCGACGACGGCGACGACGGGCAGGGAGGGCATCGGCGAAGTCTAGCGGCGCGCTCCGATGGCTCGACGCGGGGTGGCAAGATGGTGCTCGGCGCAGTGCGCCATCGGTCCGACCCGAGCGGGACCGCCGACCAGAGGGAGAGGGAGACCCCGATGCGGACGACGAACCGACTCAGCCGATGGCGCCCCGCGGGCGTCATCGCCGCCCTGGCCCTGGCGATCAGCGCCTGCACCTCGGACGACGGAGCCAGCGGCAGCCCCGGAGCGGGTGGCACGGATGGTGGAGCCGCCAGCGGCGACGTCGTGATGATCTCGAGCCAGCTCGTTCCGACCGAGGAGCAGGAGACGATGCGGAACGAGATCCTCGCCGACTTCGAAGGCAACGTGGAGTTCATCGGTGCCGACGCGGGCCCGTTCAACGATCAGATTCGGGCCCAGGAGGAGG
This sequence comes from Candidatus Limnocylindria bacterium, assembly GCA_036274575.1. Lineage (GTDB taxonomy): Bacteria > Chloroflexota > Limnocylindria > QHBO01 > QHBO01 > JACDBZ01. The sequence continues at coordinate 91,826 of DASUFJ010000064.1, forward strand.
CCGGCGAAGGCGACATCAGCCTCATCGGCGGCCTCGACGGGGAGTTCAGCGCCTTCGCGGCGGACGATCTCCTGACCGACGTGAGCGACCTCGCCGAGGAGCTCAGCGACCTGGGCATCAACGAGGACTTCCTGGAGCTCGGCAAGCTGGGGACGGACCAGCAGCTCTACATCCCGTGGATGCAAGCGACGTACATCATGGTCGCCCGCACCGAAGCGCTCGACTATCTCCCGGATGGGGCCGACGTCAACGACCTCACCTACGACCAGCTCAACGAGTGGGGCGCGAACATCACCGCCGAGACCGGCGAGCGAAAGCTCGGTTTCCCGGCCGGCGAGGACGGCCTCTGGCACCGCTGGTTCCAGGGTTACGGGTATCCCTCGTTCACCGGCGGCGTGAACACGACGTTCACCGGTGATGCCGCGAACGAGATGTGGACCTGGCTGCAGGACACGTGGCAGTACGTGAACCCGCAATCGACGACGTACGGCTTCATGCAGGAGCCGCTGCAGTCCGGCGAGGTCTGGGTGGCGTGGGACCACGTGGTGCGCCTGATCGATGCCCTCGAGTCCGATCCCGAGGGCTTCGTCGCTTTCCCGGCGCCGTCCGGACCGGAGGGCAAGGCCTTCATGCCGGTCGTGGCCGGGCTCGGGATCCCGACCACGTCGGCGAACCCGGAGGGTGCGAAGGACCTCATCCGCTACCTGCTGCAGCCGGAGACGCAGACGACGACGCTCAACAGCGTCTCGTTCTTCCCGGTCATCGGCGCGGAGCTGTCCGGCGAGCTCAGTCCGGGCCTCCAGGCAGAAGCCGATGCGGTCGCGGCCCAGCAGGACGCTGACGACGCGCTCCCGGCGCTGCTGCCCGTGGGGCTGGGTGAGGAGGGCGGCGCCTACAGCCAGGTGTTCCGCGACGCCTTCCAGCAGATCGTGATCGACGGGCAGGATCCTGCCGGCGTGCTCGAGTCCCTGAAGCCGAACCTGCAGGCGGTGTTCGACACCTCCGGCGCGCCATGCTGGGCCCCGGACCCGCCCAGCGACGGGCCCTGCCAGGTCCAGTAGGAATGCCTGACGGTCGACCCGGGGCGGCTCCGGCCGCCCCGGGGAGGCGCCCGCGGTGACGGCTCGACTGGGATGGGCGCCGTACGCGCTCCTCCTGCCGAGCCTCGCCTACCTCCTCGTCTTCTTCGCGACCCCCATGGTCCAGGCATTCACCCTGGCCCTCCAGGGTCCGGATGGCAGCTTCGGCCTGGCCAGCATCCAACGCATGGTCGGCGACGCGAGCTTCCGCGGGGCGCTGCTCACGACGCTCGCGCTCGTCGTCCTCGTCATCCCGATCCAGTTCGCCCTGGCGATGTCGATGGCGCTCGTCATCAACGCCAACCTGCGCGGTCAGGGCATCTGGCTCTACATCTACGCGCTGCCGCTGGGCATCAGCGAGCTGGCCGCGGGGATCGTATGGGTCAGCATCTTCACGCAGTCCGGCTGGCTCAACTCGATCCTGATCAACCTCGGGATCATCGATCAACCGATTACCTGGCAGAGCGCCGAGACGCCGTGGCTGCTCATCCTGTGCGTCGTCATCGGTGAGGCCTGGAGGGCGACCTCGATCATCATGATCATCCTCGTGGCGGGACTCCAATCCATCCCGCGTGAGTTCCTGGAGGCGGCGGACGTCTACGGCGCCAGCACCTGGCAGAAGATCCGTCGCGTCGTGCTGCCCATGCTCCGGCCCAGCCTCCAGGTCGCCCTTATCCTGCGCACGATCCTGGCGTTCCAGGTCTTCGCGACGGTCATTGCCCTGGCAGGCACCGGCCTCGATGTCCTCGCCGGCGAGGCGCAGCGCTGGGCGACGGACATCGACAACGACAACGTGGCGGCCGCGTACGCGGCGCTGATCATGGTGCTGTCGCTGGCCAGCACGGTCCTGTTCCTCGTCCTGCTTCCGGTCCGCGAGGAGCATCGGGCATGACGTCCGTCCGAGGGGACATCCCGCTCCGGCGGCGCCGAGCAGGTGGCGAGCGGCTCATCGGTCGCGGGTTGACCTACCTCGCCGCGGTCCTGCTGGCGCTGTTCATCCTGGTGCCGATCTATCTCATCGCCGTGTCGGCCTTCACGCCGCGGGAGAACGCCTTCGACTTCCCGCGTTCCGTGATCCCGTCCGCCGTGAGCACCGACACGATCGCGTTCTTCCTGGGAGCATCGGGCGTGATCGACGCGTTCTGGCGCAGCGTGGCCGTGGCGATCATCACGCTGATCCTGTCGCTGCTGATCGGCGGGCCGGCGGGCTACGCCGTCGCCCGCTACGCCTTCCGCGGGCGAGGGCCGTATCGGCTCACCGTTCTCGCCACCCGCGCCTTCCCGATCGTGATTCTCGCCATCCCGCTGGCGGTCACGTACCGGGTGTGGGGCATCGACGACACGATCCTGGGCGTGGCACTCATGCACACGGCGCTGGCGCTGCCATTCACCGTGCTCATCACGTCGAGCGTGTTCGTCACCGTGCCACAGGAGCTGGAGGAGGCGGCCCAGACCCTGGGCTGCAATCCGGTCCAGGCGTTCCTCCGCGTCTCCCTGCCGCTCGCCCTCCCGGGCCTCGCCGCCGCGGCGATCTTCATCTGGGTCCTGTCGTGGAACGACGTCTTCGCCGCCGTGATCCTGACCCTTCGCAATCCGACCCTGCCGGCCAAGATCCTGACCGCCCTGACCCAGTCACCGATCTACTACCAGTTCGCCGCCGGGTTCGTGATGCTCGTGCCGAGCCTGGTGGTCATCTTCTTCATCCGCCGCTACCTCCTCGGCCTCTGGGGCCGGGTCGTGAAGTGAGGCGGCATGGCTGAGATCCGCGTCGAGGGCGTCACGAAGCTGTTCAAGCAGACGCGGGCCGTCGACGACGTCTCGCTCACCGTGGCCGACGGCGAGTTCATGGTCCTGCTCGGCCCGTCCGGCTGCGGCAAGACGACGCTCCTGCGCTCGATCGCCGGGCTGGAGCAGATCGACGGTGGCCGGATCACCATCGGCGACCGCGACGTGACCGACCTTCCGCCGCGCAAGCGGAACATCGCCATGGTGTTCCAGAGCTACGCCGTCTTCCCGCACATGACCGTGTTCGACAACGTCGCCTTCGGCCTCCGCATGCGAAAGGCGAACGCCGACACCGTCCGCCGGCAGGTCCACGAGGCGGCGGAGCTGCTGCACATCGAGACCCTGCTGGACCGATACCCGAGCCAGACCTCGGGCGGCCAGCGGCAGCGGATCGCGGTTGCCCGCGCGCTGGCGATGCAGCCGCAGGTGTTGCTCATGGACGAGCCGCTCTCGAACCTGGACGCCCTCCTGCGGCTCGAGGCCCGCGCGGAGCTCAAGCGTCTGCTGACCGAGATCGGCTCGACCACCATCTACGTCACCCACGACCAGGTGGAGGCCATGAGCATGGGCGACCGCGTTGCCGTCATGCGCACCGGCCGGCTGGTCCAGGTTGGCGATCCCCTGACGATCTACGACGGACCGGTCGACCGCTTCGTGGGCGGCTTTATCGGCAACCCGCCGATGAACTTCCTGCCCGCGACGATCGAGCGCCGCGACGGGCGCGCGATCGCGGTACTGCCCGATGCCGGCGAGCTCGCCGTCGACGACGACCGTCTCGACGGCCATGCTGGGTCGGTGCTCATCGGCATCCGCGCCGAGAACGTCGAGATCGCTGCGGCCGACTCCGGGCGTGGCCTCAGGGCCCGGGTCCTCGTGGTCGAGCCGCTCGGCTCGCACAACCTCGTCACCCTTCAGGTCGGAGACGAGCAGCTGAAGGCGACGACCCGGCCCGACGTCGCGCTCGGGCCGAACCAGGACGTCACGGTCCTCGTCGACATCGATCGCATCCGGTGGCTGGATGCCGAGCGAGGCGTGGCCCTGGGCGCGTCCGACGCCGCTTCCGTTGACGTCGACCACGGGCCGCCCACGCCCGAGGAGCAGGACGCCGGCTCGACCGCCTGACGATCAGGGCCTGGATGATTCGGCGAGGTGCGAATAGAGCTCCGGCCGGCGGTTCTCGAGCGCCGGCTCCTGCGCGCGCTCGGCAGACGCCAGGTCGTCCTCGATCGTCGCGGTGATGACGTCGACGCGGTCGCCGGCGAAGGCCAGGAGGTCCCCGCGCGGTCCGACGATCATGCTGCGGCCGCACCACTCCGTCTCGCCGTCGTTGCCGACGAGGTTCGCCGCCGCCACGAAGAGTTGGTTGTCCTGGGCCCGCGCCCGCGTTCGGAGCTCGAGCAGGTACTCGTAGCCGACGGGGACCGCCGACGGGATCGCGATCAGCTCCGCCCCGGCGATCGCGAGCTCGGTGAAGATCTCCGGAAAGGCGTGCTCGAAACAGATCGCCAGACCGATGTTCAGCCCGCCGGCGGCGACGACCTCGAGGGAGTCTCCCGGGGCGAAGAACGCGCGCTCCGCGGGGTAGAGGTGCGACTTCCGATAGCGGCCGGCCATCCGGCCGTCGCGATCGATCACGATGGCGGTGTCGTACACGCGGCCGTCGGCCTTCTCCAGGATCGTGCCGACCACGGCAAGCCCGCCACGCTCGGCCGCATCGGCCAGGCGGCGGACGGATGGTCCCTCCGGAATCAGTTCGGCAAGCGCAGCGTGGTCCATCCCCTCGCGCCGGTATCCCGTGGTGAAGAGCTCCGGGAAGACGACGACGTCCGCCGATCCGGCCAACGAGCCGATCGTGGCGACCGCGCCGGCGACGTTCGCCTCCACGTCCCCGACGGTCGGCGCCGTCTGCGCGACCGCGACGCGAGCAGTCACCCGGCCGGCTCCACGGCCTCACCGACCAGCGAGCCGCTCGAGCGACGCACGACGAGCTGCGTGGGCAGGACGATCCGCGCCGTCTCGGATCGCCTGCCCTCGATGCGGTCGACGAGGAGCTGCGCGGCCATCCGCCCGAGCTGCTCGCGCGGCTGGCGTACGGCGGTCAGCGGCACCGGCAGAAGGGCCGCTGGCGGGTCGTCGTCAAAGCTGGCGACGGCGAGCTCCTCCGGAACGCGCAGGCCGATCTCGGTGGCCGCCTCGAGAACGTCGGCCGCGAGATAGTCGTGGAGCGTGAAGACGGCCGTCGGTCGCTGCCGCTCGAGGAAGCGCGCGATCCGAGCCGCGTGGCCCTTGACCCCGCCGGCGACGTTGCGCGGCCATCGGCTGGCGACCGGCAGCTCCGCGCAGACGAGGCTGGCGTCGACTGGGATGCCGTGCGCCGCCAGCGCCTGCTGGTAACCCTGGAGCCGCTCGGCGACCGAGGTGGTGGCCAGGTTATCGGTGCTCACGAACGCGATGCGCCGATGGCCCAGATCGGCGAGATGCGACACCGCCGCGTACGCGCCACCGACGTTGTCGGCCAGGACGGCATCGATGGGGATGCCCACGAGGTGACGGTCGATGAGGACCACGGGAAAGCCACGATCGCCGAGGTGGGCGAAGAGCGCCGGGTCCGGCTCGTAGTCGACGGGATACGCGATGAGGCCCGATGCACCCTCGTCGAGCATGCGGTGCACGCGCCCCGCCTGCTGCTCCCGAGTCGAGCCGCTGCTCCCGACGAGCATGGCGTAGCCGTGACGGTGGAGCTCGTCCTCGATCCAGCTCAGGAGGTCAGGCACGTACGGCTGCGCCACCGACGGCACCACCACGCCCACGACCTTGCGCCGGCGCTCCGGCCGCTCGGGCGACCCGAGGGTCACGAAGCTGCCGCGCCCGGCCACCGCCTCGGTGACGCCCTCGGCCCGAAGCGTGGCGAGCGCCTGCCGCAACGTGCCGCGGCTGACGCCGTGCTCGCGCGCGAGGTCGAGCTCAGCGGGCAGCCGGGATCCGGGAGCATACCGGCCCGAGTCGATGGCCTCCCGGATGGCGAGCGCGACGCGCCGATGCGCCGGCAGCCGCGATGCTGACGTGAAGCGTGGATCCACGGCGGGCAGTATAGACCGCTCCCTGAGCGTCACAAGGAGTTGGCGCGCGGCGTCGCTGCCCAAATCTCGACATCGCGGTCTAGTCCGGCCTATACTGCGCCGACTGAGATCCGTCCAGCACATGGAGGCGACGATGGCCCGCGGAACTCCTCGACACCCATGGCGGATCGCTCCCGCCGTCCTCATCCTCGTCCTGGCAGCCTGTACCGGGAATGAGTCCTCGCCGAGCGCCGCGAGCCAGCCGGCCGGCAGCAGCGGCGGTGGCGGCGGAGAGCTCTCAGGGACGATCACCGTCGTCCACGCCTGGGCCGGCGCCGAGGCCGAGGCGTTCCAGAGCGTCGTCGACGGCTTCACCGACGCCAATCCCGGCGTGACGGTCGAGCTGGAGCCGGTCCCGTTCGACGATCTCAACTCGCAGATGATTCAGCAGTTCACGGCCGGCACGCCCCCGGACGTCGTGAGCACGCTGCCTGGTCTCATCCACTCCCTCGCAGCCCAGGATCTGCTCATGCCGCTCGACGACATCTGGGACGAGTGGGTCGACAACGGCGAGTACTCCGACTCGTTCCGAACCATCGCCTCCTTCGACGGCACCGCCTACGGCGTGTTCTTCAAGGGCAACATCAACGGGCTGATCTGGCACCGCAACGACGTCATGGAGGACCTTGGACTGGACGAGCCGTCCACGTGGGACGACTTCACCGCCGATCTCGATGCCATCCAGGCGGATGGGACCTACCAGCCGTTCGCGGTCGGCGCCGCTGACGTATGGGTCCCGACCCAGTGGAGCGACGCGTTCCTCGCCAAGATCGCCGGGCCGGACGTCTTCAACGGCCTCATCGACGGCAGCGTCGGCTGGGACGACCCGGCCGTCGTGGATGCCTTCACCCAGCTGAGCGACTTCATCCAGGCCTACTGGCCTGACGACGCACTGGACATCGGCTTCACCGATGCCAACTGCCAGTGGGCGTCCGAGGGCAAGGCGGTCTTCGAGAACAACGGCGCCTTCGTGAATCTCACGACGCCCGCGAACTGCGGCGAGGATCTGGACCCGGAGACGGACTACACGTTCTTCGAGATGCCGGCCCCGAACGCCGATTTCTCGGACGTCCACTTCGTCTCCGGCGACCTCTTCAGCGTCGCCAAGGACACCGACAATCCCGACGCGGCGAAGGCATTCGCGCAGTATCTTGGCTCGGCGGACGCCCAGGCCATCTGGGCCGCGCTGGGCGGATTCATCGCGCCGAACGCCACGACCGATGCATCGGTCTACCCGACCGAGAACGACCGGAAGGCAGCAGAGCTGTTCACGTCGGGCACCGCGGTGTACGACCTCGACGACGCGATCGGTGGCGAGATCCAGTCGGTCGAGCGCGAGCAGCTCGCCAACCTGATCTCGTCGGGTGACGTCGATGCCTTCATCCAGGCCATGGTGGAGGTGAGTGAGCGAGTGCAGGGCGGCGGCTAGGCTGGGCCGATGACCACGGCTGGCCGGGCGGGACGAGGGCTGGCGCGTCGCGAGGCGCGGATCGCCTACCTCTTCGTCCTCCCGGCCGTCCTCGTCTTCGCGCTCTTCTACCTCTGGCCCGCCCTCAACACCCTCCTCTCCAGCCTCTTCACCTGGGGCATCCTCCGGCCCTGGCAGCTGGGCGATCCCTCCACGTGGGACTTCGCGGGGCTCGACAACTACGTCGCCGTCCTGACCAGCCCGCGGTTCTGGAACGCGAGCCTCAACACCGCGATCTGGCTGGTCATCTTCCCGCTCACCGCTACCTTCGTGTCCCTCGTGCTGGCCATCGCGATCTGGGAGATCGGGCGTGGCGGGCGGGCGTTCCGAACGGTCTTCGTCCTGCCCATGACGGTCTCGCTCACCGCCGCGGGCGTGCTCTGGGTGCTCGTGTTCAACCCGGACTTCGGCGTCATCCCGCGCGCGCTCGGTGTCGTCGGGCTCGATGGCGCCGAATTCAGCCTCGGCCCGCTCCACCTGCGGCTGGCCGACTGGCTCTCGGATCCCGGAAGCCTCGTCCTCGGTCCGCTGACGATCAAGCTCGTCAACCTGTCGGCGATCATGCCTGCGGTCTGGGCGCTGACGGGCTTTGGCGTCATCAGCTTCACCGCCGGACTGACGGCCATCAACCCGGAGCTCATCGAGGCGGCGCGGGTCGAGGGCGCGAACCGGATCCAGGTCGCGCGTCACGTCACCATCCCGCAGCTTCGGCCGGCCCTCGTGATCGTGGCCGTGGTGTTCGTCATCTACGCCCTCCGCACATTCGACGTGGTGTGGGTCACGACCCAGGGTGGACCCGGCACGGACTCCGAGGTCGTGGCGATCCTCCTGTGGCGTGAGGCGCTCGCGTTCTTCGACTCACCGTCCGCCGGGGAGGCCACGGCGATCGCCGTGCTGCTCAGCGCGGTGATGGTCATCGGCGCCTATCCGTACCTCCGCAGCCTGCTCAGGGACGCTCCGGGATGAACGTCGGGCGGCGCGGAATCGGCGGGACGTGGTGGATCTACGCGATGCTCGTCGTCGCCTCGATCCTGTGGATCGTGCCGGTCATGACCGTCCTCATGACCGCCTTCCGCCCGCTGTCCGAGATTCGCGCCGGCTGGTGGAACCTGGGCGGCGCGTCGGTGACGCTCGACAACTTCGTGGGAGCGTGGACGGAGGCCGACCTCGGCTCGAAGGCCATCAACAGCGCAATCATCACCGTCGCCAGCGTGGCCGCCACGGTCGCGGTGGGAGCGCTGGCCGCCTACGCCTTCGTGCGGCTCCGCTTCACGGGGCGTGGGCTGCTCTACTTCCTCCTCATCAGCACGATGATCGTGCCGGTCCAGATCATCCTCATCCCGCTCCTGCCCTGGTTCCAAACGCTCGGGTTCGCCCGGGGCACCTGGCAGCCGTTCCTGGGCATGGTCCTGGTGCACACCGCGTTCGGGCTGGGCTGGGCGGTGTTCATGATGGGATCGTTCATGGCCGGCGTTCCGCGAGAGCTCACCGAGGCGGGCCAGATGGACGGCGCCGGTCACTGGGACATCTTCCGCCGCATCATCCTGCCGCTCGCCCTGCCGGGGATCATCAGCTTCGCGATCATCGACTTCGTGTTCGTCTGGAACGACCTGCTCCTCGGCCTCACGCTCCTCGACGAGGACCACGCGCCGCTGACGGTCGGCATCGCGAATCTCCAGTCGGCGCACCTGGCCCAGCAGGACGTCATCAGCGCCGGCGCCGTGCTCGCGATCCTCCCGCCGCTCGTGCTGTTCATCGCCCTCAACCGCTACTACGTCCGTGGCCTCTTCTCGGGCGGCGTGAAGTAGCCGATCCCATCGCGGCCGTGAGCTCGTCCGACGGACGCAAGCCGCTCGATCTGGGCAATGGGCGGCTGGCCGCATCGTTCGACTGGACGACGGCGGGGTGGCTGTCGATCGGAGCGCCGCATCCCACCCAGGGCTTCGTCGAGCTCAACGCAGCGCCGCCGTTCGACGAGGCGTCTCGGGGCGACCCGGCCGCGACCCGGCGCTACCGCGAGTCGCTGGCGGACGGAGCGTTCGCCTTCCTCAGCGTCCTGATCGACGGGGCGGCGACGACGCTGGAGCCCGACCCGTCGAGCCTGGTCCCTTCGTGGCGGGCCGATGGGCTCCGCGCCACCTGCGAGGCCACGCCGGAGGGCGTGCGCCAACGATGGCGCTTCGAGCGCGACGGGTCAGGCATCAGCCTCCACGTGCGCGGACGCCTCGACCGACCGGCGCTGGCCGAGATCACCGAGCTCGACCCTCCCCGGCCGACCGGAGCGGTCACGACCCTCGCGACCGATGGTGCCCATGTGACGGTTCGGGCGGACGCCCTGAGCTCGGCGGTCGTCATCGGGGTCTCCGGTGCGCGCGCGGACTGGGAGCGGACGGCCGATGGCGTTGTCGGCCACGTCACGTGGAGCACGCCATCCCTGCCTCGCGAGCTCGTGCTGGACGTCGCCTTCGACGGTTCCGTCGGCAGCGGCTTACCGCCACCGGCGCACGGGAGTGACGCACTCACCACGCGGGCCGTCGCGTACGTGCGAGGCTGCACGGCGCTGGCGACCGGACCCGCTGAGCGGGTGGTCCTCACCGATCATCGGCTGCTGCCCCTGTCGTGGACGCGCGACAGCTACTGGCAGGCTCTGGCGCTGCTCGTCACCGACGAGACGGGCGACCGCGAGATCGTGGCCGATCACCTCCGCTGGCTCTGGCGCCGATGCGAGCGCCCGGACGGCCGCTGGGTGCGCAGCCATCACGCTGATGGCCGCCGCAAGGACATGGCCTTCCAGGCCGACCAGCAGCTCTATCCCCTCCTGGAGCTGGCCGACTACTGGCGACGGAGCGGTGACCTCCCGGCCGGCGTGGAGTGGGAGCCGAGCATCGCGCGGGCCTGGGACGTTGTGCTCGAGGCGGTCGATCCCGCCACATCGCTGCTCGCCACAGACGAGAACGCGGCCGACGATCCGGCGAGCGCGCCGTTCATCGCCGCCTCGCAGATCCTCCTGTGGTACACCGCCCGCCGCGCCGGAGAGATGGTGACGCAGGGCGTCCTGCGCCTCGACCCGACCACGTTCACCGCCGCGGCCGACGCGGTGCGCGAGGCATTCACCGGGCACTTCGCGACGGGTGGTGGGCCATGGCCGTACGCCGTCGACGCGCTTGGAACGACTGTCCGCTACCACGATGCCAACGACCTCCCGGTTGCCCTGGCCCCGCTCTGGGGGTTCTGCGCGCCAGACGATCCCGGATGGGCGGCGACGATGGCGTTCGCGTTCTCATCGGCCAATCCGGCGTTCGTTTCCGGCCGGCTCAGTGGACTCGGCTCGGCGCACACCCCCGGGATCTGGACCCTCGGCGACGTCCAGGCATGGATCCGTGCACGAGCGAGCGGTGATGCCGCCGGCATGGGTGCCGCCGCGCGACGGCTGGCCGCATCCGCGTTCGACGATGGCATGCTGCCCGAGGCCTATGACGCGGACGCCGGCCGGCGGGTGCGCACCTGGTTCGCGTGGCCTGGAGCCGCGTATGCCGCACTGACGACGCTCGAACGAGGCGCCCGGCTCGCTACGATCGCCGCGTGAAGATCGGGATCGCGGCGACCCGCCTCGCCGGAGTCGACGGCGTGACATTCGAGGCGGCGAAGTGGGAGGCCTCCCTGGTCAGGATGGGCCACCAGCTGCGCATGTGCGCCGGCGAGGTCGACGCGCTTCGGAACCTGGCTCGCCTGGTCCCGCCGATGCACTTCAACTACCCGCCGGCGGCGCGGGTGACGGCCGCCGCCTTCGATCCGGAGAGCGACCCCGACGCGGTGCGTCTCGAGATCGATCGGCTCGCCGACCAGCTGTTCCCGGTCCTCGACGACTGGGCGACGGTGAATCGGCTCGAGGTGCTCATCGTGGAGAATGCGTGGGCCATCCCGATGCAGCTGCCGCTCGCCGTCGCGCTGCGGCGGCTCGTCCGGGAGCGCGAGCTGCCGACCATCGGTCACCATCACGACTACTGGTGGGAGCGCGAGCGATTCGCGACGTGCGTGGTGCCGGAGGTCCTCGATGCCGCCTTCCCACCGAACCTGCCGTGGGTGCGGCACGTCAGCATCAACAGCCTCGCCGCGCAGTCGCTGCGCGAGCGCCGCGGGCTCGACTCGATGGTCATCCCCAATGTCTTCGACTTCGACAAGCCACGACCGAGGCGCTCGCCGGCCGTTCGGAGGCGGCTGCGTCGCGAGCTTGGGATGAACGAGAAGGGCCTGCTCGTCGTCCAGCCCACCCGGGTCGTGCCACGCAAGGGCATCGAGCTGGCCATCGAGCTCGTGGGGCGGCTCGGCGATCCCGACGCGGTCCTTCTCATCACCTCCCCCGCGGGCGACGAGGGCCTCGACTACCTCGTCCAGCTCGAGCGCCTCGCCGAGCGTCACGGGGTCCGCCTGGCGTACGCGGCCGACCGATTCGCCCCCGACCTCGAGGGGAAGCCCATTGGCCCGGCGCACTCGCTCCACGACGCGTACCTCGCCGCCGACCTCATCACCTACCCCAGCCTCTACGAGGGCTTCGGCAACGCGCTGCTGGAGGCGCTGTTCTACGGAGTGCCGGTCGTCGTCAACCGCTATCCGGTGTACATCGCCGACATCGAGCCGCTCGGCCTCAAGCTGATCGAGATCGACGGCGAGATCACCGAGGCCACGATCGCCGCCGTCCGATCCCTGCTCGCCAACCCCGACCGGATCCGCGCCAACGCTCGCCACAACTTCGAGATCGCGCGGAAGCACCTCGGCTACGGGGTCCTGCGCCGCAGGCTCGGCAGGCTTCTCCGCGACCTCGTGCCCTCAGCGGGCGAGCAGCTGGCGTAACCGGCCGAGGACCGACTCCCGGCCCTCGCGGATGCCGCCGCCCGAGCCGCTCGAATCGTCGAGCCGGTGGTCGACGATCAGCCGCACGCCATCGCCATCGGGCGCGATGGTTCCCCCGACGGCCGTCAGGCGGCGGTCAGCGCGTAGATGCGCTCGCGGACCTCCTCGAGGTCCACCTCCGGCGTCGATGTCCCGCCGGTGATGCCGATCCGCCCCTTGCCCTGCAGCCAGGCGGCGTGGTCGGCAGCCAGCTCGTCCGCATCGGCGACGTGGACGGTCTCCGGCTGGATCTGGCCGCACTTCACGGCCAGCTCCTTGGTGTTCGAGCTGTTCTTCCCGCCGACCACGATCATGGCGTCGACCTCTCGTGCCAGCTTCACGGAGTCGTCCTGCCGCGTCAGGGTGACCGGGCAGACGGTGTTGACGACGCGCAGGTCGTGGCATCGGCGCAGGCAGAAGGCGGCGAACTCCTCGAGCTTGTTCGGGAGGATCGTGGATTGGGAGAGGACGCCGAGCCTCTTCGTGCGCGGCACACGCTCCCAGGTGGATCTGTCCATGTCGTCGACGACAACGTGGTTCTCGCCGGCATAGGAGCGAACGCCCTTGACCTCGGGGTGGTCCTCGTGGCCGATGATGCAGACCGTGTAGCCCGCCTCCGCCAGCTCGCGCGCTGCCTTCTGCGACTGGAGCACCCAGGTGCACGTCGCGTCGATGACCTCGAGGCCCCTGGCGCCCTTCACGCGCTCGAACTCCGACTTCGGGACGCCGTGGGCGCGGATGACGAGCGTGCCGCCCTCGACCTGGTCGGCCAGGTCGGCGGTGCGGATTCCGCGGTCGGAGAGATCGGCCTTGATGCCCGGGTTATGCACCAGCTGGCCGAGGGTGGTGACCTCCTTGCCCTCGGAGCGGGCGTGCTTGGCCTTGTCGATCGCCAGGCGCACGCCGTAGCAGAAGCCGGCGCGCTCGGCGATGCGCACATCTGGTCTGGTTGCCGTTGTCACGACAACCATTCTACGGAAGTGGCCGGGTATATACGTATATACCGATCAGGCAACCCGTCGCTGGTCCGGCGGCAGCAACGCCTCGATCGTCGACATGATTCGCTCGGTCCCCTCGGCCAGCGCCTCCCGGTCGAGCCGGCCGGAGGGCAGATGCGGCAGCGAGAACGGCTGACCGATCCGGACCACGATCCGCGTCGGATGCGGCCACCGCGAGCGGCCGGGAAAGATCCTGTGTGTACCGCTGATCGCGACCGGCAGGAGCGGCGCGCCGGAACGCACGGCGAGGAACGCCGAGCCCGGCTTCCCCGTCCTGAGATGGCCGTCGCGCGACCGCGTGCCCTCCGGGAAGAGCGCGATCGGCCGGCCGTCAGCGAGCGCCTCGAGGGAGAAGCGCTGTGCCGCGCGGTCGCCCTCCCCGCGGCGCACGAAGTAGACAGCCGACTGCGTCGCGAGCCACCCGATGATCGGCCATCGGCGCACCTCGGACTTGGCCATGAAGTGGATGATCCTTCCCACGGTGTTGCCGGCGGCCCAGCCGATGATCACCGGGTCGAGGTTCGAGCAGTGGTTGGCAACCAGGATGAAGGCGCCGCTGCGCGGGATGTGCTCGACGCCCTCGACCCTTGCGCCCCAGAGGACACGAGCGACGAAGCCGCAGACCCCGGCGCCGATGCGGTAGAACCAGCTACGCACCGACCGCCTCGAGCTCCTCCAGGCGGGCGACGATCGCGTCGACGCACGCCTCCACGTCGAGCGCTCCCGTGTCGAGGACCAGTGCGTCCGGCGCCTGCCGCAACGGCGCCACCTCCCGGTTCGCATCGGCCGCGTCGCGCTGGAGGATCTCGGCGAGGTACTCGTCGGCGCGCTCCGGCGTGCCCATCTCGGCCGCCCGGCGCGCGGCACGCACCGCGGCGCTGGCGACGACGAACACCTTCAGCGTCGCGTCCGGCAGCACGACGGTGCCGATGTCGCGCCCGACCATGACCGTGTCGCCGCGCATCGCGGCAGCGCGCTGAACGCCGAGCATCGCGCGCCGCACCTCGGCGTGGCGGCTCACCGCGCTCACCGCGCGATCGATGGGCGGTCGGCGCACCTCCAGCGTCACGTCGCGACCATCGAGCAGCACCGTCTCGGGCCGGTCGTGCTGGTCGGCGCGCGGGCGCTCGACCTCGATCCGGCACGTCGTGGCAAGGACCCCGAGCGCCGCGCCGTCGTCGACGTCGATGCCTCCCTCCAGGGCAGCGAGCGTCAGGGCGCGGTACATGAGCCCGGTGTCGACGAACGTCGCGCCGATGCGTCCCGCGAGCGCGAAGCCGATGGTGCTCTTGCCCGCCCCTGACGGGCCGTCGACGGCGATCGTCCGCGTCACGCGCGACCCTTCCCCGCCAGCGCGGCGACTTCCCGCGCCCTCAAGTGGCGCCATTCACCCTCACGCAGGCCGCCCAGCGTGAGGCTCCCGAACCGCGTCCGCACCAGGCGCCCGACGTCGCAGCCGACGGCGGCGAAGATCCGCCGGACCTCGCGCTTGCGCCCCTCGCCGAGCCGGACTCGCAGCCAGGCGCCGGCCTCGGAGCGGTCGCGGCGGACCTCGGGCGGCGGCGGTGCGCGGCGAGCGGCGAGCAGGCGCGCCGGCCCATCCTCGAGCTCGACGCCGCGACGGAGTCGCTCCAGCGTCGCTCTGCCCGGTGCCGGATCGACCAGCGCCGCGTACTCGCGCTCGTTGCCGTAGCGCGGGTGGAGGACCCGGTTCGCCCACGCCCCGTCGTTCGTGAGGAGCATCAGTCCCTCCGACTCCACGTCGAGGCGCCCAGCCGGCCACAGCCGTTCCGCGTGCACGTCGACCAGGCCGACGACCGAGCGGCGGCCGCGTTCGTCGCGTGCCGAGGAGACGAATCCGCGCGGCTTGTGGATGGCGAGGTGGACGGCCTTCTCAGCGCCGGCGAGCGGTCGCCCGTCGACCTCGACCGCGTCGACGACCGGATCCGCCATGTCGCCGAGGTGGGCCAGCGCGCCGTTGACCCGAACGCGCCCGTCTGCGACCAGCTCCTCGGCTCCCCGGCGCGATGCGAGCCCGGCGCGCGCGATGAGCTTCTGGAGGCGCTCACGCGCCATCGGCGACGTCGGCGAGCGCGGCGAGCTGGGCGGCGTCGCTGGTGAGCGGCGGCAGGTCGTCGAGCGAGGTGAGGCCGAAGCGCTCGAGGAACGTGAACGTCGTGCCGAAGAGCACCGGACGCCCCGGCGTGTCGCGCCGCCCGACCTCGGAGATGAGGCGCCGATGCAGCAGCGATCGGATCACATAGTCGGAGTCGACGCCGCGCACGCGCTCGACGTCGCCGCGTGTGCAGGGCTGGCGGTAGGCGACGACGGCGAGCGCCTCGAGGGACGCGGGCGTGAGCCGGGCCTCTTCGCGCGCCGCGTACGCGGCGAGACGCGCTCCGACCTGCGGCGCGGTCACGAGCTGCCAGGCGTCGTCGTGGCGCTGGAGGCGGATCCCGCGGCCGTCCTGCTGCAGACGATCGGCCAGCGCGGAGAGGGATCCTTCCGCCTGCGTCCTGGGCACCTCGGCCAGCTCCGCCAGCTCCGCCGTCGTCAGCGGGCGCTCGGCGATGAAGAGCAACGCCTCGTAGTAGACGTCGAGTTCGTCGGTCATCGGCCGCCCTCCGGCAGCGTCTCGATCACGATCGGTCCGAACAGCTCGTCCTGGGCGGCCGTGACCTGCCGCCGTCGTACGAGCTCGAGCGTTGCCAGGAAGGTCACGGCACGCTCCGTGCGAGAGGCACAGCGCTCCAGGATGGTCTGCAGCACGATCCTGCCGCCTCGCGAGAGCGCCTCGCGCAGGACGGCGATCTGCTGGCCGATGGTGATCTCGCGAGCGACGATCTCCGGCGGAGGAGGCGCCGGCTCCGGGATCGCGGCAAGCGCGTCGAGCGCATGGGCCAGCATGGCGGCAGCCATCGGCTCGGCTGGCGCCGCGGGCAGGTCGGACTCACGCGGCTCGCGCCGCATCACGGGGGCGACGCCGTCCCGCTCGCCCATGGCGACCGCGGCGTCGCGCAGGGTGCGGTACTCGAGGAGCCGCCGTCGCAGCTCCTCCTCGTCTGGTTCATCCGCGCCGGAGGGCAGCGGGGGCAGCGGCTCCGCAGGAAGCATCCGCTTCGACTTGAGGTAGATGAGCTGCGCCGCAGTGGCCACGAACTCGGAGAGGTTGACGGTGTCGACCGGGTGCCGCGAGAGATGCTCGACGTACGCGTCGGCAACTTCGGCCAGCGGCACGGTGAGCACGTCGAGCTCGCGCGACTCGATGAGGTGGAGCAGCAGCTGGAGCGGTCCCTCGAAGACCGGGAGGGCCAGCGTGAACTCGGGCTCCCCGACCGGCAGCGCGACCGCATCGGCGCCGATCTCGAACGGCTGCATCGGCTCAGCTTGCGTCATCTGCCGTCTTCAGCGCGCGGGCCAGGTGGGCATCGTCATCGCTCACGTTGTCGATGATGAACGCACCGACCCGTGGTGTGCAGCCCGCGGCCGTCGCGAGGTCGGCGGAGATTCGTGCGTGATGCAGGTACAGGTGGAAGGGAAAGCGCAGCGAGCGAGGGTCCGGGCTCGCCCACCGCTCGAGCAGTCCGGGCGCGAAGGCATCGAGCAGGACTCCGGCGACCCGATGCCAGAGCCGCACCCGACGCCCCTTGCCGGCGTCGTGGAGGAGCGCCGCGGCCAGCACGTCGGGATCGTCAATGCCTGTGGCCACAAGCCGCTCGGCGACATCGAGCCCGTGACGGCGATCGGCGACCGGCATCGACGCGAAGAGCGCCGCAGCCGCTGTCGGGAGGAGTCGCTGGACCATGGCCTCCTCCTCGGGCTCGACGCGCGCGCGGACATGGGCGACGAACTGCCCAACCCTATGCACCGATGAGTGCCTGCGTCAGCGGGACGGCCAGCAGGAGCAGCCGCGACAGCGGGCTTCCCGGCAGGAGGATCAGCAGGAGCAGCACGATGATCCCGTACGGCGCGTAGCGCTGAATCATGAAGGCGGTCCGTGGAGGGGCGAACGCGAGCACCGCGTTGTAGCCGTCGAGCGGCGGGATCGGGATGAGGTTGAAGATCGCCAGGATGAGGTTGAAGTACACGACATAGAACGTGATCTCGAGGACGAAGTCGCCCGAGCCGAGGAAGCCGGCGAGGACGCGGTACACGATCGCCGCCAGGACCGCCACCACGACATTCGCGATCGGGCCGGCCGCCGCAACGATGGCCATGCCGGCCCGTCCCGGCCGCAGGGCATAGACGTTCACGGGGACCGGCTTTCCCCACCCGAACCCGGCGAGGACGAAGACGAGCGCGCCGATCGGGTCGATGTGCGCGACCGGGTTCAGGCTCACCCGGCCGAGGGCGCGGGGCCGGTGGTCGCCGAGCTGGTCGGCCACGAAGGCGTGGCTGAACTCGTGGAACGTGATCCCCGCGATGAGCGCGACCGCGATCCCCGCGATCTCCGCGATGGAGAAGTTTCCGAACAGCATGACGCGGCGTCAGGCCAGGTGCGGGAGCAGGTCTCCCAACACTCGGACCAGGCTTGCCGCGCCGACCCGGCCCATCTCGATGACCTCCTCGTGGGTCGCCCCCTCGGCGACGTCCTCGGTGGCCTTGTTGGTGATGAGGCTGAAGCCGAGGACGCGGACGCCGGCATGGCGGGCGACGATGACCTCGTGCGCCGTGCTCATGCCGACCGCGTCGCCGCCCAGGGTGCGGAGCATCCGCATCTCGGCCCGCGTCTCGTAGGCCGGGCCCGAGAGCATGATGTACACGCCCTCACGAAAGCGCACGCCGGCGCGCTCGCCAGCCTCGCGCGCCCTGCGACGGAGCTCGGGGTCGTAGGCATCGGTCATCGCCGGGAAGCGCTCGCCGAAGCGGTCGAGGTTGGGGCCGACGAGCGGGTTGCTGCCCGAGAGGTTGATGTGGTCGGCGATCAGCATCACGTCGCCGGGGTCGAAGTCCGGGTTGAGCCCTCCGGCGGCATTCGTCAGCACCACCGAGCGAACGCCGAGCGCGATGACGGCACGGAGCAGGATCGTCGCCTCGCGCTGCGAGTAGCCCTCGTACGGGTGGGCTCTCCCCGACAGCACGACGGCCGGGATCTCGCCGACCCGCCCGGCGAGGAGCTCGCCGGCGTGGCCCTCGACCGCGGCCCCAGGCACGTTCGGGATCTCGCGGTACGGCAGTGAGACCCGCGGTGCCCGGTCGAGGAGCGCGGTGACGCCACCGAGGCCCGAGCCCAGGACGATGCAGAGCGACGGAGAACGGAGCTGGGGCTCAGGCCGGAGCGCCGATTCGATCGCGCTCGTCGCCTCCGAGATACGCCGGTCGAGCTCCGCGCCGTAGATGCCGTCGGAGAGGTCCGCCAGGGACGGGCCCACCACCTACATCCGCTCCAGCAGCTCGCGCTTCTTGGCCTCGTACTCCTCCGCGGTGATGAGCCCCTTGTCGCGCAGTCCCGCCAGTCGCTCGAGCGTGGCCCCGATGTCGTCGGCGGACTTCCGCACGGGCTCGGCGGTCTGCGCCGGTGCAGGCGCCGGCGCGGCCGCGGCCGGCTGAGCGGCTCCGGCCTCGGCGACGGCGACGCGGTCGGAGCCGGCGCGCGGCGGCATCGGTTCGGCGGGCTGCATGTCGGGCATCGGCGCCTGACGCTGGTAGCGCGGCGGCGCGAGGTCGGGCTGCTCGAGCATCTGCTTCTGGTCGAACATCGTCTTCTTGAACTCGACCGGGTTGGCGATCATCGGGAAGTCGGCCAGGTTCGAGGCCGTCGCCTCCTCCGAGGCGGTGAGGATGTCGAGCGTGCCGTAGCCGAAGATGCGACCCAGGACGCTCTGGTCCAGGCGGGCGTCGTTGATCTTCTCCAGGCTCGAGTCAGTGACGCTCTTGTTGAGCACGCCCTCGGCGCGGATGACCCGGCGGGTGGTAATGAGCCACTCCTGGTTGCGCCAGTCCCAGATCACGAAGCCCAGGTAGGCCAGCGCTCCGATGAGCCCGACGACCGCGACGACGGTGATGCCACCGTCCACCGTCGGGTTGCCGAGGACCGCCTCGTTGGTGCCGATCCAGACGGAGATGGCGAGCGCGATGAGCGCGACGAGGATCCAGATCCACATCCGGGCGATGACCGCGAACCAGTGCTGCCGCGACTCGTAGACGACCTCCTCGTTGCGGCTGAGGAGGTTCCGGGCGTAACTCATCGGGTTCTCGGGGCTCTCCGGTTCAGGCTCGAGGGTGGGCCCGCGCGTAGACCTCGCGGACGCGCTCGCCGGTCAGGTGCGTATAGAGCTGGGTGGTGCTGATGCTAGCATGGCCAAGGAGCGCCTGGACCACCCGCAGATCGGCTCCCCCCTCCAGCAGATGGGTGGCGAAGCTGTGCCGAAACGTGTGCGGCGTGACCCGTTCGCGCACCCCGGCGGCATCCGCCCAGCGCTTCACCAGGCGCCACACCGCCTCCCTGCTCAACCGCCGTCCGCGCATCCCCACGAACACCGCCGGCGTCGGCTTGCCGGCCGTCCAAGCCTCACGCGGCCCGATGCGATACCGATGCAGCCGGTCCCGGGCCTCCTCCCCCATCGGGACGCGCCGCTCCTTGTTGCCCTTGCCGATGACCCGGACCTGAGCACTTGGGAGGTCGACGCGGTCGGTGTCGAGGCCGACGAGCTCGCTGACCCGCAGGCCACAGGCATAGAGCAGCTCCAGGATGGCGCGGTCACGGATGCCGATCGGGTCGCTCGCCGATGGCGCGTCGAGGATGCGCTCGACGTCATCCGGCGCGAGGACGTCGGGGAGATACGTTCCCGGCTTCGGGGCGTCGACGAGCGCGGGCAGGTCACGCTCCACGAGGCCCTCGCGCAGCGCGAAGCGGTAGAAGCTGCGCACGGCCGCCGACTTCCGCGCCTGGGTGCTGCCCTTGGCGCCGGATCGTTGGAGGGCCGTCACGAAGTCGATGAGCGGCTGTGGGTCGTCCCGCCAACGGTCGCCGGCGTGGTCGGCGAACTGGGCGAGATCCCGGCGGTAGGCGGCGATCGTCAGTGGCGAGAGTCCTCGCTCCACGCGCAGCTCGACGAGGAAGGCATCGACCGCCTCGCTCAGATCCGCGGCCACCGCGACCTCACTCCGACGCCGAACGGAGCAGCGCGGCGGCCGCGGCATGCGCCTCCTCGCCGCCCGCCGGCCCACCCAGCATCGCCGCCAGCTCCACGGCCCGCTCATGGGTGTCGAGCACGCGGACGACGGTCGTCGTCCGCCTGCCGGCAACGCGCTTGTCGACGACGAGATGAGCGTCGGCGTGGGCCGCGACCTGCGGCAGATGCGTCACACAGATGACCTGGTGATACGCGGACAGCACCTTCAGGCGCTCCCCCAGCGCCGATGCGTTCCGGCCGCCGACGCCGGCGTCGACCTCGTCGAAGACCAAGAGTGGCGTCTCGTCCCCGCCGGCGAGGACGACCTTCAGGGCAAGCGCCAGTCGGCTCGCCTCCCCGCCGGACGCGATGCGCCCCAGCGGACGCGGCGGCTCGCCGGGGTTCGGGGCGAAGGTGAACGTCACCCGATCGGCGCCCGAGGCTCCGGGCTCGACCGGTGAGAGCTCGACATCGAAGGCGCCCGCCGGGAGCCCGAGCGGCGGCAGCTCCGCGTTCACGGCTTTCGCCAGCCTGCCTGCCGCCGCGAGCCGGGCCGCGCGCAGGCGGTCGCAGGACGCCGTCAGCGCCTCCATGCGCTCGGCCTCGAGCGCCCTGCTGCGCTCGCGCTCTTCGCCCTGGTGCTCGAGCCGATGCAGCTCGGCGGCGGCATCCTGACCGAAGGCGATGACCGCGTCGAGGACATCGCCGTACTTGCGACGCAGGTCGTAGAGCAGGGCGAGCCGCTCCTCCGCGGCGGCGCGGCTTGCCGGGTCGAGCTCGACGGCCTCCGACGCCGCCGCCACATCGCGGGCCAGCTCCGCGCTCTCGGCCGCTAGCGCGGCCGCCCGGCCGGCCAGGTCCGCCAGCCGTTCATCGTGCTGGGACGCCGCCCACAACCCGCGCTCGGCCGCGCCCAGCGCGTCCGTGGCGCCGCCCTCATCGCGGAGCGCGGCGACCGCCTCGGCCGTCGATCGCGCGATCGTCTCGGCATGGGCCGCGGCGCGCAGCTGGGCCTCCAGCTCCTCGTCCTCGCCCTGGCGGGGCGCGGCTGCCGAGATCTCCGCCGTCTGGTGGCGCAGGAGGTCGACCCGCCGCGCGAGCTCGTGGTCGTCGGTGAGCAGCTCGGCCGAGGCGGCCACGGCAGCCCGCCAGGCGTCGAATGCCTCCCGGACCCCGCCAACCAGCGCCGCATGACCGCCGAACGCGTCGAGCAGCCTGAGCTGGTGGCCGAGGCCCAGGAGCCTCTGCTGCTCGTGCTGGCCGTGGATCTCGCCGAGCGCCTCACCCAGCGACGCCAGCCCGCCGACCGTCACCGCCCGGTCGTTGACCCGGACCGAGGAGCGGCCGTCGCTCCCGATCTCGCGCCGCACGATGAGCAGACCCTCCCCCGCGTCGACGACATCCGCCAGGGCGTGATCGGGGTCCACGGCAGGGGCGTCGAAGATGGCCTCGACGCGCGCGGCATCGGTCCCGGCGCGCACGAGATCGCTGCTGGCCCGCTCCCCGAGAGCGAGCGCCAGCGCATCGACGACGAGCGACTTGCCGGCGCCGGTCTCGCCAGTGAGGACCGTGAACCCCGGTTCGAGCGCGAGCCGGACGGACTCGACGACGGCAAGGTTCTCGACGGTCAGCTCGCGGAGCGGCATCGGCCCAGTATCGGCCTCAGTACGGCAGGAGCGATGCCTTCGTGCGCAGCAGGTCGTAGAACGGCGTGCTCCCGGTCGGCTCGATCAGCCGCAGCGGCTCGGGCAACGCCCGCACGACCACCCGGTCGCCGACCGCCATCGGCAGGTCGACCTGGCCGTCCAGGCTGACGAGGGCGCCGTCGTGCGCCTCGCGCAGGGTGAGGACGACCTCGTGGCGCTCGCCGGCCACCACGCTGTGGAGAGGCGACAGGTAGGCGGCGACCGGGGTGATGACCATGTTGCGCAGCCGCGGGTCGAGGATCGAGCCGCCGGCGCTGAAGCTGTAGGCGGTCGAGCCGGTCGGGGTCGCCACCACGACCGCATCGGCCACGTACGTGGCGAGGTGCGATCCGGAGACCTCGACCTCCAGCCGGATCATCCGGACTCGAGTGCCGCGGGCCACGACGACCTCGTTGAGGCACTCGTGATCCTCGCTGCTTCCGTCGGCTCGCGTGAGGCTCGCCACGATCCGGAAGCGCTCCTCGATGTCGTAATCGCCGTCGTGCACCTGGTCGAGGGCACGCTCGAGCTCGCCGGACTCGACCTTGGCCAGGAAGCCGACGCGACCGAGGTTGACGCCCAGGGCCGGCACCCCCGAGCCGCCGATCGCACGCGCCGCGCGCAGGAAGGTCCCATCTCCGCCGAGAACGCAGATGAGGTCCGTCCCCTCCAGCTCGCTCACGATCCGATCGCGGGCGTCGCCCGGAGCATCCCAGCACTCGACCTCATGGCCGGCGCACCAGGCTCGTCCCCTGTCGAGGAAGGTCGTTGCGCGATCGCTGAACGGGTTGAAGGCGAAGCCGATGCGCCTCATCCGCCCTCGGTCTCGTCACGCACCAGACGTGCGGCGATGCGGTCGACGCTCCGACGCAGCTCTGCGAGCTCTGCGGCGAGCTCGCTCGGCTCGCGGACCGCGGCGTACGAGCGATCGAGCCCGGCGGCGATGAGCGCGCGCATGAGGCTCGACGGCGAGACGCCACGCGCCGCGGCCGCCTCCTCGACTCGCGCCAGGAGCGCGTCCGGCATCCGGAGGCTCACGATCTGGCGCATCGTGTCCGGGGATGGCTCGTGTCCGGCCGGCTCGATGACCTCGATGCCCTCGAAGCCGATCCCGAGCTGCTCGACGTCCTGTGCCGTGGCGGGGCCCCTGCGCTTCATCGGCGTGATCGTAGTACGCGCGTCCTACGCCTCGCCGACCGCTTCGTCGACGCTCCCCGCAAAGGAGGGCTCCGCGTCGTCGCCACGGCGGAGCTCGACGAGGAACTCCACGTTCCCGTCCGTGCCGGTGATCGGCGAGCGGATCGCCCGGACGGGCTGGAGTCCCATCTGCGCGGCCGATGCGCCGACTTCCTCGAGGACCCTCCTCCAGACGTCCGGGTCGCGAACGATGCCCCCTCGTCCCACCTCCTCGCGGCCGGCCTCGAACTGTGGCTTGACGAGCGCGATGACCCGCCCGGCAGGACCGAGGAGTCCCGCGACGGCCGGCAGGACGAGACCGAGGCCGATGAAGCTCAGGTCGAGCGTGACCAGGTCGATGGGCTCCGGCAGCTCACGAAGGTCGCGCAGGTTCGTGCGCTCCATGCTGACGACGCGCGGGTCGTCGCGGAGGCGCTGGATGAGCTGCGCGCGGCCCACGTCGACGGCGTAGACGGTGCGGGCGCCACGAGCCAGCAGGACATCCGTGAATCCGCCGGTGGACGCGCCGGCGTCGAGCGCCGCGAGGCCACCGGGGTCGATCCCGAAGGCATCGAGCGCGGCTTCGAGCTTCGCGCCGGCACGGCTCGCCCACTTCGGCCGCTCGACCAGCGAGACCGACGCGTCCTGATCCACGAGCTGGCCGGGCTTCAGGCGGCGCTTGCCATCGAGGTCGACGGACCCGGCGTGGATGAGCGCCTGCGCCTCGGCGCGCGAGCGCGCCAGACCCCGATCGGTCAGCAGCTGGTCGAGGCGGATACGGGCCACGACCCGCGTTACGCGGCGGTGACCTTGGCTCGGGAGCGCTTCGCGGGAGTCTCGAGCCGTTCGCGGACCTGGCCCAGGATGCCCGGCACGTCGATTCGCTGCTGAGCGCGGAGGTCGTCGACGGCGCCGTGATGCACGAAGCCCTCGGCCAGCGCGACCTTCAGCAGCGGCACGGCCACGCCCGCGCGGTTGAGGGCATCGAGGACGCCGTCCCCGAAGCCACCCATGGCGGCCGACTCCTCGGCCGTCACGACCAGCTGCTTGCCCGCCGCGTGGCGCGCGATGAGGGCCTCGTCCATCGGTTTCGCCCAGCGGGCGTTGATGACCGTCGCTGCCAGCCCATCGGTCTCGAGCTCATCCGCGGCCGCCAGCAGGCGCTGCACGATCGGTCCGAAGCCGACCAACAGCAGGTCATCGCCATCCCGAACGACCTCGCCCTGGCCGATCGGGATCGGCGACCCGTCACGGTCGGCCAGATCCTCGCCCGCGTCTCGTGGGTAGAGCAGCGCGATCGGTCCGTCGTGCTCGAGGGCAGTGACGACGAGGTCGCGGAGCTCCTGCTCGTCCTTGGGCGACCCGATGGCGAGGTTCGGAAGCGCTCGCATGGCGGGCAGCATGAACATGCCCTGGTGCGAGGTGCCGTCCTCCCCGACGAGCCCGGACCGGTCGAGGGCGAGCACGACGGGCACCCCGTTCTGGCAGACGTCGTGGACGAGCTGGTCGAATGCCCGCTGGCTGAACGTTGAATACAGCGCGACGACGGGCCGCAGGCCCGCCAGCGCGAGCCCGGTCGCCAGCGCCACGCTGTGCTGCTCGGCGATTCCGACATCGTGGAAGCGGGACGGGAAACGGTCGCAGAAGCGCTGGAGGCCGGTGCCGGTCGGCATCCCGGCCGTGATGGCGGAGATGCGCCGGTCCGAGCTTGCGAGGCGCACGAGCTCCTCGACGAACGTCTGGGTGTACGTCTTCGGCTTGTGCTTCGGCGCCGACTCGGCGGGCAGCGGCTCCTCCGTCGGGTCGATGAGGCCGAGGTCGATGGGCGGCAGCGAGGCGCCGTGGAAGCTCATCGAGTCCTCCTCCGCGGGCGCGTAGCCTCGGCCCTTGACCGTCTTCACGTGGAGGAGGACCGGCGACTTGATGCGGAAGGCCGCCTCGAACGAGCGTTCCAGCTCGGGGAGGTCGTGGCCGTCCAGCACGCCGATGTACGTGATCCCCATGTCCTCGAAGAATCCGACCTTCGCCCAGCTGCGCTTGAAGCCTTCCTTGGCCCAGGCCAGGACGTCGTACATCGGCCGGCCGACGATGGGAATGCGTGGCAGGGCGCGGCTCGTCGCGGACTTCGTCTCCTGGTAGGCGCGCGACAGCCGCATCTTGTTGAGCCGCGTCGAGAGGCCGCCGACCGAGGGACTGATGCTCATCTCGTTGTCGTTGAGGACGATGAGCAGCGGATGCTTGGCGTGCCCGAGATGGTTGAGCGCCTCCATCGTCAAGCCGGAGCCCAGGGCCGCGTCGCCGACCACGACCGCGATGCGCTGCCGCCGTGCCGGATCGGTCTTCGGATGGAGGTCACGCGCGGCCGCCAGGCCGACGCCGATGCTGACGCCCGTCCCGGCATGTCCGCCGTCGAAGACGTCGTGTTCGCTCTCGCTCCGGCGCGGGAAGCCGCCGACGCCGTCCACCTGGCGCAGCGTGTCGAAGCGTTCCCAGCGGTCGGTGAGCAGCTTGTGGGCATAGGCCTGGTGGCCGGTATCCCACACGATCCGGTCGCGCGGCGAGTCCATGACCCGATGAAGCGCCAACGCGATCTCGACCGCGCCGAGCGAGCTCGCCAGATGGCCGCCGGTCCGCTTGACCGTGCGGATCATCTTCTCGCGCATCTCGGCGGCGAGGATGTCGAGCTCATCGGCGGAGAGGTCGCGGATCTGCGCCGGTTTGCGAATGGTTTCGAGCAGGGTCACACCGATTGCGTCTCCGTTGGGCGCTGCTGAGTATACGGTTCCCTCTGCGATCCCTCAGGTCGTGCAACTCGGCCGGCAGGTTGCGCGTCTCCCTTCCTGCCACCGCCGTCCGCGGTCGGGACGGGTGAGCCGTCGCGCGGCGCGGGGTGAAAGGGAGGCGAGTTCCCGAGCGGTTCTCCCAGTGCCCGTTATCGCCCTGACGTGCCCACAGCGGAGGACTTCCATGAGACGCGCAACGATTGCCACCTGTCTCGTCACCATCATGAGCCTCGTCCTGGCGGCCCCGGCGCTGGCCGCGGCACCGACGAACGACACGTACGCCGGGCGAACGATCCTCGCCGGCCTTCCGTTCAGCGAGACGCTCGACACCACCGAGGCGACGACCGACGCGGACGATGTCGCCTGGAACACGAACTGCGGGGCGCCGGCGACCGAAGCCAGCGTGTGGTACGAGCTCACGGCTGCTACCGACGGCGGGGTCATCGTCGACGTCACCGCCAGCGACTACTCGGCGGGCATCGCCGTCGTGACCGGCTCGCCGGGCAGCTTCGTCACCGAAGCCTGCGGCCCGGGCATCGTCGGCTTCTTCGCCGGCGCCGGTACCACCTACCAGATCGTCGCCTTCGACGATACGCCCGGTGGCACCAATGGCGGCATGCTGTCGATCAGCATCGAGGAGGCTCCGCCCCCGCCCGAAGTCGAGATGACCGTCGATCGGGTCGGCCACTTCGACTCACGATCCGGCAGTGCCACGATCACGGGCACGATCACGTGCTCCGGTGAGACCGAGTTCACGTCCATCGACGTTCAGCTCCGGCAGCGTGTCGGGCGCCTGATCATCAACGGATTCGGGTCGACCGACTTCGCCTGCGACGGCACGACGCACGACTGGAGCGTCGAGGTCATCGGGGACAACGGCGTCTTCAAGGGTGGCAAGGCGGCCACCGTCGTCTTCGGCGTCGCGTGCGGCGCCTTCGACTGCGGCGAAGCCTCCGCGGAGACGACCGTCCAGCTCAAGGGTTAGCCCTGTTCCGGGTCCGGGGGCGGCCGCCACGGCCGTCCCCGGTCAGCTCAGCGGCTTCGCGAACACGTGGCTGAGCTTGATCTGCCGATACCCGTGCGCCTCGTAAAACCGATGCGCCCGCGCCCGCTCGGTCCTGGACCGCACGCTCATCGTCACGGCGCCATGCTCCCGCGCCCACTCCTCCGCCGCGTCAAGCAGCTCGGCGCCGATACCGCCGGAGCGGTGCCCGTCACCGACCACCAGCCCACCGATCATGGCGACATCGCTCTCGGCGAGGGCCGCGACGCGCGAGGCCTGGATCCAGCCGATCGGCGCGTCGCTGTCGTCGGTCGCGACGAGGACCACCGATTCCGGCCGTCCGTCGATCGCAGCGAATCGGGTCGAGATCTGCTCCGGCGTCGAGGGATAGCCGAGCTGGGTGGTGAGATCGGCGACGCGCGATGCGTCGGTGGCGACCATCGGCCGGATGCGGGTCACTCCCCCGCCGGCTCCGCGGGTGCGGCCCCGCGCCGTCCGAGCTCGGTGATCGTCAGCTCGGCCTCGCGCAGCCTCGTCTCGCACGCGGCGTGGAGCCGCAGGCCGCGCTTGTAGAGCTCGATGCTCTCCTCGAGGCCGACGTTGCCCGCCTCGAGCCGCTGTACCGTCTGCTGCAACGCCGCGACGAGCTCATCGAAGGGATGCCGTGCCAGCTCGTCGTCGGTCAGCACGGCCAGGCTCGCGTCGTCGATCACGACAGCAGCTCCTCGGTCCCGTCGGACCGCGTGCTCTCGACGCGGGTCGAGAGGCTGCCGCGCGCCACGACGACCTGGAGTGGCTCCCCGGGCGCGATCGTTGCGGCGTCGCGAACGATCCGGCCATCCGACGCGCGCGCCACGGCGTAGCCGCGCTCGAGCGTCGCCGATGGCGAGAGGGTGCGGAGCGCGTCGGCGGCCGCGCCCAGCGTCATTCGTCGCCGCTCGAGCCGATCGCCGAGCGAGCGCGACCCACGGTCGATAAGATCCGCGGCTCGCTGGCGCGCCGCGCCGATGTCCGGCGCCAGGCCCGCCAGGGCACGCCCCTCGGCCTCGAGGAAGCGTCGCCGTTCCGCCGCCCGGCCGAGGAGCGCGGCGCTCGCCCGATCCCGAAGCCGGTTGATGATGGTGGGCAGCTGCGTCCCGTCGGGCGTGGCCAGCTCGGCCGCGGCGCTGGGCGTCGGAGCGCGGAGATCGGCCGCGAAGTCGGAGAGGGTCGTGTCCGACTCGTGCCCGACGCCGACGATGATCGGCACCGGGGCGTCGGCCACCGTCCGCACCACGCGCTCATCGTTGAAGCCCCAGAGATCCTCGAGCGACCCGCCGCCGCGGGCCAGGATGATCGTGTCGATCCCATCGGCGGCGTAGATGCGGCGCAGGGCGCGGACGATCGCCGGCGCGGCGACGGCTCCCTGCACCACGCACGGGCTGAGGACGAGCTCGACGAGCGGGTAGCGCCGGCGCAGCACGTTGCCGATGTCGCGCCACACCGCGCCCTGCTCCGAGGTGACGACGCCGATGCGCCGCGGCCAGCGCGGCACGGTCCGGCGCCGCGACTCGTCGAACAGGCCCTCGCCCGCCAGCTTCGCGCGCAGCTGCTCGTAGCGCGCGTGGAGGTCGCCGGCGCCGGCAGGCGTGATGGAGGTGACGTACAGCTGATAGACGCCCTGCGGCTCGTAGGCGCGGACGCGGCCGTGGACGATGACGTTCATCCCGTGCTCGGGCCGGACCATCGCGCGGGCCAGCTCCTCACGGAACAGCGCCGCGCGGACCTGGCTCTGGGCGTCCTTCAGCGTGAAGAAGCAATGGCCCGAGGCCGGATAGGAGGGCTGGCTGACCTCGCCCTCGACCCACACATCGGCGAGGACCGCATCGGTGTCGAGGAGGGAGCGGACCCGGCGGTTCAGGTCGGTGACGCGCAGCATGCGGGGCGCCGCACGTGTCTGGGCCTCCGGTGCCGGTGCCGGCTCTGGCTGGTCCCACAGCGTGGGCTGATCGGCCATGGGCTACTGGACCCGCGTGACGTACTCGGCAGTCCGGGTGTCGACCCTGAGTACGTCGCCCTCCGACACGAAGAGCGGCACCTGGATGACGAGCCCGGTCTCGAGCGTGGCCGGCTTCTTGGCGCCGGTGGCCGTGTCGCCGGCGAAGCCGGGATCGGTCTGAGCCACCCTGAGGTCGACGGTCACCGGCAGGTCGACGCCGAGCACCTCGCCGTCGTGGGTGCTGACGAAGACGTCGGTGTTCTCGAGCAGGAAGCGAGCGTCGTCACCGATCATCGCCGACGAGATCGCGAACTGGTCGTACGTCTCGGTGTCCATGAAGTGGAACGCGTCGCCGTCGCCGTATAGGTACTGCGCCTTGCGCTGCTCGACGCGGGCTCGCGGCCAGCGCGTTCCGGCCTGGAACGTGCGCTCGACGATGTCGCCCTTGCGCACGTTCTGGAGCTTCATCCGAACCTGCGCCGAGCCGCGGGCCATCTTGATGTGGGTCCAGTCCAGGACCTTCATGAGCTGCCCGTCGAGCTCGATGATGACGCCCTTCTTGACGTCGCCGGTGCTGATCAATCGTGACTCCTGCAGGGACCGATGAGGTGCGCCCGAAAGAATAACGCTCACGCGGCGTCGGTTCCGACGTGCGCCCGGCGGTGTGCACCGCGTTCACGCATCGGCCAAGCAAAGGACTCCGCCTCCCCGCCGAGTGCACCTGGTGCACAAACCCCGGATTCGGCCGTGATCAACGTGCGCCCCGTGAACGCGGCTGCCAAGGAAGTTGTCCTTCATGGCCGTTGTGTGAACCTGGTGCAACCGCGCTCTCAGCCGATGACCAGCGCCTCCCGCGGCGACGTGGTCAACAGTCGCGGACCGGCGTCCTCGAGCGCGACGATGTCCTCGATCCGGATGCCGGTGATGCCCGGAAGGTAGATCCCCGGCTCGATGCTGAAGACCATCCCCGGCTCCAGGATGAAGGGCTCGCTGGCGCGGATGCGGGGCGCCTCGTGGGTCTCGAGACCGATGCCGTGGCCGAGCCCGTGCCCGTAGGGCTCCACGCCCTCGGCCTCGATGCGGCGCTTCGCGATGGCGTCGAGCTCCTGCCCGTTGATCCCGGCGCGCAGCGCCTCGATGGACGCAGCCTGGGCTTCACGGACAGCGTCGTGATGGTGGCGGATGTCGTCGGGGACGTCGCCGACGAACAGGGTCCGGGTCATGTCGGACCGATAGCCATCGACGACGCAGCCGAAGTCGATGAGCAGAACATTCCCCGGCTCGACGGTGGCGGCGGAGGGCCGCCCGTGCGGCATCGCGGCGCGCGGACCGGCCAGGACGATGGTGTCGAACGCCAGGCCCTCGGCGCCGTTGGCGCGGAAGAAGGCCTGGATCTCGGACGCGACGTCCTGCTCGCTCATGCCCTGCCGGATCCAGCCCACGAGGTGGTCGAAGCAGGCATCGGTGAGTGCGCAGGCGCGCCCGATGGCGTCCACCTCCGCCGGCGTCTTGTGCAGCCTGAGCGGAACGAGCTCCTCGTCGATCGCATGAAGCTCGACGCCCGGAGCCGCTTCGGCGAGGCGAAACCAGTCGGCATGGCTGACAACCGTCGCCTCCATCCCGAGCGCCTCGATCCCGTGACGCAGGAGGAGGTCGGGCAGATCGGCGTGCATCGGCCCGGTCGTGGGAATGAGCTCCCAGTCGGCAGCCTCGTGCGAGGCCTGCTCCGTGTAGCGCGAGTCGGCAAGGAGCAGCGTCGCTTCGTGGGTCACGAGCAGCGTGCCGGACCAGCCGGACGTCGGACCCTCGGCGTCGCCCAGGCGGAAGCCGCTCAGCCAGCGCTTGTGCGCGTTGCGCGAGATGAGGATCGCGTCGAGGCTCCGCTCGTCCAGCAGGCGACGGACGGCGGTCAGCGGGGTATCGGCGACGACGGTCACTGGCCCGCGCACTCCTCCCGGGCACGGGCAACGTTGGCCTCGTGCTCGGCGTTCGTCTTCGCGAAGTAGTGCGACCCGTCGCGCGTCCCGTCGGGGCAGCCGGCCACGAAGTAGAGATAGCCGTCGTCGAGCGGGGCGCTGGCGACCGCCTCGATGGAGCCGATGCGTGGCGCGGCGATCGGCATCGGCGGCAGGCCCGGCTGGGTGTAGGTCTGGAAGCCGAGGAGGTACTCCTCCAGCGCGACGTCGCCGCCGCCGACCTGGAGCTGCGGCCACCACTCCTGGTTGCCCCACTCGTCGACGGGCAGGAAGGCGCCCTCGGTATCGGCCAGGAGCGGATGGCCTTCCGGCCGGAGCTCGCCGGTGGTGAGGCCGTACTGGAGCGTCGGGTCGGCGTTGAGGAGGCCGTTCGTCTCGCCGTTGTCGGGGTTCAGGAAGCGGTTGATGTACACGGCGGCGATGAGCGGACGCTCCTCGTCGATGACCGCCTCGCGCTCGACGATGCTGGCGATGATGACCGCCTCGTCGATCGACAGCCCCTTCGCCGCGATCGCCTCGCGGATCTCCGGCGTCAGGGCGTTGCCGAACTCGGTCAGCAGCTTCTCGACGACCGCCTGCGGCGCGCCGCGCGGTCCGCTGATCTCGTACTCGAGCGTCTCGGGGAGGATGTACCCCTCGAGCGACCGACCCGCGGGAAGGTCGCTGAGGAAGTCGAACTGGTTCAGGAGGTCGGCCGGTGGCGCCTCGAGGATCGAAGCGAAGTCCTCCATGTTCATCGTCATCTCGCTGGCAGAGAAGGCCGCGACGATCTCCTCCAGGCGCAGCCCCTCCTGGATCGTGACCGATGTCGTCGGGGCGAACTCAACCCCCTTGAGCGCCGCGACGATCTCCGAGGGTCGCAGCGTCGGCGACAGGTCGTAGGTCCCGAAGTTCAGCGTCCCGGCACGCCCGGCGTTGATGACGGCGTACTGGAACGCGATCTGGCTCCTGATGAGCCCCTGGTCGAACAGGAGCTGGCCGATGGAGGCATCGGTCGCGCCCTGCTCGATCTCGACTGTCACGCGTTCCTGTTGGTCGGACGCCGGCTCGTCGGAGAGTGCGTCGGGGTCGTACCAACGTACGAAGTCCTGGACGATCCCGTGCTCGATGGCCCCAGGGTTGTCCTCGACCCAGGCCATGACGCGCGGGGCGAAGAAGAAGTTGAAGCCGAGGGCGATGACGACGACGAGGAGCGCGATCGTGCCCGCGATCCAGGTGAGGAGCAGAAGCGGCTGCAGCGGACGCCGGCGACGGACGGGTCCCTCGCGCTGCTCTCGGAGCTGTCGAATGCGGGCGTTGCGGCGGTCCTCGAACTCCCGGGAACCGGGGCGTCGCGTCATTCGGTCTCCTCTGAGGATCGGGAAGCCTCTGCCGGCTTGGCGGCCTGGGCGTCGAGATATTCTTGCAGGATCAGCCGCGCGGCGGCGGAGTCGATCTCGCCGCTCCTCCGGTCGGGCATTCTGCCGCGGTCCGCGAGCTGCCGTTCAGCCTCCCACGACGTCAGCCGCTCATCCTCGTAGGCGATCGCCAGTCCGAGCGCGCGCAGAGCCTCCCCGAACGCGCGAGCCGCCGAAGCCTGAGGCCCCTCGCTGCCGTCCAGGTTGAGCGGCAGCCCGACCACGACCAGCTCCGCTCCCTCGTCGGTGCACAGCTCAACGACGCGTGCCAGGTCGTGGTCGAGGCTGCGTCGCTTGAGCGCCCGGTGAGCAAACGCCATGCCGGTTTCGGTATCTCCGGCAGCGACGCCGATGCGCTTCGCGCCGTGGTCGAGGCCGATGATCCGCATCAGGACGGGCTCGGCACCGCTGACGGCTCCACGCCGCTGATCACGACCTCGACCCGCCATGCCGCCTCCGGGACGGTCGACACCCAGCCCGGCCAGAGGTCGACAGTCGCGTCTCCGAGGTCTGTGAGCGCGGCCTCCGCGGCATGAGCCGTGAGGCCCGCCGTGCGCTCGATGACTTCGTCGGGATCAATGCTCGCCGCCGCGCTCCCGCTGACGCTGGTCGTCACGATCAACGTCGTGCCCTCCTGGCGCGCCTCGCCGATCGTGACGACCGTCGCGTCGGCCAAGAGCTCCTGGCCCTCGGGCACCAGCGTGCTCGCCCGCTCCTCGAACGCACCCGTGGCCTCCGCTTTGACGGTCTCCGGATCGGCGCTGAGGCGATCGTAGGCGAGCGTGCCGGTGATCTCGGCACGGTCCTGGTCGCGCTTCCCGACGAGGTCCTCGACTCCCTCGATCTGCGCCCGCGGCGCCTCTGGCGGGTCGGCAAAGACGCTTCCTTCGGTTTCAGCCAACGCGGCGTCAAGCCCGCCGGCAAGCCCCTCGTTCAGTGCCGTGACCGCCTTGTCGACGTCCTCCGGCGTGAACTCCGGCCCGCTGTCGATGAGACCGCCGGCCATCGGCGCGAGGTTCTCCACCGTGCGCTCAGGGTTGTTCAGGAAGCCGCGCAGCTGCTGGTCGACGCCCTCGTTGACGACCGTGTCGATCGCGCCGGCGGGAACGTTCGCATCCGGGCCGGCGGCGGCTGCGACGACCGCCACGGTGACGTCGCCGGCGGCGATCCGCCCGTCCGGCGTGAGGCTTCCGGGCGGGACCACCACATCGGCCTGCGTGGCGAAGGCCTGCTCGCCCGCCGCCACGAATGTCCCGGCCGGTACCGCGACGGGCCCGGCCGTCCAGTTGTAAAGCGTGACCTCGCCGGCGGCCGACTCCTCGATGGGGTAGGTCCCCGTCGCCTGGACGGTCGCGGTCTCTTCCACCGTGCCGGTCGTGCGCTGCGGCGAGGCGATCGCGACCTCCACGCGCTCCGGCCCGACCGCCGACGTCCGCGGGACAAGGGTGATCGTCGCCGCGGGGAGGAAGGCGGCGCCGGCGAAACCGCCGAGGATCAGCGCTGCGGCCACGCCGATGCCGACCGCCGTCAGACCCCTCCGGCCCGCGGTCAGCCGCGTCCAAGGGCGAGGGCCTGCCCGCGGCGGCGCCTTCACGACCGGGACCGGCCGGGTCTCGGCGTCGACGAAGGGAGAGGCGGCCACGGCGGCCATGCCCGCGACGGTCTGGGCGTCCACCGGTCCACGCACGATTCGGATCGTTGCCTGCTGTGCGGGCTGCGCCTCTGCGATCGCACCATCGGCGCGCCTCGCTTCGTCGACGGAGGCGAAGGCCGGGATCCCCGCGTCGGCCGCGAGGGATCGGGTCAGGGCGTCGCCCACCACGATTGCGGTGCGCCCCTCGGCCTCCGCCGCGCGGCCGAGAAGACGCAGCGCGACGACGCTCGACGTCGCGCGGGAGCGACCGGGGGCGACGACGACGATCGGCGATGCATCGGTCTCGCGCACGCGTCGAACGACGCTCGTGATCTCGTCGTCGGCCTCGAGGTAGATGAGGCCGGGCTCGTCGTTCACAGCTGCATCTCTCGAACGGCGCCGCGCATGGCACGGTCGGTGGCCGAGGCGCCGGCATCGAGGATGAGCGCCTGGTGGGCGAGGGCCAGGGGCGTCACATCCTGTCGGTCGCGGAGCGTGCCGGTGCCGTCCACCAGCCCGACGACCTCGTTCGGCGCCATCGCCCGCACCTTCGGCCGTCGCGAGAACGGCAGCCGCTCCCACCAGCCGTCCTCGTCGAGCACCGACGCGATCTGGGGCAGATCGGCGCCGCCTCCGCAGAGGAGGACGCGACCGGGCAGCAGCTCCCCTCCGGCGAGGTCGCCGATCATGAGCTCGACGCCGTCACGCCAGGTCCGGGCGTCCTCCAGGAGCGTCTCGCTGACAGCCGCTTCCGCGCCGTCGCCCACCGCCAGCTTCGTGGTCTCGGCATCGGCGAAGGAGAGGCCCAGGCGCTCGACGAGGCCCTTCGTGAAGGCGCGGCCGCCCAGGGCAAGCATCTTGGTGCCCGCGATCCCCCCACCGCGGACCAGCGCGACGTCGGTGGTGCCGCCGCCGACGTCGATGAAGACGGCGCCGGCGTCGCCGAGCTCGCCGGGATCGAGGCACGTCGCGACGGCGTAGGGCTCGGCGATCACGCCCAGGAGTTCGAGGCCCAAGGCGTCGGCCACCGACTGGAGTGCGCCGAGGTGGACCATGGGTGCGAAGGCATTGAAGACGCTGAGCTCGACCTGCGAGCCGGTGAAGCCGATGGGGTTCGTGACCGGATAGCCGTCAATCCGGATCTCGACCACCGCGGCGTGCACGAGGCGGACGTCGAGCCGGTCGACGCCAGACTCCCAGCGGATCCGCTCCTCCGCCTCGCGCAGCGCCCGGTCCTGCGCGCGTCGCACGAGGCGCTCGAGCTCGGCCTCGTCGAGCGGCCGCCGCGCCTCGTCGCGGGCATGGGCGATCGTCGAGGTGGCGCCCTTGACGAGCTCGCCGGCAATGCCGATCACCGCGGCCACGGGGCGCAGCTCTGCCGCCGCTCGCGCCCCGTCCATGGCCATCCGGCAGTTCGCCACCACGGCGTCGATGTCGCTCACCGTCCCGGACTGCATGTGCGCCAGTCCCTGCCGATGCCGCCCACTCCCGCGGACGACGCCACGCAGCCGTCCCTCGACGTCACGCTCGACGGCCAGGACGAGCGCCTTCGCATACTCGGTGCCGATGTCCAGCGCCGCGATGGCCGGCGCGCCGCCACGCCGCCCGGCGCTGAGCACGCGATCGGTGACCCGACTCCAGATCTGCCCGACGGCGGTCACGATGGGCCGGTCAGGACGTCTCGATCCGCTTCAGCGCATCGAGCGCCAGGCGTCCGGCCTCGCGCAGCGCCTCCTCGAGCCGCGAGGCGTCCTTCCCGCCCGCCTGCGCCAGATCCGGCCGCCCGCCCCCGCCTCCGCCGATGATCGGCGCCGCCTCACGGATGACGGCTCCGGCGTCGAAGCCTTCGGAGGCGAGGTCGCGGCTGGCGGCCACCAGGAGCGATGGCCTGCCGCCGTCCGTGCCGGCGACGACGGCGACGAATCGTCCGGTCATGCCACGCAGGTCGTCGGCGAGGCCGCGCAGCGCCGCCGCGTCCGCCTCCGGATAGGACTCGATGATCACCTTCGCGTTCCCCGCCTCCTGCGCACCGTGCAGCGCAGCCGCCGCGTCGAGACGCTGGGCGGTGGGCCGCGGCGCCTTCGCGGCCTTCTCCGCCTCACGCAGCCGGGTGAGGAGCGCCTCGACCCGCTGCGGAACGTTCTCGTCGCGCTCGCCGAGCAGCTGGGCCGTGCGCCGCAGGGCGTCGAGCCGGTCGGCGATCAGCTCGGTGGCACCCTCGCCGGTGACCGCCTCGATCCGGCGCAGGCCGGCGCCGATGCTCGACTCGCCGGTGATCACGAACGCGCCGATCTGCCCGGTCCGCTCGACGTGGGTGCCGCCGCACAGCTCCTTCGAGTAGCCGTCGACCTGGACCACGCGCACCGACTCCGGCACGTACTTCTCACCGAAGAACATGTCCGCGCCCAGCGCCTGCGCGTCGCCGATCGGCATGAACGTCGGCTTCACGGTCGCGTCACGCCGGATCTGCGCGTTGACGATCCGCTCCACCTCACGCAGCGCGTCGCGCGGCGTGGCCGCCTCGGCCGGGAAGTCGAACCGCAGCGCCTCCGGGCCGACCCACGATCCGGCCTGCTTTGCCTGCTCTCCCAGGACATCCCGCAGCGCCCGATGCAGCAGGTGCGTGCCGGTGTGGTTCCGAGCCGCGCCCCAGCGCCGTCCCTCGTCGACCTCCCCGCGTACCGCCTCGCCGGTGCCGAGCTCGCCCGCGCCGATGTGGAGGATCGCGTCGCCGACGCGCCGGGTGTCGGTGACCTCGAACCGACCGTGAGGACCGATGAGCGCGCCGCGATCGCCGATCTGCCCGCCGCCCTCGGCGTAGAACGGCGTGCGGTCGAGGATCACTCCG
Source organism: Candidatus Limnocylindria bacterium (assembly GCA_036274575.1). Classification (GTDB taxonomy): domain Bacteria; phylum Chloroflexota; class Limnocylindria; order QHBO01; family QHBO01; genus JACDBZ01. Next base: position 128,759 of record DASUFJ010000064.1, read on the forward strand.
GTCCCCTCGGGCTCGAGTGGCATGACGGCGAGGACGCGGAGGTCGTCGGCAGCGGTCACGTTCGGGTAACCGATGAACTCGCTCCGCAGGGCCGCATGCTCCGGATCGATCCGCAGCTCACCACGCTTCTCGCCGCGGGAACGCTCGCGCTGCTCGGCCATCGCCACGTCGAAACCGGCCCGGTCGACGGTCACGCCACGCTCCGCCGCCACCTCGATCGTCAGGTCGATCGGAAATCCGAAGGTGTCGTGGAGGCGGAACGCATCGGCACCGCTGATCTCGCCGCCCTCGCCGACGAGCTCGGCCAGGCGCGCGCTGCCCGCCTCGAGCGTCCTGGCGAACTTCTCCTCCTCGGCCTCGATACCGGCGAGGATCGCGTCACGGCGGTCGAAGAGAGAGGGGTATGCCGCCCCCATGATGTCGATGACGACCGCGCAGGTCTCGCGCAGGAACGGCTTCTCGATGCCGAGCAGGCGACCGTGCCGCACCGCACGTCGGATGATTCGGCGCAGGACGTAGCCGGCGCCCTCGTTCGTGGGCTGCACGTCCTCGGCGAGGAGGAAGGTCATGGCGCGCGAGTGGTCGGCGACGACCTGGTAGCCGAAGCGCTCGCTCTCGACCTGCTCCGGATCGTGGCCGATGAATTCCGCGAGGCGCTCGATGATCGGCGCGAACAGATCGGTCCGATAGTTCGAGTCGACGCCCTGGACGACCGACGCGAGCCTCTCGAGCCCGGTCCCCGTGTCGACGCTTTTGAACGGCAGCGGGGTGAGCGTCCCGTCCGCGGCGCGATCGAACTGCATGAAGACCAGGTTGCCGACCTCGAGCCAGCGCGGGCAGTGCTCCGAGTGGTCCGGGATGCACTCGGGGCCTTCGGACAGGTGCGCGCCGCGATCGTAGTGGAACTCGCTGCAGGGACCGCAGGGCCCTGTATCGCCCATCTGCCAGAAGTTCTTCTCGTCGCCAATGGCGATGTTCCCCCACCGCACGATCCGGTCGGCAGGCAGGCCGATCTCGTTCGACCAGATGTCGTATGCCTCGTCGTCATCGGTGTAGACCGTCGCGGCCAGCCGCTCCGGAGCGATACCGAGCACGCCGGTCAGGAACTCCCAATGCCAGTGGATCGCCTCGCGCTTGAAGTAGTCGCCGAAGCTCCAGTTGCCGAGCATCTCGAAGAGGGTGTTGTGGCGCGGCGTGCGGCCGACCTCCTCGAAGTCGTTGTGCTTCCCCGCCACCCGCAGGCAGACCTGAGAGTCGACGGCCCGGACGTAGTCGCGCTTCTCCTCGCCGGTGAGGACCCGCTTGAAGGGAGCCATGCCGGAGTTGACGAACAGCAGGGTCGGATCGTCGCGCGCCAGCAGCGGTGCCGAGGGCACGCGGGTATGGCCGCGCTCCTCGAAGAAGCGCTGGAAGCGCTCGCGGATCTCGGACGCCTTCATCGGCTCCATTGGCTCACCTGCGTCGTTCACGGTGAGAGCCGGTGCTCAACCCACCGGCTCTCGTGCTGCTCGTTGAAATGGACGGTGGGACTACAGGGCGGAGCCCTCGGCGGCGTCGAAGTCGGTCACCATGCCGGCTCGCGCCTGCTCAGCGGCGGCGCGGCCCTCATTGATCGCCTCGTCCCACTCCGCGCGCTTGCCGTCAACGAAATCGGTGACCTGGTCACGAAGCTCCTCACCCGTCTGGGGTGCGAGAACCAGGCCGATCGCAGCGCCGATCAGGCCACCGATGACGACGCCCGCCAGGAAGCTGCCGAATCCGGAGTCGCTCATGTGCCCGATCTGTCCTCTCGCGTTTCCCACGATTCTACCGGCCGCCGTTCAGTGCGTCCCACCGAGACCCTCGCGCCGGCCTCGAGCTCCTCGATCCGGATCATGAGCGCGGTGAACCGATCGAGCTTGACGGCCACGTCCTCGCTCAGGATCTCGACGTTCGTCGTCAGCTCGCGAGCGTGGTCCAGGATCGGCTTGAGCTCGTCATCCGTCTCCCGCGTCAGGCGCCGGAGGTCGCCGGCCAGCGCCCGCGATTCGCGGATGAGCGGCGTCATGCGCCACGCCAGGTAGACCAGCGCGGCGCCGGCGGCGAGGACCCCCAGCCCGGCCCCGATGTTGAAGATCGCCAGCGCGAGGTCCATGGTCCGCGACTCTACTCGCTCACCCCTCGACGCGTACCGGCCCGAGCGCGGAGAGCAGCGTGACAGCCAGCATGAGGAGCTGCGCGGCGATCGAGGCCGCGAGGACGTGCATGTCGCCGATCCGCAGGAGGTCGACCGAGATCGCCCCGCCGATGAGGTCGCCGATGACCACCCCGATCACCGACGCCACCGCCAGTGCCCACACGATCCGGCCCCAGCGGCCGCGGACGGCAAGGAAGATGAAGAGGTTGAGGAGCGCCAGGAGCGGCACCCACAGGAGCCAGGGCGGCAAGCTGCTGCCCGCTTTCAGCTCGCGGCGCGAGCGATGCGACCCCCGCCGAGGCACTCGTCACCGGCGTACAGCACGGCTGCCTGCCCTGGAGCGGGGGCCCAGACGGGCTCGGCAGTCTCGACCACGAAGCGGTCTCGACCGACCATCATGAGCTCGGCCGGGACGTCGGGCGCCCGGTGCCGGATCCGAACCGATGCCGTGAACCGCTCCTCCGGCGGCTCCCCCGCCGTGAAGCGCGCCCCATCGACGCTGAACGATCGCCAGGCCACCTCGTCCCGGCGGCCGATGACGACGGTGTTCGTCGCCGGGACGACCTCGCGCACGTAGACCGCCTCCCCCAGCGCGACCCCGAGGCCATGGCGCTGCCCGACCGTGTAGTGCGCGTAGCCGGTGTGCGTGCCCACCCGGGTTCCCTCGGCGTCCACGATCGGCCCCGGCTCGCCGGCGTAGCCGCGACGCTCCTCGAGCAATGCGCGGTAGTCGCCCAGCGGGACGAAGCAGATCTCCTGCGACTCGGGCTTCTGGGCCGTGGGCAGGCTCAGCTCGGCCGCGATGGCCCGCACCTCGGGCTTCGTCAGCTCGCCGAGCGGAAACCGCGTCCGGGCCAGCTGCGCCTGGTCGAGGACCCAGAGGAAGTAGGTCTGATCCTTCTCGGCATCGGCGGCGCGCATCAGGCGCCAGCGCCCGTCGCGGTGCTCGAGGCGGGCGTAGTGGCCGGTCGCGACCGCATCGGCGCCATAGGCCGCCAACCCACGACGGAGCAGCTCGTCGAACTTGATGTACTGGTTGCATGCCTGACACGGGTTCGGCGTCGCCCCGTCGAGGTACTCGTCAACGAACGCGTCGATGACTCGGGCGCCGAACTCGCGCTCGACGTTGAGGATGAAGAACGGCAGGCTCAGCAGCTGCGCGACGCGTCGCGCGTCGTCGGCCGCCTCGGGCGAGCAGCAGCTGCGACTGAGCTCATAGCCCTCGGGCAGGTCGCCGTGCGTCCGCATCCAGACGCCGACGATGTCCTCATCCGGGTTCGCATCCCGCGCCAGCAGCGCCGCGGCGACGCTCGAGTCCACCCCGCCGCTCATGGCGGCCACGATCCGGCTCACGCGGTGGCGACCATCGCACGCGCCGACCGCAGCCGCTCGATGGCCGATGCCGCGACGCCGATGGTGCTGTCGATGTCGGCCTCGGTGTGCTCCTCGCCCAGCGTCAGCCGCAGCGATCCGTGGGCCAGCGCCTCCTCGATGCCCATCGCGAGCAGCACGTGCGACGGCTCGACGCTCCCCGTCGTGCAGGCGCTGCCGGTGCTGGCCTCGATACCCTCCAGATCGAGCGCCGCGACGAGATCGCCGCCCTCGATGCCCTCGACCACGACCGAGACGCTGTTCGGCAGCCGCTCTGTCGGATGGCCGGTGAGCGTGACGCCCGGCAGCGCGATGAGCCCGGCGAGGAGCCGATCCCGCAGGTCGGCCAGCCGCCCGGGGTCGGATGCGCTGAGCTCCATCGCGCGCGCGAAGCCGACGGCCCCGGCGACATCCTCGGTCCCGGCGCGTCGCTGCCGCTCCTGGGCGCCGCCGTGCTGCTGGGCCAGCATCGCGGTCCCCTGCCGCACGTAGAGGGCGCCGATGCCCTTCGGCCCGCCGAGCTTGTGCGCCGAGAGGCTGACGAGTGTCGCCTGCCATGCGTCGGGCGCGGGAGGACCGAAGGCGGCGGCCTGGACCGCATCGGTGTGGAAGGCGACCTTGCGCTCTCGGCAGATGGCGCCGATCTCCGCCACGGGCTGGATGGTGCCGACCTCGTTGTTGGCGGCCATGACGCTGACGAGCGCGGTCGTGGAGGTGACGGCGTCGGCCACGTCGGCCGGGTCGACGCGTCCATATCGGTCCACCGGCAGGTACGTGACCTCGAACCCCTGCCGCTCGAGAACGGCGCAGGCATTCATCACCGCCTTGTGCTCGACGCTCGAGGTGACGATGTGGCGGCCGCGGGCGCTGGCGGCCCAGGCGACGCCCTTGAGGGCGAGGTTGTCCGCCTCGGTGCCGCCGGAGGTGAAGACGATCTCGCGCGGCCGAGCGCCGATGCGCGCCGCGAGCGTCTCGCGCGCCTCGTCGAGCCCCTGGCGCGCGCGACGGCCCGAGGCGTGGATGCTGGACGGGTTGCCGTGATGCTCGGTGAGGTACGGCAGCATCGCCTCGAGCACCTCGGAGCGCAGCGGCGTCGTGGCCGCGTGATCGAGGTAGATCGCCATTGGTCGATGATAGCCACGAGTCCGCGGGCAGGTCCTCGATGGATCGAGCCGGATTCACGGAGCAGGCACCTGGCGCTGCGTTTCCGCGGTACAAGGAGGCCTACGACGCCTGAGCTCCGCCCCTCGGCGCGGTTCCTGCGTGCTGGGACTCGCTACATCGCGGGAACCGCACCTGCGCACCGTCTCATGCGCCATCGCCTCGGCACACCGAGAGGGACCGCCGAAGCGCACCTTGCCACTGACACGAGCCACGAGGAGCAG
>DASUFJ010000065.1:0-3317 GCA_036274575.1 Candidatus Limnocylindria bacterium
GTGATGAGCTTGAGGATCCCCAGCCCGACGTGGCCCAGGTAGAAGCGGTCGACCCCGAGGTAGCCGAGCACCAGCGAGAGCAGGAGCGCGACGAGCCACTCCTTCTCACTGAACAGCCCCGGCACCTCGGCGGCGTTGAACCACCCGCTGTCGTTGCGGCGGATGAGGGTGTTGTACTTGACCGATCCGCCGCGCACCTGCGCCTGGAGGTCGCCGAAGGTGTACGGCCCCTCCTCCGAGCCCATGCGCTGGATCTTGAAGCTGTCGTTCGGCCCAACTGTCGGTCCGGCGGTTGGTTCGACGGTCGTCATCGGTCGCCTCCGTCGCGTCTCGTATCGGTCCCATGCTACCGCTAGCCCATCGGTCGACGTCTTGCGAGCTCAAGGGTCTCGCCGAACCTCGCTGCGTCTACCGCGTGAAGGCCGGATAGGCCCGTGGCCGCTGGTCCGCTCCCGGGCGTATCGGGTAATCAGTGCTTGTTTGTCTCAGGCGCGGACCAAGAACGGCCAAGCACGGCCCTCCACTTCGCCGTTCGTCCCAGGAGCGAACCACAAACAGCCAATCAGTCGCCGATACGCCCTCCTACGGACTAAGCCCCCTGCTTGCGGGCTCCCCAGGTCGCGCATCGCCTTACCAGTGGGGTCCCTCGAATGCGGGGTGCAGCGGCGGCTGCCTTCGCACCGCGGCCGGCGGCGCCTCCCGAATGGCGAGCTCGATGGCGGGGACGAGATCGGCGCGGCTCTGGGCCACGACGGGTCGTCTATCAGTCGCTCCGGGATCCGAGGTGAGGACCAGCGGCTTGTCGGGGTGGAGATCGAGCAGGTCGTCGACAAGGACCGCATGCCCGAACTCACGGTCGTATGTGTCGTAGACGAGCACATCCGCCTTTTCGACCTGCCAACAGGGCTCTCCGCTGAGAACAGGACATGGGGCGCCACCGACGGGCCCGGCGCAGCGATCGACCTCGTACCCGGCTCGCCGCAGGTGATCGGCCTCCACGTCGGCGACGTCCGCGTCGTGGTAGACGAGCAGTACGCGAGTCATGGGTCGGCCTCCTTTCTCGCGGCGTCATCGACTCGCGATCGGTGGCGGCCGACATGCCGCGCGTTTCCGCTCGAGCGTCGGCGTGACACTCAGCGCGCGCCAGAGTCAAAGGTCACCTGGATCCGGGACCTGAAGGGGCGTCGAGCGACTCGCCTCCTTACAGCTCGGTGGACCGATGCACTCGTAACGGCACCCGTATGAATCGACGGCTAGCCGTCTGCCCGGTCCCGCCGCACGGCGCTGCTGCCCGAGCCCGAGCCCATATCGGTCCAGCACAGCAGTGGGAGACCCAGGATGAAGCGACGCGTATTGGCAGTCGTCCTCGCGGCAACGGCGGCGGTGGTGCTCGCCGCGCCGACCGCGGCCACCGTCCACGAGATCACCGGAAAGTTCTGCTCCGGCGGCCATGGGAACGAGTTCCCGCCGGGGCTGTCCGGCGGCTCGAGCGCCGACAACTTCGCCCAGCCGCTCTTCGCCACTGGCCTGGTCGAATCGGTCGAGCCATTCGCCGGCGATGGCGTCAACGGCCCCGGCGTGCTCATCACCATCGACTTCGATAATCCCGCCTCGAAGCTCGCTCCGCACCCGACGCTCGACGTCTTCTTCCTCGGCGAGGGCACGTACGTATCGGCCTTCGTCCTCGACGGCCCGTACACGAACTGCGCGGAGCTGCGCGACTCCTGACCGATGCGCCGCGGCCGGCCTTCGGCCGCGGCGTACCACGCGCTGGAGCGGCTAGCCCATGGGTCGACGTTTCGCGGCGCCGGGCGCCCCGTCCTCAAGCATCCCGCAGCATGGGCCCAGGTCCTTGTGCTCGGTCACCTGGTAGTCGCTGAACGCGATCTGCGTCCGGCAGGTGAGGACGATCTCGGCCGTCGTCGGAATCTGAGACGGGTCGAAGTCCTCGGCTCCGACGGATGGATCCCCGAACGCCCGGCACTCTGGCGAAGCGGGGTCGTCGAAGTGACCGGTCGCCCGGACGACGTCGCCGCGCTCGGGTGATGCGAGGCCCGCGGCCGGATCGGTACGGAACTGGATCATGGCGGCATCGGCGAAGTACGCCGTGTTGGCGGGCCTGGCGAGCCACGCCGGCTCGTAGGCGATCGGCCCGACATACCCACAGCAGGGCGTGTCGATCATGCCGGTAACGACGATGTCGTCGTTCCCGAAGCAGTGGAGCCGCTCGAGTGGCAGCAGCTCGACGAGGTCGGTGGCGGTCATCGGCGAGGACGGGCAGCCGATCTCGACCTCCTCCAGCCACGCGTCGCCCGTGATCGGCGTCGCGACGTACCCGATGCCCTCGCTGCATCCGTAGTTGGGGCACGGGGTGTACCCGGCGAAGGCCCCGGACACCACGGCGACGCGGTACCAGTTCGTGTCGCCCTCCGCCACGGGCGCACCGATGATGAACACCCGCGCGCCGGCGCGCAGCTGGCCGAGCACCTCGGCCGACGAGCTCCCGGCAACCCGCACGTTGAGCTCGTCGACGGCGACGTCCGCGATCGCGCCGTTGGCCAGGACGGGGTTCGGGACCGGAGTGGGCTGAGGCGTGGGGGTCGCCGCCGCTGCCGACGGGGAGGCGGCTCCTGCCACGCTCGCCGACGCGGAAGGGCTCGGGGACGTCGTGGCGGCGGCCAGCTGGGCCTCTCCCGGGCGCGTAAGGAGCGCGAAGCCGGCGCCAACGGCGATGGCTGCCACGACGACGGCCAGCGCGATGAAGATCGGGCGGCGGTTGGGTTTGCTCTCGACGGCTCGTGCCCGGTCCGGGCGCTGATCGGGGACGAGGCCGAGGCCGCATTCCGCACAGAAGGCGGCGGTCGACGGATTGGTTGAACCACAGCGTGGGCAGCGGACCGGCTCGGGTCGGTACGGGTCCATGCGGTCACCTGATCGGAATTTTGCGCCGACGCTAGGCCCCCGACCCTGCGGCACGACTGCGGCGGAGGTTCACCGGGCGATGCTCGCCGCAGGGCACTCGATCGATCGCGGCGGTTTCCCGCGGGGACGCTGGCGCGCGGCGTTTCCGCGATGGATCGAGGACTGATGAGCGCGAGCGGCGCCCCTGGGCGCGAGTCACGCTCCCCGACCCTCGGTGTGTCGAGGTTTCTCAGCGCGAAACCCTGGCCGTGTCAACCATCCTCGATCCGTCGAGAGCGCCCGCAAAGTCGCGGGCTGCAACGCGCCGAAACGCCGCAGCACGTAGCGGCACGGGCGAAATGGCACGCCACGAAGGGACCGTCGGCACTGAGCGAACTTGGTCCCGACCACCACCC
>DASUFJ010000066.1:0-56746 GCA_036274575.1 Candidatus Limnocylindria bacterium
GTCGGGCCGGGCAGCAACGAAACGACCATGGCGACGACGAAGGCAGCCGCGGTGGTCGATCGGCGGAGCAGGGCGGGCAGTCCGGTCTCGCGCAATCCGAGATGCTCAGTGCAGGACAGGCATCATGCCATGCGGTCCCGAGAAATCGAAGCGTGCCCCAGGGCATGGTGCCGCCACGCACCGATCAGGCAGCTACGGGCAGCGCAGGTTGCGGTCGATCCCGTCCTCGATCCACTGGACGAAGCGGAGGCTGCCGCCGGTGAAGGCGTCGTGCTCGCAGCGCTCCGCGGCCTCCTCCTGGCTGCGGCCGCCGGCGTGCCAGGCCGCGTGGTCCTCGAAGTCATCGGTCCCGGCGGTGATGCGCCACCACAGGAGCGGCGTCGAGTAGAAGCCGACGTCCTCCGCGCCCATGGACGCGAGGTAGTCGACGGCCCCGTGGAGCGACGCGACGTTGAGCTCTCGGTCGCGCATCCAGCTGTTCGCCGTCTCGACGTCGAGCCACCAGGCGATCTCCTCCGGCAGCCGATCCTCGTCGTCCTCGACCCAGCCGAGGTCCGCATACGCCTCGAGAGCGCGCCGGTACGAATCGGCGGCGGCGTTCCAGCCGTAGGCGTAGGCACAGCTCGCCGTCTCGGCTCCCGGCCGGTCCTCGGTGTCGCACGGGCGGGGCTCATCGGTGCCGGATGGCCAGTACTGGGAGTGCCGCGGTCCCGGGTTCGCGGTGTTGATGTAGAGGTCGCCGCCCTCGCCTGCCCATTCGAGCTGCTCCGTGAGGCACGGATTGGGCTTGTACACCCGGCCACCGTCGACGCCAACGATGGCGAAGCCGATGTGCTGCGGGTGCTCGTCGTTGCACTGCGGCCACGACACGTCGAAGCCAAGCGTCGGCTCCGGGGTCGGCGCGGGCGTCGGTGCAGGCGTCGGCGCAGGGGTCCGCTTCGGCGCCGGCGGGTGGAGCCGGCGGGGCGTCGGCTCGCGGTCGCGCGCGTCGATGGGCTCCGCGCCGAAGGCGGGAGCGACAGCGCTGAACAGCAGGACGAATGCGGCGAGCGCGACGAAGAGGGCACGCCCGCGCACCGCGCGATGGGGCAGCTCGGTGAGGTGCATCGGGCTATTCACCCTACCCTCGTTGGCGCTCGCTCGCAATCCGTACGAGGGTACGATCTGGGCCCATGCTTCTGCCGACCGGAACGGTCACCTTCGTCTTCACCGATATCGAGGGCAGCACGCGGCTCCTCAAGCAGCTCGGCGACAGCGAGTACGCGACGCTCCTCGCCGTGCATCGGCGTCTGGTGCGGGAGATCTTCACGGCGCACGAGGGGCAGGAGATCGATACGCAGGGCGACGCCTTCTTCTACTCCTTCGTCCGTGCCCGTCAGGCGGTGGCCGCGGCCATCGAGGCGCAGCGTGCGCACGCCAAGGCGACGTGGCCCGGCGGCCTGAGCGTTCGCGTGCGGCTCGGCCTGCACACCGGCGAGCCGGCGGTCGGCGACGAGGGCTACACCGGGCTCGACGTCGTGCGCGCATCGCGGATCGCGGCCGCCGGGGGCGGCGGCCAGGTCCTCGTGTCGGACGCGACGCGCTCGATCGTCAGCGGCGACCTCCCCGACGGCGTCACGATTCGCTCGCTCGGCGAGCGGCAGCTCAAGGACATCGACCGCCCGGAACCGATCTTCGAGCTCCACATCGACGACCTCTCGAGCGAGACCGATGCCGCCGAAGCATCCGGGGCCACGATCGAAACTCCGAAGCCGAAGGCGACCGAACTCGACGACTTCGATCCCGATCTCGCAGGCCCGATCGAGGCGATGGTGGACAACGCCCGCCAGCGGATCGAGTCGCGGGTGCTGGAGCAGCTCGGTCGCGTCCTCGGGCCTGGATTCGGCGGCAACGCGGCCGCTCCGCCGCCGACGCCGCCGCCACCCCGCCGCCCTGGATCGGTCACCCATGAGATCGCGCGTCTCAAGGAGCTCAAGGAGGACGGCGCCCTGACCGACGATCAATATCGGCGCGCGGTCGATCGGCTCCTGGAGGGCGACGACCCGGCGAACTAAGACATTCGGCCGTTGTGGGTGCGATCGACGCTGCCGTATCGTGCCGCCGCTGCCCACCACAGCCATGAGGGGCGCGCTTGTCCGAGTTGCTCGAGGTCGTGGCACACGGGATCACCGCCATCCTGGCCACCTGGCTGGGCCTCCTCGTCCTGACCCGCGCACGCCGCACGCCCGGGGCGCCAATCTTCTCCGTCCTCTGCCTCCTCCTCGTCGCGTGGTCAGGCGCGATCGTCGTGCAGCGCATCGGTGGCGACGCGTCCGTCAAGCCGGCCGTGAACCTCGTCGAAGACGTCGCTGCCTTCCTGCTTCCCGCGGTGACGACCCACCTCGCGATCTCGATCGCCATCGAGGGCCGCCGCCCCACGTCGGCGACCGTGGTGCTGGTGGCGGCCTATGCGCTCGGCATCGCGGCGGGCATCCAGGCCGCTTTCGACCCGGCGCACGAGATCACCTTCACCCAGCCGAACTTCGCGCCACTCGGCATCCCCGGATCGGCCGTGGCGTGGAGCTTCGCGGCCGCCAGGCTCGCGGTCTGGGCGGCCGGTGTCAGCTATCTCGTCGCCGCGCTGCGGCGGGCGGGCGACGATCGGTCGCGGCAGCGGCAGCTCCAGTTCGCCCTCGCGACCGTCGTGCTGGGGGTCGTGGGCGGCACCCTGCGGATCCTGCCCGCCGACATCGGCGGGCCGCCGTGGATCGGCGTCTCGCTCGTCGCCACGGCCATCGTGCTGGCGACGTACGCGGTCATCGCCCAGCACGTGTTCCTCGCCGCCGACGTGGCCGGTCGCGCCGTGCGCTGGTCGCTGCTGGCGGGCATCGGCATCGTCGCGTACGTGGCCGGGCTGCTCCTGCTCGACGCCGCCGCGGAGCGATTCCTGGCCATCGACATTCCGGTCGTCAGCGCCCTCGCCATCGTCGTCACGCTCGCCCTTTTCGACCCGATCGCCGACCGGGTCCGGCAGCTCACCGCCGGCAGCCCACGGGCGGCGGCTGAGGCGCACCTCGCGGTGGCCATGGGCGGCAGTCCCGTGCTTCAGGGCGAGGGCGGCGTCGTCCTCGATGCCGCGCTCGCGCGGCTGGTGCGGACATTCGGGCTCACGGGCGCGGTGGTCCTCGACGCGTCGGGTGACCGAACCGCGTCGACGGGCGAGATCGTCGCGGACGACGATCCGCGTGCCATCCGGTTCGGCCTAACAGCCGACGCCGATGCGCCGCGAGTCGTCTTCGGCGCCAAGCGCAGCAGCCTCGCCTTCACGCCGTCAGAGGTTGACGCGCTCGAGATGGCGGCAGGCTACCTCGGCTCCAGCCTGAGGCTGGCGGAGCGGCAGAACGCTCAGGCGACGGCCCTGATGGGCCTTCGCGCCGAACAGGACGCGGTCGAGGAGCGCGGCACCGCCCTGAGCGAGGCCCTCGCCGATGCGGCGGCCGCCCCCAGCGGCCTCTACGTGCACGCGCTCGGGTCCTTGCACGCCACGCTCGACGGCCAGCCGCTGCGCCGATGGGGTGGCGAGAAGGCCGGATCGCGACAGGCGGAGGCGATCTTCGCGTTCCTCTTCGACCGCGGCGACCGCGGGGTCGGCAAGGACGAGATCGTCGAGCTCGTGTGGCCGGACGTCGACCTGGACCGGGCCGACGTGGCCTTCCATCGCACCATGCTCGGGCTGCGCTCGGTGCTCGCGCCCGGGCGCCGGTCACGGAGTGGTCCCGGAGCGATCGCCTTCGCGAACGACCGATATCGCCTGGATCCGGCGGTCGTGGCGTGGAGCGACGTCGACGAGTTCAACCGGCTCGTGATCGCGGCGGGCGCCGCAACCCCCGACGAGGGGCTCCTCCTGCTGGAGCGGGCGCGGGCGCTGTACCGCGGCGACTACCTCGACGACTGCCCCTTCTTCGGCGACAGCGTCGACGTCGAGGACCAGCGCCACGAGCTGCGGGAGCGCTACATCGACCTGCTCGTCGAGCTCGGAGAGCGGTACACCGCGCGCGGCGACCGAACGTCTGCCGCTTCCTCGCTGCGCCGCGCCCAGACCCTCGCCGATGACGGCTCGCCGCGACTGACCGAGGCGCTCGGGCGCCTCGCGATCTCCGCCTCCTGATCAGGCGACGGGCGTCTCCGCGTTGCGCACCGCCTTGATCGAAGGGCGGGCGCTTCCGTTGCGCCGGTCGTCGGAACCCCGTGCGAGCATGCGGTAGACGTCCTCGTACTCGTCGACCATGCGCTCGACGCTGAAGCGCTCGATGACCTCGGAGCGGATCTTCGCGCGATCCAGCTTCGCGGCCTCGCGGACGGCAAGGTCGGCCTCACCGATGTCGTCGATGAGGAAGCCGTTCTCGCCGTGGCGGATGATCTCCGGCAGCGCGCCCGCCCGGCGAGCGATGACGGGGGTGCCGGTGGCCATCGACTCGATTGCCACGAGGCCGAAGGGCTCCGGCCAGGCGCCCAGCATGACCGTGGCGAGCGCACCGGCCATGAGCTCATCGCGCGGCTCGCTGGCGAGCTCGCCCTCGAACGTCACGTGCCCATCCTTCAGGGCCGGGGCGACGTGGCGCTCGAAGAGCTGCTCCTCGTCAACCTCGTGCACCTTGGCCGCGATCCGAAGCGGCACGTCCGTCCGACGCGCCAGCTCGATGGCGACGTCGACGCCCTTCTCCGGCGCGATCCTGCCGACGAAGGCGAGGTAATCGCCCGGCTCCGCGCTGAACGGCGCCTGCTCCAGCGGCAGGCCATGATGGACGGTTGCCAGCCAATTGTTCTCCGGATGCCATCGGCGCTGGCTCTCGCTGATGGCGATGAGCGGGATGTCGGTGAACTCGGCGAACAGCTCGGGCAGTCCCGGGAGGTCGAGGCGCCCATGGAGGGTATGCACCACCGGCGTCGTCGCGTGGCGCGCGAGAGAGAAGCACAGCGTGTCGAGGTGGGAGTGCATGACATCGAACTCGTGCTGGGCGCTCCAGGCAGTCTCGATCGTGACCTGGACGTAGGGCGTCGCGTCGCCCCGCATCCCGGACGTCCACAGGGCATGATCGATGGTCGGGATGACGCGGCAGGGGACGTCGGAATCGCCCGGGCCGATGAGCGTCACGTCATGGCCGCGGTTGACCAGCTCCTCCAGCAGGACGGCAACGATCCGCTCGGTCCCGGCGTAGCCGGGGGGCGGAATGCGGACCATCGGTCCCGAGATGAGCCCGATCCGCAGCCTGTTCCTGCCGGCTCGAACGTCCCCCGTCATGCGCCGCCTCCTGTCGAAATGGTCCGTGTCTGTGTGGTGGGCGCCGATCCCTATCTAACGCACGCGGTGTGCCACGCCAACGACCGCGCCGAGTTCCGGACCTTGTAGCGAGGTCCCTGGAGGCTCGGGCCTCAGTCTCAGCGGCGGGCCAGTGGTAGGCGGACGATGACCGTGGTCCCCTTCCCGACCGTCGAGTCGACGTCGATGGCGCCACCGTGCGCCAGGACGATGCCCCGGGTCAGGTAGAGCCCGAGGCCCAGGCCGTCACTGCCCGTCGCGTCCTCGGGCGACCCGGCATGGCGGAGCAGCTGCCGCACGCGCTGCTCAGGGATCCCCGGCCCCCAGTCCTGGACGGCGAGCTCCGCCTGCCCATCCCGCTTGCGTAGACGGACCTCGATCCGCTCCGACTCGGCAGCGTGGCGGAGGGCATTCGAGAGAAGGTTGAAGACGACCTGCTGGAGGCGGCCCGGGTCGGCGCGGACCACCAGCTTCGCCCTGCCCGGGTCCAGTGAGATCGTGCGCTGATCATCGATCCCCTCGGCCATGGCGACCGCCTCTTCGACGATGGGCCGCAGCTCGGTCGTCTCGAACTCGTAGGTCATCCGGCCCGAGCTCATGCGGCTCGCATCGAAGAGCTCGGTGATGAGCGCGTTGAACCGATATGCCTGGCTGACCGCTCGCTCGAGGTACTGGATGTTCTTCTCATCGCCCGTGGGGCGGATCCGACGCAGGAGCATCTCGAGGTACGCGGTGAGCCCGGTGAGCGGCGTCCGGAGCTCGTGGCTCAGGGTCAGCATGAACTCGTGCTGGATCCTCTGGAGGCTGCGGTCGGTGATGTCGCGGATGACGACGACGCCACCGCCGGAGGCGAGCGGGCGCCCATGCGCCTCGTACCAGCATCGGTGGTCGTCATCGATCTGGCGGCTGAAGTTCATCGTGAACCGCTCGCCCCGCGCGGCCCGCGCACGAGGCCGGTCCGCGTCGCGAATGGGCGTGCCCTCGGCGTCCTCGAGGTCCGTCTCGTCGCCGTTGCCGAAGTGCTGGTCGTAGGCCGCATTGGTCAGCGCCACGTCGCCATCGGCTCCGACGACGATGACCGCGTCGCCGATGGAGGCGAGGATGACCTGCAGGCGTGCGCGCTCGTCCTCGCTGATCTCGCGCTGCTTCTCGAGCGAGAGGGCGAGGTTCTGGAGCTCGGTCGAACGGGCCTCGAGGTCTTCGTTCGTGGTGTTCAGTCCTCGACGGTCGCCGGCATGTCTTCGTTGAGCGTCTCGCGACATGGTCAGCGCGACGATTGTAGCCAGCCGTGGCCGGGCTAGCGGACCGGGGCGTCTCCCCGCGCACCCTCGGCCTGGCTGGGGCGTGGCGCGCGTGGCCCGCCGTCGCTCTCGGCCGGCTCCGGTGCGGAGGGCCGGACGGGGATCGGCTGGAGCTCAGCCGTCGACGGGGCCAGCGGAGCCAGTCGCTCGACCGTATCGACCAGCCGGTCGATGTTCAGCGGCTTCGTGATGACCGCCGCTACGTCCAGCGTGTCGCTCGGACGGTGCCAGTAGGCGGAGAGGATGATGACCGGGATCCCGGCCAGCGCGGGGCGCCGCAGCATGAGCGCTCGGAGGCTGAACCCGGTCATGCCGGGCATGAGCAGGTCGCTGATGAGCAGGGCCGGCGGACGAGCGGTCATCTCCGACAGTGCCTGTGCCCCGGAGGCAACGGTCACGACCTCGTAGCCGACCTCCTCGAGCAGGTCCTTGATGAGCAGGCGCATGTCGGGCGAGTCGTCGGCGACGAGCACGAGGGGCTTGATCGGGGTCGGCTGCATGGCTTGCGGCGTGAGAAGCATTCGGCGTGCCGATCCGCCCATTCGGCCTACGTCAAAGGGCACGGAATCGCTCGCGATGGCCGTCCAATGTGCTCCCCCTCCAGTCACGGCAGCCTGTCGCCAGTCATCAAACCGCCTGGAATCGGAGGTCATCGCCGTCCCATGATCCGCACCATCGCCCGGACCCGCGCCTTCCCGGCCCTCGCCTGGATCTTCCTCGCCGGCCTCGGCGTCCAGATCTTCTTCGCGGGCATGTACGTCTTCGTCGGCGCCAGCAACATCGAGCTGCACCGCAACTTCGCCCACGTCCTGCTGCTCACCTCGGTGCTCCTGACGATCTCGGTCTTCGCGGGGCGCGTCCCCGAGAAGCGCATGCTCTTCCTCGTCCTGGGCCTGTTCGTCATCCAGGGCATGCTCGTCCACGTCAACCAGTGGTTCGGCCTGTCGATGGTCGCGGCCCTGCACCCGGTCAACGCGGTCGTCATGGCCTATGCCGCGCTCACATTGGCGAAGCGCTCTGGCGTCTACTGGGCTGAGGACCTGGAGCCGATGCGGGTGACCGGCGCCATGGAGGCCGCCGCCTGACCCATTGCGCCGCTCGCTGGGGGTTGCACCGCATTCACGCAACGGCCAACAGGGCGCCATGGCGGCCCTCTCGTTGGTCGTTTCGTGCATCGCATGCAACGCGCAGCCATCGAACGCCGGCGTGCTTGGCCGATGCGTGCGCCTGATGCACGCCGAGCACACGTGCTTGGCCGATGCGTGCACCCGATGCACGCCGAGCACCGTGCGTGGCCGATGCGTGCACCTCATGCACGTCACGCCCCGGCCCCCGACCCGGCAGCCGATGCGACGTCGCTAGGAGGCGCGGCGGATGGCCGAGAGCGCCAGCGCGTCGCCCAACGGCGCGGCTGCGGCGAAGAGGAAGCCCTGGGCCTGGCGGAATCCGAGGTCGAGCAGCGTCGCGCGCTGCGCCTCGCGCTCGACCCCCTCGACAATCGTCTCGAGGCCGAGCCTGTCCGCGATGTGAAGGATCGCCTTGAGCACCTCCTGGCGCTGCGGCTCGAGGTGCGCCCGCTCCACGAGCGAGCGGTCGATCTTCAGGATGTCGACCGGCAGCCGGCCCAGGTACTCGAGGGACGAGTAGCCTGAGCCGAAGTCGTCGAGCGCGATCCTCACGCCGAGCGCCTGGAGCCCCTGCAGCTCCGACTCCGCACCTGCGCCGGCGGAGGCGAGCGTGCTTTCCGTGAGCTCCAGCAGCAGCCGGTCCGGAGGCAGTCCGGTCCGCCGCAGGGCGGCTTCCACCCGTTCCGGCAGCTCACCGTGGCCGAGCTGGTGGGCCGATACATTGACCGACGCGAGCATGTCGCCGGTCGCGAGATCGGCGCACGCGTGCTCCAGCACCCATTCGCCGAGCGCACCGATGAGCCCGGTCTCCTCGGCGAGCGGCACGAAGTCGGCGGGCATGAGCCGTCCGAGCTGAGGATGGTTCCAGCGCACCAGGGCCTCGAGGCCGAAGCCGAGCCCCGTGCGCAGGTCGACCATCGGCTGGTACTCGAGGAACAGCTCGTCGCCGTCCAGGGCCTGCTCGAGGGCGCTCCGCAGCTGGCGCCTGCGAGCGACCGGCTCCTCGAGGCGACGATCGAAGATGCGGATCCGGCCCTTGCCGAGTGACTTCGCCGCGTACATGGCCGTATCGGCGTCGTGGAGGAGCTCGTCAGCAGCCTCCGCGGCGTTCCCGTCCTCCCCGAGCCGGGCGCGGCTGGCGATCCCGATGCTCGCGGTGAGGCTTGCGCTGCGGCCGCCCACGTCGAACGGCTCGCCCAGAGCCGCCGCGATTCGCCTGGCCACCTCGGTTGCCTCGGTCGGGGTCGCGTCTTCGAGGATGAACGCGAACTCGTCGCCGCCGAGCCGGCAGGCCGTGTCCTCGGCCCGGACGACGGTCGAGAGACGGCGACCGACACGTGCCAGGAGCTCGTCGCCGACCGCGTGACCGAGCGTGTCGTTGACGGCCTTGAAGTCGTCGAGGTCCACGAACAGGACCGCGATGCCGGCGTCGGCGCGGCCGCGACGCACGAGCGCGTGGGAGAGGCGATCAACGAAGAGGACCCGGTTCGGGAGTCCGGTGAGCGGGTCATGGAGGGCCTGATGGCGAAGCTGGTCCTCCAGGTCCTTGCGCTCGCTGATGTCGACGAGGATGCCCTGCACCATGGTCGGCCGGCCGTCCGGGTCGCGGGCCACGATGGCCTCGTCGTCGATGACCCACACGATGCGGCCGTCGCGCGCGATGAGGCGGTACTCCCAACGGCCGACCGGCTCGCTGCGTTCGTGATCCTGCGTCTCGGCCAGCATCATTCGCTCGCGATCGGCCGGATGCATGCGGCTCATCCACATCGTCGGATCGGCGGTCCACTCCTCGGCGCTGTACCCGAGCAGCTCCTCGATCTTGGCGCTGACGAAGTGCCAGCGCCCGTGCTGTCCGACGTCCGCGACATAGACGACGCCGGGCACGCGATCGACGACGGATCGGTACTGCGCCTCCGCGACGGTCAGCTCATCGGTCAGCAGCCGTTCGCGGCGCAGGACGGTCTCGCGGTCGACCAGGATGATCGTCTGGCGCGCGACCGCCGCCACGACCACGAGCCCGGCGCCCGTGGCGACGACGATGCGCAGCGGGTCGCTCACGAGATCCGGGCGCGTGACGAGCATGACGGCCACGGCGCCGGTAAGGAGGGCGTTCGCGATCGGCAGGATCGCGCGCACCGAGCCGGTGATGGCCATGTAGCGCGGCGAATTGTCCTCGGCGGTGGTCCAGCGGCCGCCGCCGCGTCCGACCACGACGGTGCCGGCAGCGACGAGCAGGTTGCAGGCGCCCACCGCAGCGAACGCCATGCCCGGCACGAGGAGGCCGATGTACCCGGCCGCGCCGAGGCTCAGGCCGAGCAGGCCCTCCCACGGCCCGACCCAGCGCAGCGGGACGTGGACCGCGAGGAGCAGCAGGATCGACGACAGGAAGATCGCGACCAGGAAGCCGGCGTGGAGCAGGATCCCGGCGCCGCTGGCGTCGGTCACGAATCGGCCGCCGACGATCGCCGCGGCGCTCAGCACACCGATGAGGACGGCGCCCGCATCGAGGTAGAGCGCGGTCTCCTCGGCGGGGCGCATCCGCCCGTGCGCCGTGCTGAGGAAGAGCCCTACCGCCGCGACGCCGAGGCCGATGAGGCCGACGTCGGCCAGGTGGGCGGGCCAGCCGGCGATCGCGCCGACGAGGCGCATGACCTCGCTGACGAGCCAGACGGTGAGCGCCACGAAGATCCAGGTCCGGATCCGCCGTTCGCGGCCGATGCCAGCGCGCCAGCCCGCGTGCGCGAAGCCGACCGCCGCGAGGGCGGCCGCGACGCGCACGAGCTGGCTGGAGATCGGCCCGAGGGTGACGAGGACGGCGCTCGCCGCCAGCGCCGCGATGGCGAGCGCCGCGTGCGAGGACGCCCGACGTTCGAGCGTCGGGCGCGCGAGACCTCCCCTGCTGAGCAGCATCGGTTCGACGGCACCGTCGACAGCGGGTTGTTGGCCGCTGCAGCGTAGGGTCGCCGCCCGATCGCCGGGATGGCCCGAAAGTCCCCCTCAGCGGCCCGGGAGCCGCTTCCCGACCGATCTCGAGATGCGCCCGACTCCGCGCCCGACGGCCAGCGCTCCGCGCCACGCGAACCGCGCACCCGTTCGACCCAGCCAGGCATACACGACGCCGATGGTGCGGAGGTCAGCGTCGAGATCGCCCTGCTCGAGTCCCACGTCGGCAAGGACGCGTTCCCGGTCCTCCGGCGGGAGGCCGCGGAGCGCGAGCCGCAGCGCCAGGAGCACCGCTGCCGCGTCGTCGAGCTGGCCGGCGACCGGGATGATGCCCGGCACGAGGTCGATGGGCGAGGCGAGGTATAGCGCGGCGGCGATCAGCGCCGCGCGGCGCGAGCCGGGCACGCGGTCGTCGCGACCGAGGCGGAAGCTCAGGCGGCCGTAACGCGGCAGCCGGCGGAGGAGCGCGGTGAAGCGCGCCGTCGGGAACGGATCCGCGCCTCCGGTCTCCTCAGCGGGCGTATCGGACGCCGCCACCCCGCCGTTCCTTGTTCAGCCGGCGGTTGAGGTGGAGGCCCTCGAGGACGAATTCGGTCGCCGAGGCCATGCCTGCCGGCGACTCCCCCGCGTCGAGCCGCGCGATCGCCGATGCCAGCTCAGGTACGGCTCCGACGAGCTCGACGTGGGACTGTGACGGCACGAACTCTCCGACCTCGGCCTCGATGCCGTCATCGTCGAAGCGGTCGATGAGCGGCGCGAGCTCGCTGAGCGCGAAGTGGCGGTTGAAGGTGTTGACGACCGCGCGCGCGACGAGCTTCTCCACCACCCGGTCCTCGCGCGTCTCGTCGCCCAGGGTCTCGAGCTCGATCTTGCCGGCGGTCGAGGCGACCACCGCGCCGAGGTCGCTGATGCGCGGCGCGGCGGTCGGTTCGCCAAGCCGCACGGCGCGCTTGAGTGCCGCCGCGGCCAGGGTCTCGTGGTTGGCGATCGTGACGCGGACGCTGACGCCGGAGCGCTGGCTGACCTCGGAGGACCGGCGCGCGAGCTGCGACAGCTCGGCCACGACCTCCTTCATGAAGCCGGGGACCTGGACGGGAACCGATGCGCCGCTCGCCTCGTCGAACGGGGTCGCCTCCGCCTCCATGATCGCGATCTCGGTGCCGCCCTCCTCGGGGTAGTGCGTGCGGATCTGCGCGCCGAATCGGTCCTTGAGCGGGGTGATGATTCTGCCGCGGCTCGTGTAGTCCTCCGGGTTGGCGCTGGCGATGACGAAGAGGTCGAGCTCCAGCCGCACGCGATAGCCGCGGACCTGCACGTCGCGCTCCTCCATCACGTTGAGGAGGCCGACCTGGATGCGCTCGGCGAGGTCCGGAAGCTCGTTCAGGCTGAAGATCCCGCGGTTCGTGCGCGGCAGGAGGCCGTAGTGGATGGTCAGCTCGTCGGAGAGGTAGCGGCCCTCCGCGACCTTGACCGGATCCACCTCACCGATGAGGTCGGCGATGCTGATGTCCGGGGTGCTGAGCTTCTCGCTGTACCGATCCTCCGCCGCCCACCAGCCGATGCGCGCCGCGTCGCCCTCGTCGGCGACGATGGCCCGCCCGAGCGGCGAGATCGGCGCGAAGGGATCGTCGTGGAGCTCGGTGCCGGCGAGGTACGGCAGCCACGGATCGAGCAGGCCGGCGAGCGAGCGGGCGATGCGGCTCTTCGCCTGGCCACGCTCGCCGAGGAGGATGACGTCCTGCCGGGCGAGGAGCGCGTTCTCGAGCTGCGGCAGGACCGTCTCGTCGTAGCCGAGGATGCCCGGCAGGAACGGCTGGCCCTCCTGTATCCGCGTGAGGAGGTTGGCGCGGATCTCGTCCTTCACGCTCCGCGGCCTGTACCCGCCGGCGCGGAGCTCGCCCAGCGAGGTCTCGGGAGGTGGCAGCATCGTCATGGCGCGACGAGCCTACCACCGCGCCGCTGAAGCGGCCGAAGGCCGGGATGTTGCGCGGCGCGAGACCGATGACGATCGGGCGCCCTACGGCCGATACTCGCGCAGCGCCAGCGCCACCGACGGGGGGTCGCACACGCCGCGCAGGCCGAGGTCCTCCAGGTAGGCCGCACGTCTCGCGACCTCGGCCTCGAAGGAGGGGGGCGTGAGGCCGAGCGTCGTGGCGAGGACCGCGTAGGCGGCGGGATCGTGCTCCAGTGGCCGCTCGGTCCGACCGCCGTCGCCGGGGAGCATCGGCGGCGAGGGGAGCCGCTGCGCACCGGTGAGCCGCGGAGAGCGCTCGCCCGCCAGGGCGGCGAGTCGCACCGGCGCCAGCGCGCCAGCTTCGTCTAGGCGGAGATGCCACGCCTCCTCGACGCGGCGGTACATGCCGGCCGGCGTGGCGTAGGCCGAGAACTGGAGGTAGATCGTGAGGCCGGCGAGGTCCGCATCGGTCGCCTCAAGCGTGCGAAGGCTGGACAGCGCCTCCGGCAGGGAGTCGGCGTGCATGGTGGCGCCCATGCCCCAGCCCTTGCCGGCCAGCATGAGCGCGCCGCGAGCGGCGCGGCCCCAGACGTAGATTGGCAGGTGATCGCTCATCTCATTGATGAGCAGGTACCCGGTGCCGGGCTCGATCTCGTCGAGCCACTCGTAGTCCTCCCACCAGCCGCGGACGAAGATGCCGGTCGTGTCCTCGGGCAGGAAGTCGACGAGCGCGCTCAGCGCTGTCGTCTTGCCGGCCTGCGGCGCCTCGGAGCTGAGCATGACCGAGCGCCGGCGGCTGACGACCGCCCATAGGGTCGCCATCAGCCGGCTGTCGAAGGCGGGCGTCGCGATGAGCTCGACCGCGCTCATCGGCCGCGGCGGTGACCAGTGGTAGCCCCACCAGCCCTCGGGGAAGCGGTCGAACCATGCGTCGAGCGGGGAGTTCATCGTCACGATGACGGTACGTGCCGTGCGGAGCCGAGCGCAACTGCCCCTGTTCCCTTGTCAGGTACCACTCAGCCAAGGCTATGGTCGACGAGTGGGCTCGGCCGGCTCCGAGCCACGCGGAGGATCCATGCCACCGCTTCGATCTGATTGGTACGTGGCCGGCGCGCGCCTTCGCGAGTCGCCTGAGCCCGGTGCCATTGGCATGTGGCGGGAGTCGGGGGGTATTTGGCGGGAATCGAGTACCCCGGCTCAAGCCCGCGTTCCTCGGCCAGGCACCAATGAGCCGCGGCTGCGGTCGACAAGCAGGCTCGGAGCGGCTCGGAAGCACGCGCGGGTCTGAGCCACGGCATCGGTCTGGTTGGTACCTGGCAGGCGTGCGCGCTCGGTACACGCCACGGCCCTGTGCCCTTGGCACGTGGCAGGGATTGGCCGGCTGGTATGCGGCAGGGATCCGCGGCTGGTACGCGAGCGCTACCAGTGGCGACGCCACCGAAGTCAGATGCCGAAGGGGTTGGCCGGCTTGGGCGAGGTGCCCTGGAGGATGGCCTTCGTCTCGGTGTAGAGGTCGAGCGCCTCGATCGACTGCTCTCGCCCGTAGCCGGATTCCTTGAAGCCGCCGAACGGCACGCCGGGGAACGCCACGAACGGCGTGTTGATCCCCACGGCGCCGGATCGGATCCGCTGCGCGACCCGGTGCCCGCGCGCTCCGTCCGCGGTCCACACCGTGGCCGCGAGTCCGTAGCGCACGTCGTTGGCGAAGCCGATGGCCTCCGCCTCGTCGCCGAAGCGGGTCAGGGTGACCACCGGGCCGAACACTTCCTCCTGCGCGATCCGCGCGTCGTTCGGCACGTCGCCGATGACCGTCGGTGCGACGAAGGCGTCCGCATCGAGCCCGCCGTCGAGCGAGAGATCGCCACCGGCGAGGAGCTTGCCGCCTTCTGCGACGCCCATCTCCACGAAGCCGCGGACCTTGTCGGCGTGCGAACGCGAGATGAGCGAGCCGACCTTCGTGTCGTCGGCCAGCGGATCGCCCACGGTGAGCGCCTTCGCCTTCTCCGCGAAGGCCGATGCGAACGCGTCGTACACCCCGTCCTGGAGGATGATCCGGGAGCGCGCCTCGCACGACTGGCCGGCCGAGTAGTAAATCGCCCACAGCGAGCCGATGACGGCGGCGTCGAGATCGGCATCCGCGAAGACGATGTTCGGGCTCTTCCCGCCAAGCTCCAATGACACGCGCTTGAGCGACTTCGCCGCCACCTCGGCGATGCGTCTACCGGTCGAGGTCTCGCCGGTGAACGCGATCTTGTCGATGCCCGGGTGCGCGGCGACGGCCTCCCCGACCTCGGCGCCCGGACCGGTGACGACGTTGAGGACCCCCGCCGGGATGCCGGCCTCCAGTGCCAGCTCCCCGAGCCGGATGGCCGTCAACGGCGTCGCCGACGCCGGCTTCAGGACCATCGCGTTGCCGGTGGCGAGGGCGGGCGCCACCTTCCAGGCGGCCATCATCAGCGGGTAGTTCCACGGGATGATCGCGCCGACCACGCCGACCGGCTCCTTCAGGGTGTAGGTCACGACGGCCGGGTTCACGACGTGCGAGCGGCCGTAGAGGTGCTGGGCCGCGCCGGCAAAGAGCTCGAGCGTCGCGACGGCGACCTTGATCTCGGCCGCGCACTGCCACTTCGCCTTGCCGTTGTTGCGGCTCTCGAGCTCCGCGAGCGCATCGGTCTGCTCGTCCAGCAGCTGGGCCAGCCGATTGAGCGCGCGCGAACGCTTCGCGGGGGAGGTCTTGGCCCATGCGCCCTCGAAGGCTCCCCGGGCCGCGCTTACCGCGGCGTCGACATCGTCCGAGCCGGCCTTCGCGACGGTGGCGAGCTCGCCGCCGTGCGCCGGGTCGAAGGTCGGGAAGGTGGCGCCGCTCGCGGCGTCGCGGAGCTCGCCGCCGATGACGAGCTGTGTGGAAACGTCGGTCATGGACCGATGGTAGCGACTGCCCGTCAGGGCAGCGCGGCGTCGAGCAGCTGGCGGTCGGCGACCGGCGCCTGGAGGTCGACCTCGGTGGTGATTCGGCCTGGCTCGTCGGGGCAGGCGCCGGACGCGGGATCGTCGTCCGGCCGCACCATCAGCCGCACCGACACCGCGTCGGCGGACTCCACCACCTGCACCGCGTCGAGGACATAGCACGTCGGACCCGGGGGCATCGCAAAGCCGATGCGGATCCGCTTCTCGTCGACCTCGCGGATGCACGTCACCGGCAAGAACTGAGTGTCTCCGCCGCCGGCGGTCGCGACGACCGAGTCGACGCCGCGCCACGTGGCGTCGCAGGTCTCGGCTGGGCTGCCGGACGGGACGGCGCAGGCGGCCAGGACCAGGGCCGCGAGCAGGGCGCTAGGACCGCGCCGCACGGAATCGGTACATGTCGACGTCGCACACAGGCTCGTAGCCGATGGCCCGGTAGATCTTGTTCGAGGTCGGATTGGCGAGGTCGGTGAAGAGGAAGCAGAACCGATGACCCCGATCCAGCTGGTCCTGGCTGGTCGCGGCGGTCAGGCTGCTCGCATAGCCTCGGCCACGAGCCTCAGCCGGCGTGTAGACCGGACCGATGCGGATGCCGTTCGGCGTCTCCCCACCGGCGCCGACCATGGACACCACGCGGCCGCCGTCTTCCCAGAGGTACATCCGCCGATATACCCCCTGCGTCCAGCGCTCCGCCACAGCCATGGGGTCGACCATCGGCGGCTGGTCCGGCGTGGCCTCGTCGTGGAAAGCCTTGAGCCAATCCGCCACGAGCTGTTGATCCCCATCCCGCGAGAGCCGCCACGCGCCGGGCGCCGGGCGCTCGGGCGGGATCACGCGCTCGAGGCGGAAGATGCGCTCGGCGACGTCGACGCGCGCCGTCACTCCGTTGCGCTCTGCCCAGCGCAACGCAAAGCGCTCGGCCACGACTTTCGGGCCGAGGACTCCGGGCAGCTGCTCGCCCGCGAGCGCATCGGCCAGGAGGTCGACGGCGTCGAGATTGTCGACCTCCGAGAGGACCTGGTTGTTCGGCGGCGTGCGAAGCGTGGCGGCCACGACGTCGCCGCCATCGGTGACGACCGCGTAGGTGGGCGGATCCGTGGCAAACAATTCGGGAACCGAGCGGATCTGCGACGCGATGCCGAAGAAGAGGTTGTGCTCCGCCTCGCGTGCGGCCAGGTATTCGCCGGCCTGCGCCAGGAACGCGTCCACGTCGGTCGGCCGATGGAGAACGAGCGCCATGCGGCGCATGATCGCCGGAATCAGGCCGCCGGTGGAAGGTCGATCCGAAACGTCCTCCCCGATGAGCGCCGATGCGCCAGCCGCTCACGCCTGACCGAGCGAGGATCGAGTCTGAGACCGTTCGAGCGATCCCTTCGCTCCTCCACAGCGAGTCTCGCTACCCTACGCTCATGACGAAGATCGGCTACGCCTGCATGCTCGAGCAGTTCCACCCCACCGACCTGCTCGACTGGGCCGAGCGGGCGGAGGGGTCCGGCTTCGACGCCGGATTCCAGGTCAGCGAGCACTTCCACCCATGGACGCCGCAGCAGGGCCAGTCGGCCTTCGCGTGGTCCTTCATGGGCGCGCTCGGCCAGCGCACATCCCTTCCCTTCGGCACGGCGGTCACATGCCCGGGCTTCCGGTATCACCCGGCCGTGATCGCGCACGCGGCGGCGACCCTCGGCGCCATGTACCCCGGCCGCTTCTGGCTGGGCCTGGGAGCGGGCGAGGCGCTCAACGAGCACGTCATCGGCGGCGAGTGGCCGGAGGTCGGCATCCGCTCGGCGATGATGTTCGAGGCGGTCGAGATCATCACCAAGCTCTTCAGCGGCAAGGTCGTCAAGCACGACGGCGAGTACTTCACGCTCGAGTCGGCCCGGCTCTACACGATCCCCGACCAGCCCGTTCCGATCTACGTCGCCACCGCCGGACCTGTGAACGCGAAGCGCACGGGCCGATACGCGGACGGCATCATCACGGTCGGCGCCGCCGACGAGAAGATCGCGATGCTGTGGGACAAGTTCCGCGAGGGTGCACGCGAGGCCGGCAAGGACCCGGAGACCATGCGGACACAGCTCCAGGTGCACATCTCGTGGGCGCCGACGCAGGAGGCGGCCGATGAGCAGGCCATCAAGGAGTGGCCCAACGGCGGGATGCCGTTCCCCAAGCAGGACATCAAGAACCCCGAGGACTTCGCGAACATGGCGAAGCTCGTGCGGATCGAGAACTTCGCGAACCGGATGCTCATCAGCCCCGATCTCGACGAGCACACGGCGGAGCTCCAGAAGTACGTCGACATGGGCTTCGACGAGATCTACCTCCACAACGTCGGTCGCAACCAGGCCGAGTTCATCTCGACCTTCGGGGAAAAGGTCCTTCCCAACCTCAAGCTCACCTGACGCTCGCCCGGTACGGAAGGGCCACCGATCGGACCATCGTTCGGATGGGATGGCCCGCGTAGGCTGCATCCGATGTCAACCGGATCGTCCG
Organism: Candidatus Limnocylindria bacterium; assembly: GCA_036274575.1. Lineage (GTDB taxonomy): Bacteria > Chloroflexota > Limnocylindria > QHBO01 > QHBO01 > JACDBZ01. The sequence goes on from DASUFJ010000066.1 coordinate 18,079, forward strand.
TCGCCGAGGTTGCCGCCACGCTCGGGGTCGTCGACCTCATGGTCTTCGAGCTGGGGGAGGGTGGTGCGCGGCTGCGTGGCGGCGTGGGTCGCGGCGCCGGTTGGGCCGGCATCGTCGACGTCGCGCTCGCCGATGAGCCGGCGCTGCACAAGGTCGCCAACGGCGAGCGAATCCTGCGCATCGCGGAGGACAGCCCGGTGCGTGTCATCGGTCCGTACTGGAGCGCCCACGCGGCCGTCGTCCGCGTTGGCGAGCACGTGGTGGTCGCCGGGTCAGACGGGCCGATCCGCGCCTCATCGGCCGAGCTGATGACACGCGCGACCGAGGCGATCGCGAGTGTCGGCGAGATCCCTTCCTCAAAGCTCCTGGCCGACGAGCTCGAGCTGGCCGAAGCGGTGCGACAGCTGACGACCCACACCCCCCACTCGCTCGCGGAGGCGGCGCGACATGTGGCGGCGACCGCGGCGGACGCGCTCTCGTGCGAGATCGGTGTCGTGCTCCTCCAGCGGGATGGCATGACCGAGGTGCACGGCGCCGGCGCCGCATGGCCCACGATGGTCGACGACGAGGTCCTGTGTGCCTCGCTCCACGACCTCGCCGATCGCGCCACGCGCGGGCCGATCGTGGAGCAGGACCTCGCGGCCGTGGGACGGAGTGGGCTGCGCATCGTGTCGTGCTATGCGCTGGGCATCGGCCGCACGGAGGCGATGGGCGCGCTCATCGTGGGGCACACGGACGCGCGACCGCGGGGATTCACCCTGCTCTGCCAGCGCGTCGGGCGCGCCCTGGCCGATGCCGCCGAGCCGGCGCTGCGGCTGGCGATCGCGCACGAGGACCTGGCCGCCCAGCGCGACCGCTTCGCCCGCGAGGCGCGCACCGATCCCCTCACGGAACTCGCGAACCGCGTTGCGTGGGAGGAGACGCTCACCGTCGAGCAGGCTCGTCGCGAGCGCCACCCGCGACCGGTCGTGCTCCTTGCCGTCGACATCGACGGGCTGAAGGGGACGAATGACTCGTTCGGCCACGCCGCCGGCGACGAGCTGCTCATCGCCGCCGCGGGCGTGCTGCGCGACGCGGTGCGCGCCGGTGACGTCGTCGCGCGCATCGGTGGTGACGAATTCGTCGCCCTCCTGGCCGACGCCGACCCGACCGCCGCCGAGGCCGTGCGTCGGCGCGTGATGGCCGCCTGCGACAAGTGGCCGAACGACCGCGGGCTCAGGCTGCGGCTGTCCATCGGCTGGGCCAGCCCCGAGGAGGGTGAGACCCTGCGCGACGCCTTCCGCCGTGCCGATGCCGCCATGTACCAGGTGAAGCGCGGCGCCGCCTAATCGTCGCCGAGCCGGACGTCACGGAAGGTGAAGTACAGGACGACGTCGTAGACGGCCTTCAGGCCGCCGGCGACGAGGAACGGGATGCCCGCGGCCATCGACATCGACGCCGACGCGAGCGCCGGGCCTGCCGGCCGCACGACATGGCGAGCCGCGTTGGTGTAGCCCGCCGCCGCGGTCCGCTCGGCCGGATCGACCAGCGCCGCCACGTATGCCTGGCGAGCGGGCACGTCCATCTGCGACAGGGCGGAACGCGCGAGGAGCATCACGATGGCCAGCCCGAGCGTCGGCGCCAGCGGGATGAGCGCGAGGATCACGTTCGACGGCAGGTGGGTGAAGACCATGGTGTTCAGCAGGCCGATGCGGGCGCCCAGCCATCCGGCCGCAACCGAGCTCCCGGCCTGGAGCAGCCCGACGCCGAAGAAGACGAGGCCCATGAGCTGGGCATCGGCGCCGAACTGGCGGCCGAACCAGAAGACGATGAAGCTGGCGACGATGAAACCGCCGGCGAACGCGTCCAGCGCGAAGAGGGCGGCGAGGCGCTGGACGACCGACTTCGAGCGCCGCAGGCCGCGCTGCTCGACCGGAACCGCGGGGTCAACCTCGACCGACGGGCGCAGGCGAACGGCCAGGATCGCGCAGATCGCCGCACCGAGCGGCATGAGGACCAGCCAGCGCTGGTCGGGCGGCAGACCGGGGAGGAGGCCGCGGAGCGCGCTCGGCCCACCGGCCGCGAGGGCGCCCAGGGCGCCCGCAACGTACGCGACCGCGTTGTATCGGCCGTAGACGCGGGAGCGTTCGGCGGCCGGCGCGGAGGCGAGCATCGCCTGTTCGACCGTCGTGATCGGTCCGGACTCGTTCGGATCCGTCGAGAGGGTGCCCGTCAGCGCCGCGAGGATCAGGAGCGCGACTTCCCCGGTCAGCGCGAAGACCGTGCCGGCGATGCCCATGACGACGAGGAGCCCGATGTACGTCCGGCGACGGCCGATCGCCTCGCCCCAGCGCCCGACGGCGATGGAGGATATGGCCATCCCGAGCAGCATGGCGGTGAAGACGATCCCGACGGTCGCCTCGCTCAGGCCGGACGCCGCCAGCGAGGCTCCGACGAGGATGCTGCTGAAGCCGTAGAGGAACGCGCGGACCGCCTGGACCGAGAAGATGAGCCGGACGTCGGACACGCGGCGTGCGGCGCGCTAGCCGATCGCGAACCAGGCCCGGACGCGGCGCGTGACGGTCAGGTCGCCGGCAGACACCTCCGTCGGGACGGCGCCGGCATCCTCCATCCGCATGACCGCCAGCTTCGGCATGGGTTGGAAGCCGACGTCAGCGTCCTCCTCGAGCCGGGTGAGCGCCCCGAGCGTCACCCCCGCGGCCGATGCGACCGCCTCCGCCTTGGCTCGGGCGGCCGCCATCGCCGCAGCCAACGCCCGGTGCTCGGCTGCCGACGGGTCCGCGGCCGACATCTGGGCGCCATGGACCTCGTTCGCGCCCGCCGCCACGACCGCGTCGAGCACCTCGCCCAGCCGCTCGAGATCGCGGACCTTCGCCGTCATCTGACGCGCGACGTGATAGCCCGTGAGACGCTGGCCCTTGCGATAGTCGTACTGCGGGTGGATGCCGACGTCCGGCGCGTTGATGTCGCCCTCGGCGATTCCCAGCTCGCGCAGCGCGGCAAGGACCGCGGAGGCGCGTCGATTGACGTCGTCGCGCGTGGGCGCGAGCTGCTTGCCATCGGCGGTGACGCTGAAGGAGACGATGGCGAGGTCGGGTGCGACCGACGACTCGCCGGAAGTCACGACGCTGATCTCGCCCTGCTTCGTCGTCATTCGACCGCCTCGAAGACTGCCGCGATTCCCTGCCCCACGCCGATGCACATCGTAGCGAGGCCGTAGCGCGCGCCGCGCCGTCGCATCTCGTGGAGGAGCGTTGCGGTGAGCCGGGCGCCGGAGGCCCCCAGCGGATGACCGATGGCGATGGCCCCGCCGTTGACGTTCGTCGTCTCGGGGTCGAGGCCGAGCTCGCGCATGACGGGAATCGCCTGCGCGGCGAAGGCCTCGTTGAGCTCGACGAGGTCGAGGTCCTTCACCTCGAGGCCCGCCCGCTCGAGGGCCGTGCGCGTGGCTGGGATCGGTCCCAGACCCATGGTCGCCGGGTCGACTCCGACGACGGCCGACGACACCATGCGCGCGATCGGCCGCAGCCCGAGCTCGCGGGCACGCGCCGCGCTCATGACGAGGACCGCTGCGGCTCCGTCGTTGATGCCGGAGCTGTTGCCGGCGGTCACGGAGCCGCTCGCGTCCCGTTTGAACGCCGGCTTCAAGGCGGCAAGCGACTCGAGCGTCGCGTCGGGGCGCGGATGCTCGTCGCTCTCGACGGTCCGGATCCCGCGACCATCGGGCACCTCGATGGGGACGACCTCGTCGGCGAAGCGGCCGGCGACGTGCGCGGCAGACCAGCGCTGCTGGGAGGCCAGTGCGAAGGCGTCCTGGTCCTCTCGGCTCACGCCGCAGCGCTCGACGACGTTCTCGGCCGTCTCGCCCATCGAGTACGGGTAGTAGGCGTCGGCCAGGCGCGGGTTCGTGAAGCGCCAGCCGAGGGTCGTGTCGAACATCGTCTGCTCACCGCGCGGGAACGCGGCCGAGGGCTTGGCCATCACGAACGGCGCGCGGGTCATGGACTCGACCCCACCGGCGACGAAGACCTCGCCGTCTCCGTAGGCGATCGCGTGAGCGGCACTGACCACCGCCTGCAGGCCGGAGCCGCAGAGCCGGTTGACCGTCTGTCCGGGGGCCTCGATGGGCAGCCCGGCGAGGAGCGCGGCCATGCGGCCGACGTTGCGGTTGTCTTCTCCCGCCTGGTTGGCGGCGCCCAGGATGACGTCGTCGATCGCCCCCGGATCGATCCCGGTGCGCTCGATGAGGGTGCGAATGACGTGCGCGGCCATGTCGTCGGGACGCACTTCCTTCAGCGCGCCGCCGTAGCGGCCGAACGGCGTGCGCAGGCCGTCGACGATGACCGGCGTGCGGGCTCCATCGGCGCTCATGGCACCGATGCTACCTTGAGTGGACGCGGGTCGTACCATCGGCCGCATCGTGGACTTCTACCCCTGGCTGAAGACGCTGCACATCCTCCTCGCCATCGTCGCGGTCGGATTCAACATCAGCTACGGCGTCTGGCAGTTCCGCGCCGCCCGTGAGCCGGAGCACATGGGCTGGGCGTTGCGCGGCATCAAGTTCATGGACGACCGCGTCGCGAACCCGTCATACGTGGGACTCATCCTCGTCGGCATCCTCCTCGTGATTCTCGGTCCGTGGGAGTTCACCGATTCCTGGGTCGCGGCCGCGATCGTTCTCTACCTGGTCATGGGTGCCGTGGCCCTCGCCCTCTACTCGCCGACGCTGACGAACCAGATCGCCGCGTACGAGGCGGGTGGCGCCGGCTCCATGGAGTTCCGGCGGCTCACCGCGCGGGGCCGGGTCCTCGCCGCGATCCTCGCCTTCCTGGTCGGGCTCATCATCGTGCTCATGGTGGTGAAGCCGGGCGCTTGAGCGCGGGAGAGACGGGGACACGACCCGGCCATCCACCGACGCCGGGACGGCGGCGTAGCTGGTGGCTGCGGGAGGCGCTCGAGGCCGAGGGCCGGGTCACGGAGGCGCCGCCACTCGAGACAGAGATCGACGCGGACGTCGCGATCGTCGGCGGGGGCTACACGGGCCTCTGGACCGCCTGGTTCCTCACGGAGCGCGCGCCGGACGCCCGGATCGTCGTCCTCGAGCAGGACATCTGCGGGGGCGGTCCGAGCGGCCGGAACGGCGGCTTCGTCCACGGCTGGTGGGAGAGCCTTGGCTACCTCACCGAACAGTACGGCCAGGCGGCCGCGGTCGCGATCGCGCGGGAAGCCGACGAAGTCGTCGATGGCATCGGCACGTGGTGCGAGGCCAATGGCGTCGACGCCTGGTACACCAAGGCGGGGTATCTCCGGGTCAACGCGTTCCCGCGTCGGGAGCCGGACTGGGCTGAGGAGGTGGCGCGGGTCCGGGAGGTCGGCGAGGCCGGCCAGCTGGTGCCGATGTCGCCCGCGGAGGTCCAGGACCGATGCGCTTCGCCGGCTTTCCGCGAGGGCCTCATGATGCCGACCGCCGCCTCCATCCAGCCGGCGCGCCTGGCTCGTGGGCTGCGTCGCGTCCTCCTCGAGCGCGGCGTCCGCATCCACGAGGGAACCCGGGTCCGCGCCCTGCACGACGTCGCCGGCCCGCTCCAGCTGGAGACCGACGGCGGACGTGTCTTCGCCGACCAGGCCGTCCTCGCCATCAACGCGTGGGCCGGCGGTTGGCCGGGATTCCGGACGCGCGTCCTCGGCTGGGGCAGCTACATCGTGCTCACCGAGCCGATCTCCGACCGCCTCGCCGAGCTCGGGTGGACCGGCGGCGAGCTGCTCAGCGACTCCCGGTTCACGATCAGCTACTTCCGGACGACGCGCGACGGGCGGATCGCCTTCGGCGCCGGCGTCGGCGCGGCGGGATTCGACGGCCGCATCGATGGCACGTACACGCACGACTCGCACGCGGTCGACCGCGTCGTCCGAAACTTCCGCCACCTCCTGCCGATGCTCGGCGACGTGCGATTCGAGGACGCCTGGGGCGGGCCGATCGACATCACCGGCCATCGGATGCCGGAGATCGGGTCCAGCCATCGCGGGCGGCTGCACTTCGCCCACGGCTTCGCCGGCAACGGCGCGGGGCCGGCGCGGCTGGCCGGCCGTGCGCTGGCGGCCCTCGTCGACGGCGCCGGGGATGCCGACGTCGCCGCGCTTCCGTTCGTCGGTCCGCGGCAGCCACTTCTCCCGCCGGAGCCAATCCGCTTCATCGGTGCGCGGATGGTGCGAGAGGCGCTCATCCGCGAGGACGATGCGCTCGATGACGGACGCCGTCCGAACCCCTTCATCCGCCTCATCGCGCGGCTGCCCCGGATCCTCGGCTATCGCGTCGGCCACTGATTCCGCGGCCCTCGCCGCAGGGCGTGCACGAAATCGTTGACCGCCCCCGGGGCGGGACGTAGCATCCGCCGATCGGAGCGCTCGGCACGGCCCGAGCGGAATGGAGGAGAGATGCCCGAGCGTGCCAGTTTCCGTGCTGCCCGACTGCTGCCCGTCGTCCTGGTCAGCTTCGCCCTGCTGCTCCCGGCGTGCAGCCTTGGTGGCGAGCCGAACAGCCTTCTCGTCCTCGAGTGGGCGGGATACGAAGCCGAGGACTTCTGGACCGACTTCCAGACCGCGAACCCCGAGACCGCGGTCGACTTCGAGTTCGGCGAGAACGACGCCGACATCCTCGCGAAGATGCAGGCCGGCAGCGAGGCCGACATCTTCCATTTCTACACCGGCTGGCAGCAGTTCTACGTCGACGAGGGTCTCGTGCAGGAGATCGACACGAGCAAGCTGACGAACTGGGACAAGGTCCCCGACAGCATGAAGGAGCTCGGCCAGATCGATGGGAAGCAGTACTACGTCCCCTGGGACTGGGGCTTCACCTCGATTCTCTACAACACCGAGCAGGTCGACCAGGTCACGAGCTGGGATGCGCTCTTCAACGAGGACTACGCGGGCCACATCGCCATGTGGGACGACGGACCCGCGGCCGTCACCGTCTCGTCGTACATCAACGGGTGGGACGAGACGGCCATCACCGATGAGCAGCTCGCCCAGATCGAGCAGGATTGGATCGCCCAGAAGCCGCTCAATCTCCATTACTGGGATTCGGAGTACGACAACCTCTGCCCCGAGGTCATGAGCGGTGACATCTGGGTCGCATACGCGTGGCAGGGCTGCTACGCCACGGCCCTGACGGAGGGTACGCCGGTCGCCTACGCCCAGCCGGAGGAGGGCCGGAACTCGTGGGTGGGCCTCTACGGGATCAGCGCCGAGTCTGACAGCCCGGAGCTCGCCCTCCAGTTCCTGGATCAGAAGCTCGCCGAGCTCAGCTGCGGCAACGCGGTCACGCAGTTCTACTACGGCTGCGCCAACCAGGAGGTCATGGACGCGATCGACGACCCGATCCTCGTGGAGGCCTTCGGCCTCGACGATCCGTCGATCCTGGAGAACACGAACTTCACCCCTCTCGTCACCGCCGAGCAACGGGACGACTGGACCGCCATGTGGACGAGGGTGAAGTCGGAGTAGCGCACCCACGCGCATCCACCTGACGAGGCCGGCGGAGCGGAGATGCTCGGACGACGGCGAGCCTTTCGCCTCCTCACGCTCCCGCCGGCCGCATGGCTCGCCCTCTTCTTCATCGCGCCGGTCATCCTCGTCATCGCGATCAGCTTCCGTCCCGAGGCGGGCCCGATCAACTTCGACGATCCCTGGACGCTCTCCCTCGCGCAGTACGACCGGATCTTCGCGACCCCGTCGTACCTTCGCCTTCTCGGAAGCTCGATCCTCATCGCTCTCGCCGTCGCGTCGGCCGCGACGGTCCTCGCCTACCCGATCGCCTACTTCCTGGCGTTTCGGGCCCGGGAGCGCGCGACCTTCTTCCTGATCCTCCTGCTCATCCCCTTCGCCGTCAGCTATCTCCTGCGGGTCATGGCATGGCGCCTGATGCTCGGCCAGGAGGGCGCGATCAACTCGTTCCTCGGATCGATCGGCCTCATCTCCGAGCCGATCGACCTGCTCCTCTACTCCCAGGGCGCCGTGATCGTGACGCTCGTCTACGTCTGGATCCCGTTCGCGGCACTGCCGATCTACGCTGCCCTCCAGCGCATCGATCGCGGGCACCTCGAGGCCGCGGCGGACCTCGGGGCGGGGCCGTGGACGAGGTTCGCCCGCGTGACGCTGCCGATGGGCCTGCCCGGAGCGCTGGCGGCGTTCTTCATGGTCTTCATCCCCACCGTCGGCGAGTACGTCACGCCTTCGCTCGTGGGCGGGACCGAGGGATACATGTACGGCAACCTCATCCAGGACTTCTTCGGACAGGCCGGCGCCTGGGCTGGCGGGGCGGCGCTCTCGGTCCTCATGCTGGTTGTCACCAGCGTCCTCGTGGCGATCATGCTGCGGGTCATCGACCTGCAGAGGCTCGCGACGTGACGCGACGCAGCGCCGTCGGCATTGGTCGCACGCGGGTCCCCCTCGGCCCGGTCTACGCCGTCATGCTCGCCCTCCTCTACTTCCCGGTCGCGCTGCTCTTCCTCTTCTCGTTCAACACGAACAGCGTCCTCACCTTCCCGCTCGAGGGGCTCACGCTCGACTGGTACCGAGAGGTCTTCGCGGACGCGGCGCTCTTGGAGGCGGCCCGCAACAGCGTCTTGGTGGGGGCGGGCTCGGCCACGATCGCCACGGCCCTGGGATTCGGCGTGAGCCTGGCATTCGTTCGCTTCCGCTTCCGCGGCCGCACGGGCCTCCTGGGGCTCGCCGCACTGCCGCTCATCGTCCCGTTCGTGGTCCTCGGCGTCGCGCTGTTCCTGCTCTTCACGTTCCTCGACGTGCCGCGCTCGCTCCTGACGATCGCAGCCGGCCATACCGTCATCGCCCTGCCGTTTGCGACGCTCATCATCCTGGCGCGGGTCTCAGGCCTCGACCCGCAGCTCGAGGACGCGGCCATGGACCTCGGGGCGACCTACCCGGCGACACTTCGACGCGTCATCCTGCCGATCATCGGCACGACGCTCGTGTCGGCGTGGCTCACCTGCTTCATCGTCTCGTTCGACGAGGTGGCCATCGCGCTGTTCCTCGCCGGAGGCGATCCGACGTTCCCGGTCTTCCTCTACGGGCAGCTGCGCTTCGCCCAGCGACTGCCGGTCCTCATCGCCATGGCGGTGATGCTCATGATCGGCACCATCACCCTGACGCTGATCGCGTTCCGGATCGGACGGCGTCAGCCGTAGGCGATCGCGAGTCCGTGCTCAGCGCGAGTAGTCGTGTGCCGCGTCGACCTTCGCCATCTCGTCGATCGTGCGCAACCGCCAGCCGAGGATGACCAGGAAGCCGCCGAAGACGATGGCGAACGCGCCGATGAGCCACACCAGGCTCAGGACCCCGGCGCGTGGGAAGACGAAGAGGAGCACGCCGAACAGGATCGACGCGACGCCGGCGAGGCCCATCCAGAACTCGCCCTTGATCTGCTCGCGCAGGCGGATGGCCATGACGATCTCGACAATGCCGGTGACGATCGCCCACGCACCGATGAGGATCACGAGCACCTGCGTCGCGAACCAGGGCACGAAGAGGGCGATGACGCCGACGGCGATCCCGACGATGCCCTCCAGGATCGCGAGCCACCAGTTGCGGTCGCTGGTTCGTGTGCGGATGCCGGTGAAGAGGCTCGTCACACCGTCGATCAGTGCCCAGGCGATGAACACGCCAATGAGGATCGCGACGCCCCACATCGGTGCGAGGAAGGCGACGATGCCGAACGCGATCGCGAGCGCGCCGCGCAGGATGAAGGTCCACCACCAGCGGGCCACCGCCACCGTCTCCGAGATGTCGAGGCGCATCGGCGTCCGCTCCTCAGGCGACTCGGCGGGCGGCCTGCGGGTGGGTCAGGGCGACGGCCTCGAGAAGCTGCTTTGACGCAGCGGCGACCGCCTCGACCGCCTCATCGAACGCGCGCTCGTTGGCCGTCGACGGCTTCCGATAGCCGCTCACCTTGCGGACGTACTGGAGCGCCGCGGCGCTGATCTCCTCGTCACTGGCCGGGATCGGTCCGGTCCTCAGGGTCTTGATGCTTCGGCACATGCCGAGAGCATAGCCCCGCGAGGCGGAACCCGCCCCGCCCAAGGCCCCCGCGCTCCTGATGCTCCGGGGAGCCACATGCGGCCAGGCCGCGATGAATCGAGCCGTTTTCCCTTGAAGCCGGTCTCAGGTGCTGTTCCCGCGCTAGAGCGAGGACCGGTACGCATGAGGTGCGCGTCGGGGCGCGGCTCACGCTCCGGAATCCTCGATCGGTCGAGGAAACCGCGCGCGCCGACCGGCTCCGGTGAATATTTCTCGATTGACGCAGTCAGAGGCCGCCGGGCCTCGACGAATCGAGGCAGGTACACGCGCGGGTCGGAGCCTTACTCGGAAGGGTCGTTGAGCACCGGATCGAGGAGCCGCTCGAGCGAGTCAACCACCTGGTCGGCCGCGGCGACATCGGTCTCGGCGAACATCGGCACGGCGATGCAGTCGAGGCCGGCCGCCTTGGCGGCTGCCACTCCCGATCCCGAGTCCTCGAGCGCGACGGCCTCGGACGCCGGCACGCCGAGGCGCTCGCAGGCCAGCCGATAGATGTCCGGCGCCGGCTTCGGGCGCTCCACGTCGTCTGCGGTGACGATGACGTCGAAGACGCCGGCCAGGCCAGCGGTCGCGAGCGCGTCGTCGACGAGGTAGCGAGGCGAGTTGGAAGCGAGAGCCAGCGGGACGCCGAGCCGTCGCAGCTCATGGACGAGCTCGCGGGCTCCCGGCCGCGCGTCGACCTGCCGGCGCACCTGCTCATGCATGAGGCCGATCATCTCCTCGAAGAGCTCCGGCCCGCGCTCGACCGGCAGGCCGAGACGCTCGGCGTAGTAGCGCGAGCTGACCTCCGCCCCGGTCCCGATCAGAGCCAGCTGGTCGTCCCGTGTGAACTCCACGCCGTGGCGCCGGAACAGCTCGCTCTCCGAGGCGTGCCACAGGTCCTCGGTCTCGAGCAGGAGGCCGTCCATGTCGAACACGACGGCCCGATAGCGCGCGCCGAGCGACACCTAGTCGTGGGTCCCGAAGAAGCTGCCGCCCTCGTCGGCGATGGTGCGCAGCAGCGGGATGGCGCGATACCGCCCGTCCGGCACCGACGCGTGGAGCGCGTCGAGCGTATGGACGACCGACGCCAGGCCGATGCGCTCGCCCCAGGCGATGGGGCCCTCCGGCCAGTTCGTACCGAGGCGCATCGCGGTGTCGATGGCCTCCGGCGTGGCCACGCCCTCCGCGACGGCCGAGGCCGCCTCGTTCACGATCATGGCCAGGATGCGAGCCTCGATCTGCGCGGAGTCGAGCCGTGGAGGCTGAGGGCCGGCGGCCCGGCGGTTGAGCCCAGCCCACGGCGCCCCGCGCGATCCGTCGGCGTCGTAGTCATAGCAGCCGCCGCTCGACTTCCGCCCCAGCCGCCCGGCCTCGACAAGCGTCCGCTGCAGCGGATGCGGCCGGTAGCGCGGATCCCCGAAGAAGCGGTCGAAGACACTGCGGCTGACCGCGAAGTTGACGTCGGCACCGATGGCGTCGACGAGCTCGAAGGGCCCCATCCGGAAGCCGATGCCGCGCATGGCGTCATCGACCCCGTCGACGGACGCAACGCCCTCGCCGACGATCCGGAACGCCTCGAGGTAGTAGGGCCGCGCCACGCGGTTGACGATGAAGCCCGGGGTGTCGGCGGCCGCGACCGGGGTCTTTCCGAGGCGTCGGGCGACGGCCGTCACGTCGTCCACGACGTCGGGACGGGTCATCGGTCCGGCGACGACCTCGACCAGCGACATGAGCGGCACCGGGTTGAAGAAGTGCATCCCCGCCACGCGTCCCGGATCGGCGACCGCGGCCGCGATGGCCGCCACCGACAGCGAGCTCGTGTTGGTGGCGAGGATCGTGGTCGGAGCGGCCACCGCGTCGAGGCGGCGGAAGGCCTCGCGCTTCAGGTCGAGCTCCTCGGGGATCGCCTCCACGACGAGATCCGCGCCGGTCAGTGCCTCGAGGCTCTCGACCGGTCGGAGACGCGCCACGGCGTCGGCCGCATCCGTGGCCTGGAGCTCGCCCTTCGCCACCTTGCGCTGGAGGAACCCGTCGACCCGACTGCGGGCGCGTTCCGTGGCGCCGTCGACCGGATCGTGGACGAGCACCTCCAGGCCGGCCTCGGCGGCGACCTGGGCGATCCCGGCGCCCATCGTGCCGGCCCCCAGTACGCCCATGAGTCGGAGGCCGTTCATCGCCCGCGGAACTCCGGGTCGCGCTTTTCGCTGAATGCGGCGACGCCCTCGGCGTGGTCCTCGGTGCGGCCGGCGAGGTCCTGCAGTGCCGCCTCCGCCGCCAGGGCGTCGGCGAGCGTCGCGTCCTCGGCGCGGTTGATGAGCCGCTTCGTGAGCCCGATCGCTGCCGTCGGCCCGTCCGCCAGCCGCCGGGCCGCTTGGCCGGCAACTTCCATGAGCCTGTCGCCTGGCACCACGGCCGCGACGAGGCCCAGGTCGCGCGCTTCGTCGGCTCCGAGCTGACGCTCGCCCATGAGGATCTCGAACGCCCGATGGCGGCCGACGCCTCGCACGAGCGTGCGCGCCAGGCCGGAGTCCGGAACGAGACCGATGCGGGCGAAGGCGGGCACGAAGCGCGCATCCTCCGCCGCCACGACGAGGTCGGCGGCCAGCGCCACGCTCACCCCGGCGCCGGCGGCGACGCCGTTCACGGCCGCCACGATCGGCTTCGGCAGCGTGCGGATGGCCTCGATCAGGGGGTTGTACTCGGTGCTGAGGACGTGACGGAAGTTGCGTTCCCCGGCCCCCCCGCGCAGGTCGGCTCCCGCACAGAAGCCACGACCGGCGCCGGTGAGGACGACGGCGCGCGTGGTGCCATCCCTCGCCGCGGCCTTCAGCGCGGCCGCGAGCTCACGCCGCATCGTGGCGTTCAGGGCATTCAGCGAGTCAGGCCGGTTCAGCGTCAGCGTCGTGACTCCGGCCTCGTGGGCCGCGAGGATCGTCTCGTCGGGCACGTCAGGCATCGGCGGCGATTGTACCGACGCCCGCTCAGCGGGCGAGCGTGAAGAAGCTGCCGACGTCGCTCATCCCGGCCGCCAGGTACAGCTGGTGCGCCACGGCGCGGTGGTGGCCGCTCTCGAGCGCCAGGGCATACGCGCCACGCTCCTGGGCTTCCGCGAACGCCGCATCGAGGAGCGCGGCGCCGACATGCCGGCCGCGCGCCGCATCGGTCACGATGAGATCCGGGATCCAGGCCTGCGGTGCGAGCGTGAAGAACGGCTGGCGCAGCTCCAGGCTCACGAACCCGACCGGCGCACCGTCCAGCAGGGCGAGCAGCGAGCCGGTATCCGCTCGAGCGAGGTGGTGAAGGAACGTGCGACGCAGGGCCGGCAGCCTCTCCTCGGTCGGCGCGGGCCGTCCCAGCTCCGCGAGGAGGCGCGTGACGGCGTCGAAATCCTCCGCGGCGATGGGCCGGATCTCGAGCCCGGCGACCGGGGCGAGGTCGCGCGTCCGGACCGGGCCGACCTCGAAGTACTTGCCCTGGTCGACGAAACCGAGCGACTCGTACAGCGCGCGAGCCGCCGTGCGGTCGTAGGCGACCTCCAGCTCCAGGACGTGGCCGCCGCGCAGCCGCCACTCCGCGATGGCCGCCGACACCAGGGAGCGGCCGATGCCCCGGCCGCGGAACCCCTCCCGCACGACGAGGTCGCTGATCCACCCCTCGAACGTCGCGTGATTCAACCGCCGCCGAAGCCGATGGATGATCAACCCGGCCGCCAATCCATCGGCGACTGCCAGGAACGAGGTGGCGTCGACGTCGCTCACCAGTGCCTCGAACGCGGCGCGGTGCGGCTGGGCGGCCGCATCCGGGTCGAGACCGTAGAGCTCGCGCGCCATGGCGAGGGCATCGGCGAAGTCGTCGCGACCAAGCGGATGGAGCTCGACGCCCGGGGGGCGAGGAACGGCGAGCCCGCCCACCGGATGATCCGGATTGCCGAGCGTCACGCGCCCCTCCGCGCGGCGAGCCAGGTGTGTCGATCGTCGAGCCAGCCGTCGAAGGCGAGGCCGGCCATCGCAAGCGATTCGGCGAGCTCCGCCTCGTCGAGCACGGCCGCCGTGAAGGGCCCCTGGGTCCAGCGGCGATCGCCGACCCGATACTCGAGCTCGGCGGTGACGGCTGGGCCGTCCCAGTCGGCCCGCAGGTAGCGGATCTCGAGGTCGTCGCGGCCACCGACATCGCCCGCCTGCGGACGCCATTCCGCCGGGTAGGCCTCGATCAAAACCCGCCCCTCGTTATTGAGGTGTCGGGCGCAGACCTCGAGCAACCTCCGGCGCTCGTCCGCATCGGCGGCATTGATGAAGTGGCTGGCCAGGAGGACGCAGTCGAAGGTTCGGCCCAGGTCGAGGCCCTCGATGCGAGCCTGCACGGTCGCCGCGTCGCGGACGTGAGCGAGCATCTCGCGCGACTCGTCGACGGCGGTCACCGGGTGCCCGAGGCGGACGAGCTCGTGCGTCATTCGCCCAACGCCGCAGCCGAGCTCCAGGATCTCCGCACCGGACGGGATCGCGCCATGGACGATGGCGGGCTCGCCGAAGGACGGCAGCAGGAGGTACAGGTCGACGGGGCTGCCGTCCGGCGCGACGGCACCGCTGGCATCGGTCACGCGTCAGCGACCCTTGAAGTCCGGCTCGCGCTTCTCGAGGAAGGCGGCCATGCCCTCCTTCTGGTCCTCGCTGGCGAAGAGGAGGTAGAAGAGGCGCCGCTCGTGCGCGAGCGCATCGGTCAGGCTCATCTCGTACGCCGCGTTGACCGCCTCCTTCGCCATGCGCAGCGCGATCGGGCTCTTCCGGGCGATCGTCGCGGCCAGCGTCAGGGCATCGGTGACGACGAGCTCGTCCTCGGCGACGACGGCGACGAGGCCCGCGTCCTCGGCCTCGCGGGCGGTGATCGGCTCGCCGGTGAGGATCATCCGCATGGCCTTCGACTTGCCCATGGCCCGCGTGAGCCGCTGCGTCCCGCCGGCGCCGGGAATGACACCGATGTTGATCTCGGGCTGCCCGAACTTCGCGCCCTCCCCCGCGACGATCAGGTCGAGCGTCATCGCCAGCTCGCAGCCGCCGCCCAGCGCCCAGCCGTTCACCGCCGCGATCACGGGCTTGCTCACCTTCCGGATGCGGTCCCACTGACCGATGCGGTTCGTTCTGAGCATCTCGATGGGGGTCGCGTCGGACATCTCGCCGATGTCGGCGCCCGCCGCGAACGCGCGCTCGTTGCCCGTCACCACGATCGCCCGCACCTCGTCGTCGCGGTCGAGCTGCTCGAGGGCGTCGCACAGGGCATCCATGACCTGGCCGTTCAACGCATTGAGCTGCTTCGGCCGGTTGAGGCGCACGAGTGCGGTGCGCTGCTCAGCCTGGCGTTCGACCAGGATGAGCCCGTCGGCCTCCACCGATTCGGTCATATGTCAACACCACTGACATCTGGCGAATGGATCACTGGGGCTCGTCCCAGGCATCAGGGAGCTCCGCCCCGCACTCACCGCAGAACTTGTGACCGGCGGGCAACCCGTCCGCGCCACAGGTGAAGCACGTTCGGCCGGCGCCGGCCTCGAGTCGGCGCAACGCCGCGTAGCGGGGCGCGCGCTTCTCGTGGAAGGCGACGACCGCCTCCTTCGTCTCGTCCGACGTGGAGTGGACGGCGAGCCAGTCGCGCGCATGCTCGATGGTCTGCGACCAAACGAGGTCGCGCCACCAGTTGAGCTGCGTCTTCGTGTAGCGCAGCGCTTCGGGCAGCTTCCGCGCCAGCTTCTCGGCAAGCTCGGCCACTGTCCGGTCGAGCTCGGCGCGGGAGACCACGCGCGAGACCAGGCCCCACTCGAGCGCCTGCGACGGTGAGATGGGCTCGCAGAGCATGACGATCTCTCGCGCGCGCCGGTCTCCGACAACGATCGGCAGCCACTGCGTCGCGCCGCCCGCCGGCACCGACCCGTGCTCCGGCCCGACATGGCGGATGTAGGTGTCGTCGACCATCACCGATAGATCGCACGCCAGCTGGAGCTCCTGGCCGCCGCCGACGCAGACGCCGTTGATGCGGGCGATGGTCGGCTTCCCGATGTGGCGCAGCCGGTCGTGCATCTCGATGAACGCGCCCATCCAGCGCCAGTACTGCCCGGAAGTGGCGCCCATGAGCGCCTGCTCGTCGAGGTCGGCGCCGGTGCAGAACGCCCGCTCCCCGGCTCCGGTGACGACGACGACGGCCACCGCGTCGTCCCACGACGCCTGCTGGAATGCGTCGCTCATCTCCAACAGCGTCGGCAGGTCGAGCGCGTTGAGCACCTCCGGCCGCTGGATCGCGATGGTCGCGACGCGGCGCTCCACGTCGCGCTCGTAGCGGATCCGTTGGTATCCGAGCGCCTCGGGCGCCGAGGGTACCGGCGACCCGGGCTCAGCCATCGGCCGGGTCGAGCGCGATGAACATCGAGACGCCGGCGCCCGCGAAGTTGCGCAGGTCGCGTGCGCTGTCCGCGCCGGCCTCCGACATGAGGGCCTCGTCGAGGTCGGCGGCGGTGTCGAAGAACATCTCGGCCATGAGGTGGAACGGCGCGGGCCGCCCCGCCACGCCGACCGGCTTCGTGAGCCGCACGTTCCGCAGGTTCGGATAGCGCTCGACGATCGGGGTGTGGACGTCGCGGTAATGCGCGTCGAACGCGTCGGGGTCCTCGGGAACGCTGTAGAGGACGATCAGCCGCGGCATCGGCTACTTCTTGAAGTAGTCGGCGTTGATCTGGATGTACTGCACCTGGTCATCGGGCACGGCATCCTCGGCGAAGATCGCGGTCACCGGGCACTCCGGCTCGCACGCCCCGCAGTCGATGCACTCGTCGGGATCGATGTAGAACTGCGGGTCGTCATCCGTGGCGTGGATGCAGTCGACCGGGCAGACGTCTACGCAGCTCGCATCCTTCACACCGATGCATGGCTCGACGATGACGTAGGTCATGGGTGCTGCGAGGTCCTCGTTCGTGATCTCGGGGCAGCCTGAGTCTACACCGGAGCCACCCTCGCGGCCGGTTGACGCTCCTGTTGACCCAGTCGGGGCGCCGAGCCGACGCGCGGCGTGTCCGCGCTTCGACGCCTCGACGGTCCGCGCGCCGCTACGCCAGGCGGCCCCCGGATCCGTACGCTTCGCCTTGGAGTGGAGGAGGTTCACATCAGACGAAGGAGTCGAACCGTGAACAGCTCAGCCGCTACCTCCACGGCGCGTGCCGTGGCCATCGCCCTCATCATCGCCGTCGCGGCCGTCGCTGGCCTCGCGGTCGGCAACGCCATCCAGGGTCGCCTGGGCATCGGCGACACGCAGTCGGGCTTCTCGCTCGACGCGGTGCAGGACCTCCAGCAGCTTCGTGGCGACAACGCGCCGGCCATCGACGCAATGTCGGATTACGGCATCCGTCACGCCGTCCGCGCCCCGGACTACGTCGACTACGGCGTCCGCCACGCGATCGTCCCGAGCTTCACCGATACGTTCCGCCTCACCGGCCCGAGCCGCGTGGGTGGCGCACCGGAGCAGACCTTCACCGATACATATCGCCTCACCGGCCCGAGCCAGGTCGGCGATGACGACGAGCCAACGGTCTTCGGCCCTCCCGGCCGCTGATTCCACCAGCCCGAGCGTCCGGCGGCCCCGCCTCGCGGGGCCGTTCGGCGTGTCATGAGCTCCGACCGTTACCATCGGCAGCGATGCGACTGACCGATCTCGACCACCGGCCGCTCATCGTCGCGACGGCGACGCCCATGACCGTGGACGGCACGGCAACCGACCTTGAGGCCATCCCGGCCTACGCTGCCTTCCTGGAGCAGCACGGCGCCGATGGGGCGTTCGTGTGCGGCACGACCGGCGAGGGCGTCCTGCTCAGCCTCGACGAGCGCAGAGCCGTGGCGCGCGCATTCCGCGACGCGGTGTCCGGCTACCTCGTGGTCCACGCCGGGGCGCAAACGACCGCGGACACCGTGGCGCTCGCCGCTCAGGCGCGCGAGATCGGCGCCGATGCGGTCGCCGTCATCCCGCCGCCCTACTTCCCGCTCGACGCTGATGCGCTCACGGCCCACTTCGTCGCGGCGGCCCGCGCCTGCGCACCGCTGCCCTTCTACTGCTATGCCTTCGCAGCGCGGTCGGGCTATCCGCTGCCGGTCGAGGTCATCAGGCGCATCGGCGCATCTGTCGACAACCTGGCCGGCCTCAAGGTCAGCGAGTCGCCGTTCGAGCGAGTCACTCCCTATCTGGGGCTTGGCCTGCCGGTCCTCATCGGCAACGAGCCACTCATCGCGGCCGGCGTCTCACGCGGAGCGATCGGCACGGTCTCCGGGATGGCGGCCGCGTTTCCCGACATCGTGCGCGAGGCGCTCGACGCGGCCGACGATGCGGCGATGGCTCGCATGGCCGAGCTGCGTGGCGCGCTCGAGGCCACCGGCCAGTTCATTGCCGCGGTGAAGCACGTCATCGGACGGCGGGGCGTGCCCGTAACCGAGGGCATGCGCGCGCCGCTCAGGCCGCTGACCGCGACCGAGGCGGCCGAGCTGGGCCGGGCGCTGCACGGGGTGATGGCACCCGCCTCCTAGCGAGGCACCGCCGTCAGGTCGGCCGCCGCCTGGGCAGCCCGGAGCGAGGCGAAGCCCGGCTTGATCTGCTCGTTGATGATGCGCAGCCGCCCGTCGAACGGCCAGAACGCGGACTTCATCGCGTTGAGCGTCAGCCACTCCATGTCGTCGAGGCCGATGGCGAAGGCCCGGGCCAGCGTCGCGAACTCGGTGCTGAGGCTGATGCCGCTCATGAGCCGGTTGTCGGTGTTGACGGTGACCCGGAAGCGAAGCCTGCGCAGCAGGTCGATCGGGTGCTCCTCGATCGTCGGCGCTGCACCCGTGTGGACGTTCGAGGTCGGGCACATCTCGAGCGGTACGCGCGTGTCGCGCACGTAGGCCGCGAGGCGACCGAGCGTCACGCGCCCGTCCGGACGCACCGCGATGTCGTCGACGATCCGGACCCCGTGCCCCAGCCGCTCGGCGCCGCACCACTGCAGCGCCTCCCAGATGCTCGGCAGGCCGAAGCCCTCGCCGGCGTGGATGGTGAAGTGGAAGTTCTCGTGGGCGATGAGGTTGAACGCGTCGAGGTGGCGAGTCGGCGGGTAGCCCGCCTCGGGTCCGGCGATGTCGAACCCCACCACGCCCTCGTCGCGATGCCGGACCGCGAGCTCAGCGATCTGGACCGATTGCGCGGCCTGGCGCATGGCGGTGACGATGAGACCGATGGTGATCGGCTTTCCGCCGGATCCACGTCGGAACCCGGCCAGCATGGCCTCGACCGCGTCGTCGAGCGAGAGGCCCGCATCGGTCAGCAGCTCGGGCGCCATCCGGACCTCGGCATAGACGATCCCATCCGTGGCAAGGTCCTCGGCGCACTCCGCGGCGACGCGCTCGATCGCGTCGCGCGTCTGCATGACCGCGACGGTATGCCGGAAAGCCTCGAGGTAGAGCTCCAGCGACTTCCGATCCGCCCCGAGCGTGAACCAGCGAGCCAGCTCGTCCGGATCGGTGGTCGGAAGGTCGCGGTAGCCGATCTCGCCGGCGAGATCGATCACGGTCTGCGGCCGCAGCCCACCATCGAGGTGGTCGTGGAGGAGGACCTTGGGCGCACGGCGCGCCAGGTCGAGCGTCAGCTCGCCTGCCATGTCACGCCTCGGATGGGCCCAGGACCGATCCCCCGCCGGCTTCGGCAATGGCCGGCTCCTTGAGCTCGACGAAGATCACATGCGTCTCCGTATCGCCGATGTTCTCGCCGGCGTGCTCCTGGGCCGCGAGCCACGCCGATCGGCCGGCCTCCATCTCGACCTCGACGCTGCGATCGCCGGAGAGGAGCCTCCGACGGAACGAGCTGAGCGTATGCATGACGCTGTCGGGATGGCGATGCGGTCGGGTTCGGTCGCCGGGCTGATCGCGATACTCGAGCACCCTCACGCGCTCGTTCTCCATCACGACGCGATAGAGACCTGGATTCGTCGCGACCGGGTCGTCGTTCATGTGCCCTCAACCTCCTTCGCCCACGTCGCTCGCGGTGCCCGTCCCGACGCTCGCCCCGCCGCGATGCCCCATCGCCGCCGTCGCCGCGTCCGCCATCTGGAACCGCGATGGGGGTGCCGCGGCCGCGTAGGCCGCGATCGTCTCATCGGTCAGGTCGTAGCCGAAGCGGATGGCGGCGACGTTCTCGTCCACGAAGCGGCGCGGCAGCGACTCGCGGATCGCCGCCTCGTCGTACGGAATCTCCGCGAGCTTGAGGATCCGCCCCAGCGCGATCATGTTGCCGAACAGCTCCTTGCCGAAGTGCTGGCTGCCCAGCGAGGCGAACGGGATCTGCTCCTGGCCGGGGATGCCGAGCCCGAGGTCGGTGATCACCTTGCGGCCGTGGATGCGCAGGTGCCCCTTGTCGGCGAGCTTGAGCATGATGTCGGCCTCCTCGACGACCGGGTTCTCAATGGGATGGTCGTCGAAGATGAGGAACGCGTCGCTCATGCTGCCGCGGACGCTCGAGTCGTAGTCGAAGAGGACCGTCACCTCCTTCCCCATCCGGGCCAGGAGCGCGCCCATCACGCCGGCGATGACCCTCACGCCCTGGCCGCCGACGCCGTCGAGCGCGATCTTCGTCGTCACTCCGGCTCGATCCCCGCTTCGCGCATGGCGTCCTCGAGGCTGATCTCGCGCTTCGCCACCCGCAGCTTCAGCTCCGACGGCAGGCGCTGCATGAGCGCGAGCTTGCGCTGCGCCTCCACCCGCTTCGCCTCCTTCGGGTCCAGCCCGTCATCGACCGATGCGGGCTTCGCATCCTCCGCGGTCCGCGGCGCGACCGGCTGGGTGTCACCGCCCGGGGCGCCGCCCACGAGGTCGCGCGCCTCGGCGGCCGCCTCGGCCTTCTGGGCGTCGAGCTCCCCCTTCTCCTCGGTCGCCGGATCGGCCCCCGTCTCCGAGATCTCGACCGTCCCCGGCGGCGCAGCCGTAACCGCGGGGGCCGAGGCGCCGGTGCGCGCCCACTCGGGGATCTCCAGGCCGGCATCGGCCAGGGCCTGGGCGAGCGTGACCTCGCGCTTGGCGACCCGCATCTTCACCTCGGCCGGCAGCTTCGCCATGAGCGCGGCGCGCTCCTGGGACTCGGCCTTGCGCCGTGCCTTCTCATCATCGGTCCGCTCGACGGTCGCGGTCGCGGCCTCAGGCGCGGTGGCGCCACCCTCGCCGGGCGACTCGGTCGCCGAGGTCATCGGTCCCGCCGGCTGCTCCGGAAGGGCCTCCGGATGCTGGCCGTTCCCGTTGCGGGAGGGGTGCTCGAGCGGGTAGACGATGCCGATCTCGAAGGCGTCGAGCTGCTCCGCGTCCTTCGGCGCGCGCCTGTAGGTCTTGCGATAGAAGGTGAGCATCTCGTTCGCGCTCGCGAAGCCGATGCGCCGCCCGTTGTTCTCGATGCACTGGCTCGTGATGTCAACGAAGCTGAAGCCGGACCACTCGATCGCCTCCTTGATCGCGTTGCGCATGTGGAGCTGGTGGTACACGGTCGTCTTCGCGTACAGCGCGTGCGGCGAGCTGCGGACCAGGCCCTGGAGGTTGATCGGCGTGTTCGGGTTGCCGCCGGGGGAGCTGAGCGTCTTCGTGCCGGTCGGGGTCGTCGGGCCGGTCTGCCCGCCGGTCAGCCCGTAGATCTCGTTGTTGTTGCAGAGCACGGTGACCGGCGCGTTGCGGCGAACCGAGTGGATGAGGTGGTTGCCACCGATGCTCGCCGTGTCGCCATCCCCGGCCACGACGATGACGTTCATCTCGGGACGGACGGTCTTGATCGCCTCGGCCACCGGCAGCGTCCGGCCATGGAGCGTGTAGACCGCCTCGTGCTTGAGGTAGCCGCCCATTCGGCCGGTGCACCCGATGCCCGTGACGATGATCGTGTTGCGCTCATTCAGGCCCATCTCGTCGAGCGTCATGGCCAGCATCATCATGATCGTGCCGATCCCGCAGCCCGGGCACCAGATCGTCGGGAACAGCTCGAGCTTGAGCCGGTCCTTGTAGCCGAGCTCGGCCATGGGGGCCTCAGGCATCAGCCGACCCCCAGCGGGGAGCGTGGTGCCGGCTCGGTCGGCTCCGGGGGAATCGGCGGCTCGGAGGAACCCCCGGACAGCACTCGCTCGATCCCGTCCCGCACCGCCTCGAGCGAGATGCGGCCGCCGAGCAACGGCACGCGCTTCACCTCGCGATGGATGGCCAGCTCGACCATGTCGGCGTACTGGCCGTCATTCGCCTCGATCACGACGATCTCGCGATAGCGGTCGGCGATCGCGCGGAGCTCGTCCCCGAGGATCGGATGGATGCGGATCGGCCGGAACAGGGCAAACTCGTCGCGCAGCGGCGCTGCCACCCTCGAGACGATGCCGTAGCAGATCACGAGCACCTCGGCATCCACCCGCCATCCGTGCTCGAACCAGGCATACCGCTGCGCGACCTCGATGTGCCGGTGCTTCGCCGCGTAGAACTGGCGCAGGTACTCGTCGGCGTCGGCGGTGGCGGGCTCGCCGGCATTCGGTCCCTGCTCGTACATGAGGACGCCGGCGAAGAAGCGGGGCGCACCCCTGAAGTCACCCAGGGCCGGAATCGAGCGCTCGACGACCGAAACCGACTCGCCGATCTCGTCGAGGTCGACGACCTCGTTGAGGTGGGCGACGAACGTGTCCGAGAGCACGACGACCGGGGAGCGCGACTCCTCAGCCGCGTTGAATGCGTCGACGGTCACCCGGAACGCCTCCGCCACGCCATTGGGGTAGAAGGCGATCGGCGTGTAGTCGCCGGTGGAGCCCCACTTCACCTGCATGATGTCGCCCTGCCCCGGCATGGTCGGCATGCCGGTCGCCGGTCCGACGCGCATGACGTTCACGAAGACCGATGGCACCCCGACCTTCTGGGCGTAGCCGATCGCCTCCTGCATGAGGCTGAACCCGGGTCCGGAGGTGGCGGTGAACGCCTTCGCGCCGGCCAGCGACGCGCCGATGACGGCATTGGCCGATGCGATCTCGTCCTCCGCCTGGAGGAATCGAAACTCCGGGTGCTCGGCCGCATGCCCCGACGCGATGTTGAGGATCTCGGTCGACGGGCTGATCGGGTATCCCGCGTAGTAGCTGGCGCCTGCCGCAAGCGCGCCGCGGAAGACCGCCTCGTTGCCCTGGCTCAGCTTGCGCGTCATCGGCGTCGGACCTCCTAGCGCTGCATGTGCTGCGGCACGTTGGGCATCGTCCCGCGCCAGGGAGCGATCTCCTCGGTGGCCCAGGAGCCGAATCGGTTGATGAAGTGGCCGCCGTGACGGCGCAGGACGTCGACCGCCTCACGCCGCGCCCCTGCCTGGCCGATGCGAATCGCCACGAGGGCCCTTCCCTGCTCGAGGGCCAGCTCGTAGACGTGGAAGTCGGGCAGCTGGTCCATGGCCAGGAACTGCATCGCGCGCCGGAGTCGAGCCATGCCGCCCGACCCCGCACCAAGGCGCTGCATACCGGCCTCCGCGCCATCGCCGGCGATGACGATGACGTCGGCGGAATCCACTCCGGACTCGCGCAGCTCGGCGGCTGCCGCCTCGGCCTCGGCCGGCTCATCAACGACGGCCAGCGTCCACCCGGTCGGATACGAGATCAGCGTCGGCCGGCTCATGGCGTCCCCGGCTGCGGACGCTGGTACGTCACCAGCAGTGTCCGGGTGGGCTTGATGAGGGCCATCACGATGAGCAGGACGATGCCGATTACGAAGATGACGAGCACCAGGGCGGCGAGGTAAGCCGCCGGGTTCCAGTCATCGGCCACCCAGGTCTGGGTGACGGCGACCCATCCGTCGTCGGCGAGCTTCAACGCGTCCTCGGCATAGCGCGCGGCGGCCTCGCCCTGGTTCGCGCCGGCGTACGAGCGGACCATGATGTCGACGCTCACGACTCACCGCCCTTGCTCGCGTGGGCCTCGACGGCTGAGGGAATCATCTCGATGGCGAGGTCGGGGCAATAGCGCTCGCACAGCCCGCAGAGGATGCAGTTGTCCTCCTCGATGATCGCGTCGTTGCGCAGGACGAGCGTGTTCTTGGGGCAGATGTCCACGCAGATGTCGCAGCGCTTGCAGAACACCGGGTTCCAGCTGATGTTGGCGTAGTCGACCCAGCGGATCCCGTCGTGATGGTCCTCGGAGATGCCCGTTCCGAAACCGATGGCCGGATCGACGCTGGCCTGATCCTGGTTTGCGCGGCGCTGTGCGGCGGTCATGGGCGGACGATGATAGCCCTCCCCTGCCGAGCCGATAAAGGACCGCGGCCCCGAGGCCGCGGCCCTCACCACGCAAGGTGGATGGCCTCAGCCAAGCTGGCCGCGGATCGCGCCAGGCCCGAAATCGGGCGTCGAGTGAACGTTCACGTAGAACATGGCGGGGTCGGCGACGATGTCGTCGGCCCATCCGGCGGCCGAGGCGCAGCCTCGATTCACCCCGGTCCCGCCGAAGGCGGTGCCCATGAAGAAGGGCACCAGCACGGGTGCCGGGGCATCGGTACCGACGGGGCCGTGGATGTGTGCGGCCACGACCGTCCCATCCACGTGGTTCCAGGTTACGACCCAGCACACGGTGTCGGTGCCCGGGAACACGGCCACGGTCGCGCTGCCGTGGGCGTCCAGGTCGCCGGGGCCGGGCCGCTCGGCTTCGCCCGTCAGCTGAGTCGTGAAGACGAAGACCGGTCTGGCCGCGAGGGCGGTGCCCGCCGTCAACGAGACGACAAGGGTCGCCGCGGCGAGGGCGGCGATGAGGGACTTTCGCATCGGATGGCTTCCTCCTCGTGCGGGTCTCAGCGCATGGCTGCCCGGGGCGCTGCTGATTCATACGCCGAGCGCTGCAGCCTTCGCGCCAGCTCCGAGAGAGGCGCGCTCCGGCGGCCCCGCCTATACTCGGCGTCCCATGCAGCGCCCCCCTCGGTTCGTCGCGCCCGTCGCCGCCATCCTCGTGGCCGTGCTCACGAGCGGGTGCCTCTTCCAGGCACCGGCCGAGCCGACGCAGAGCGCCTCGGCATCGGCGACGCCGGATGCCTCCGCGGAGGCCGCCCGGGTCGCGGCCTTCGACGCGGCGATCTGCCCCATCTTCGACGACATGCTCGTCCTTGATCCTCGAATCGAGGCCCTTCGCTCTGCCGGCGCCAGCGGCGCGGCCGAGAGCGTCGATCCGGAGGAGGTCGACGGCGTGATCGCCGAGCTGGGGCGGCTGCTCGACGACCTCGACGCGGTCCCCGACTGGGACGCTGGGCGCGACCTGCGCTACCAGGTCATCACCGCGCTCCACGGCATTCGGGCACGCCTGCTCCTGATCGCGGACGACCCGGCCAGCGACGAGTCGCTCGCCGACCTGGCCCAGATCCCGTACATCGCCACCGAGGCGATGGACCTCGCCTTCAACCAGGCGTTCCAGGCGGGACACAACTGCGGGGACCCTTCCTGACCCCGCTACCATCGGCGCCGATGCCGCGCCGGGCCGTTCTGCTCCTTCTCACCGTCGCCCTGGGCGGCTGCCTGAGCACGAATCCTTCACCAACGGCATCCGCGCCCTCGCCGATCCCGACACCACCGCCCACGCCGACGGCCCCGCCGACGCCGACGCCGGTGCCCGAGCTCGAGGTGCCCCTGGCGGTCGTCACCGGCTACATCGCCGTGAAGGCCTCGATCACGCGGGAGGAGGTCGCGGCCGCGGCCGATACGATCCTCGTGCCGTGCGGCGTCACCACCTACCTCGACGTCACGGTCCCGGCCGACGCCGACTGCCTCGAGGTCGATGAGATCGCCCAGCGCCTCAACGCCGCGCCGGCCGACGATCCGCTCTTCGCGCTCCTTCCACCGTCGCAGGTGACGCCCGACCTCAAGGTCCTGCCGGTCGACGGCGCCGACCTGTTCGGTGGCCCCGCGGCGCGTGAGATGGAGTACCCGATCAACGGGCGCGCCATCGGTGTGGATCCATACGACTCGTCGGAGATTCGGACGCTCATGAGCCTCGGCGATTCGTGCCCGGACCGCGGCGTGGCCTACGCGGCCCTCACCCTGGGCAAGGGCTGGGACTGGGTCTTCGGCGGTGGCACGGCCGAGTACACCGCGGTCTACCCCAACCCCGTGCCGCCAGGCTTCGTCGGCAACGGGTTCAACATCGTCGACGCCGTTCCGACCGATAACGAGGGCGCCGTCGCCGAGCTGGTGAGCGGCGCCGACGTCACCCTCGACGACTTCGAGTGCCCGGTCATCGATGGCTTCACGGTGAACGACGGCGTCGTGTTCAGCATCGATCCGGCGGTGCTTCCGAGGCTTCGTGACACGTATGGAGTCGACGTCGCCACGCTCGCCGCGAACCACCTCTTCGACCGCGGCACGCCTGGCTTCCTGGAGACGCTCCAGCAGTTCGAGTCGGCGGGCATACCCACGACTGGCGCCGGGCCGGACCTCGAGGGGGCGCTGACGCCCGCCTTCGTCGACGTGAACGGGCTGACCTTCGGCTTCGTCGCCTTCAACGAGGTGCCCGGCTCGCTCGAGGCGGGACCGGGCCAGCCCGGCGTCCTCTGGCTACGTGACGCGAACGTCACCGAGGCCGTCGCCCGGGCTCGCCGGGGAGCTGACGTGGTCGTCTGCGTACCGCAGTGGTGGGGTGGCGCCGAGTACCACGCCACCTTCGCCGGCGACATGCGCCGCCAGCAGCAGGTCTTCTTCGACGCCGGCTGCGACCAGGTCGTCGGCCACGGCACGCACTGGTCCGGACCGATCGAGATCGCCCCGGACGACGATGGCAGGTACCACGTGACGATGGTCAGCCACGGAAACTTCCTGTTCGGCCAGGAGTGGAGCCAGCAGACGCAGGAGGGAGTCACCCTCGAGCTGGCCTTCCTCGGCACCGAGCTCGTTCAGGCACGGATGCACCCGTACATCATGCTCGAGCAGGCCCAGACCAACCTCACCGACCCCGAGACCGATGGCCAGTACGTCCTGAGCCGCATCTACGAGGCATCCGGTCTCTGCTGCGGCGCCGCGCCCTGACGGCGCCGCACCCGACTCCAACCGGCGTATTGACCGGCATTTCGGCCGGCATTACGCTGGGTGCGTGACGATCAACGCCGCTCCTGCTCCCCGGCTCGTCAGGCTCTTTCCGGCGCGCTTCATCGCCCGCGCCACGGGTGCAAACGTCCGCACCGCCGAGCGCTGGCGGTCCGGCCAATCTCCGCAGGCGCGATTCCGCGACCGCATCGGCGAGCTGCAGGCCATCCTGGACCTCCTGGGTCGCGGGATGTCGGACACCGCGAAGCGCGACTGGCTGGAGGCGCCCAATGCGACGCTCGCCTGGGCACGACCGGTCGAGCGCCTGGCAGACGGTGACTTCGACGGCGTGCGCCGCGCCGCGGAGTCGTACCTCGTCGGGGACTACGTCTGAACCCGGTCACCTCGTTCAGCGGGACGGCCCATCGCCAGACGGGTCTCGACACGCCGGCCTTCCCGCCAGGCCGCCCGGCGCCGACGCACGGCCGATATCACCGCCCCGGCGAGCCGTGGCCGCTCTATGCCTCGCTCGAGCCGGCCACCGCCTGGGCCGAGTGGAAGGCGTCCACGAACGGCGCGATCGACCCCGCCGACGAGCGCCGCAGGCTGTGGCGGATCGACGTTCGGGACCTCGCCGTGATCGACCTTCGCCGGCCGGGCCTCGCCGACGAGCTCGGAATCAGTGAGCGCCAGCTGACGGGTCCGCGGTCGCGGGCGCACGGCCTCGCAGCTCGGGCTCGCGAGCTCGGCGCGGAGGCGTTGATCGTGCCGTCAGCCGCGCGGGCGGACGCCTGGAACCTCGTCGTCTTTCCCTCCGGCTTCGGCCGCCTGCGGGCCGCGGGCTCCCGTGCGATGCATCCGCGACCGCCCGCGTGAGGCACGGTCAGGGGGCCAGCCGGCGCAGCATCTCGTCGCGGTAGTCGCCGAAGAAGCGGCCGATGATCGGCAGCTCGAAGCTCCGCATGATGGCCTCGCGCGGCTCGCGCTCCAGCAGGAACTCGAACGACACGCGCACGAGCTCCTCGGGCGTCGCGCCGGGCGCCAGATCGTCGATCACCTCCCGCTCGACGGTGACCTCGTGCGTCGTCGCGCCCGCATCGTCGCCGATGGTGACCGTGCAGTGCCAGCCCACCTCGGCCAGCCGGCAGCTGACGATCGGTTCCGTCATGGCTCGGGATCGGGGCGCACGATCGGTGCCACTGATCGCGGCGGATTCGGCGCGACCTCCCCCTCGCTCCCCGGCCCCGGTTCCTCGGCAGCGCGCGGCCGCCCTGAGATCATCGCCACCACGGCACCGAGGATCAGCGCCGCGGCCACGATCGTCCGTGGTGTGATTTCTTCCGCGTAGAAGATCGCGCCCAGAGCCACGGCGACGACCGGGTTGACGTAGGCGTATGTCCCGACCGTCGATACGGGCACGTTGGCAAGGAGCCACGTGTAGGCCGTGAAGGCGAGGATCGAGCCGAAGACGATCAGGTAGACGAACGCGACGACAGAGCGCGTCGAGAACTCCGTGACGTCGGTGCGGCCAACCTCGCCAAGGAGAATCCCGCCGAGGGTGAGGGCCAGGCCACCGACGAACATCTGGATCCCCGTGCCGAGCAGCGCCGATCGCGGCATGGGCGCGTGGCGCGAGTACAGCGACCCGATCGCCCAGGCCATGGCGCCGCCGAGCACCAGCACGACGCCGAGCGGATTCAGGTCGCCAAAGCCCTCGACCGGAATGAGGAGGACCGCGACGCCCGCGATGCCCGCCACGAGCCCGCCGATGACGAGGCCGCTCGGGCGTCGGCGGGTGACGGCCGCGTCGAAGACCGCGAGCCAGATCGGGACGGTCGCGACGAGGACCGCCGCAACGCCGGTCGGGATGAAGAGCTCACCGAGCACGACGCCGCCATTCCCGCCGAGCAGCAGCAGGGTCCCGACGATCGCGGCAGTGCGCCACTGCGCGGCGGTTGGACGCTCGAGGATGGCGCCGCGGCGCATGCGCGCGTGGGCGACCAGCACGCCGAGGATGATCACGCCGGCCGAGCCGTACCGCGCCCCGGCGGCGAGGAGCGGCGGCATCGTCTCGATCATCACGGCGATGCCCAGGTACGTCGAGCCCCACAGGACGTAGACAGTGAGCAGGGCAACGACGACGGCAGCGGTCGACGGCTGACGCCGTCCGGGGGAGCTCACATCAGCATTGTGCCGCGAGACGGGCGAAAGCTGCAGAATCGGCATCGGTGTCGATCCGCATAACGACCGTTCGTCGTCATGTGTGAGATCACACCAGCACGAGGACGGCAGAGAATGAAGTACATGATGCTCATCGCGGGCAGCGAGGAGGCCTGGGCCGGGCGGTCCGAGGAGGACCTCACAGCACTCTACGGCCGCATCGAGGCGTGGTGGGACGAGCACGCGAAGGCCGGACGGATCGTCGAGGGCCACGAGCTCCAGCCCTCGGCCACGGCCACGACGGTGCGCATCGCCCAGGACGGGAGCGCCACCGTGACCGATGGCCCCTTCGTCGAGGGCAAGGAGATGGTCGGTGGCTACGGGATCCTGGAGGTCGCCAACCTCGACGAGGCCCTCGCCGTGGCGTCCACCTGGCCCGCCCCCGACGCGCTCGAGATCCGGCCGATCGTGGTTCGTGACTGACCGCGCGGCGGTCGACCAGCGCCTCTCGGACGTCCTGCGCGAGGAGCGCGGACGCCTCACCGCGGCGCTCGTGCGCATCCTGGGCGACTGGGACCTCGCCGAGGAGCTGGTCCAGGATGCGGCGCTCGCGGCGCTCGAGCACTGGGGCACGGATGGGATCCCGCACAATCCCGGCGCCTGGCTCATGACGACCGCGCGGCGCAAGGCGGTCGACCGGCTCCGACGTCAGGCTCGCTACCGCGAGCGGATGGAGCTTTTGACGCGTGAGGCCGCTCAGATGAGCGCGACCACCCCGACCGGCGGACCCATGGGGGCTGATGACCGTCTCCGGCTGCTCTTCACCTGCTGCCACCCGGCGCTGAGCCGCGAGGCCCAGGTCGCCCTCACGCTGCGGACCATCGGCGGCCTCGAGACGCCGGCCGTGGCCCGAGCCTTCCTCGTGCCCGAGGCGACGATCGCGCAGCGCATCGTCCGGGCCAAGCGGAAGATCCGCGATGCGAACATCCCCTACCGCGTGCCTGACCCGGCGGAGCTTCCCTCACGGCTGGGCGAGGTGCTCTCCGTCCTCTACCTCATCTTCAACGAGGGCTATCTCGCCTCCTCCGGTGACGCCGCGGAGCGTCGCGACCTGTCGCGGGACGCGGAGTGGCTGACGTCACTGGTCGCGCGCCTCATGCCGGACGAGGCGGAGGTGCTCGGCCTCCTGGCGCTCATGCGCATCCACCTGGCCAGGGCCGATGCGCGCTTCGCGCCCGACGGCTCGATCGTGCTCCTTCAGGACCAGGATCGATCCCGATGGGACCGCGAGGCGATCGAAGCGGCCATCGGCGTCCTCGCGCGTGCCGAGCGCATGAACCGTCCCGGCAGCTACCAGCTGCAGGCCGCGATCCTGGCGGCGCACGCCGGCGCACCGACCTGGGAGGCGACGCCGTGGGCCGGGATCGTCGCGCTCTACGACGCCTTGGTGCGCATCGAGCCGACGCCGGTCGTCGGGCTCAACCGCGCCCTGGCGGTCGCGGAGCTGGATGGAGCGGCCGCTGGCCTGCGCGAGCTCGAGCCGCTGGGCGAACGGCTCGAGGGCTACCACCTGTACCACGCCGCCCGGGCTGAGCTCCTGCGCCGCGAGGGGCGTCCCGAGGACGCGCGCGTGGAGGACGAGCGCGCGCTGGCGCTCACCGACAACCCCGCCGAGCGTCGCCTGCTCGAGGAACGGCTGGCAGCGGCGCGGACATGATGGAGACGCGCGTCGCCGGTCTCGCGGCGGTCGAGGCCGCGACCGAGCTGCTCCACCGCGCGCGCCTGGCGGATGCCGAGGGCGGGCTGTGGGAAGCGGCAGACATCCAGTGGTGGTGGCGCATGCCGCGACGCTCCGACGACGTCGAGCAGCTGTTCTGGATGGATGCCGATGGACCGGTCGCCGGCGCGCTGCTCACCGACTGGCGCGAGGCATGGGGCTGCGACCTCATCGCGGTCGCCGGGGTCGCCCCGGGTCGGTCGGAGCTCCTGGGCAGGGCCGTCCGGCGCAGCGACGAGCTCGGGCTCGACGTCGTCGACATGCTGGTCCGCGACGACGACACCGAGCTCATGAGCCTCGCGACGAGCGCCGGCTTCGCGGCCACCGACGATCGGTCCGGCGAGATGTGGATGGCCGTCGAGGAGCGCCCCGAGGTCGCCCCGCTCGCGGCCGGATTCATCCTCGCCGACCGCACCGCTGCCGAGGGGGCGCACCCGATGTCACGAAGGAATGGTGAGCACGTCGAGGATCGACTCCGGCAGTGCTCGCTGTACGACCCGGCGCTCGACCTGTCGATTCGGACCCCGGACGGCGAGCTTGGCGGCTACGGCCTCTTCTGGCACGACCCGACCACGGGCGTGGGTCTCGTCGAGCCGATGCGGGTCGAGGATGCGTATCAGCGCCGGGGTCTCGGGCGAGGGCTGCTCACGGCTGGCCTCGAGCGGCTCGCAGGGCGCGGATCCCGGCGACTCAAGGTCGGCTACGCCACGGCACCGGCGCGTGAGCTCTACCTGGGCTGCAACTTCCGGCTCACGGCCACGGCCACGACGTGGCGGCGATCAGCCGGCGCGGGTCAGGGGAGGTGGCGCTCGGCCGGACCGGTGTAGCGCACGTCGGGCCGGATGAGGACGTTGACCTCCGCCTGCTCCAGGCAGTGCGCCGTCCACCCGGCGTGACGGGCGAGCGCGAACGTCGCCGGGAAGAGATTCGGGGGAAGCCCGACGCCCTGGAGCACGGCGGCCGCGTAGTACTCGACGTTCGTCTTGATCGGGTAGTCCGGCTTCCACTCGGCCAGGACCCGCAGCGCCACCTCCTCGATGGCCACGGCCTTGGCCAGCCAGTCCGCGACGTCGGCAAGTCCCTCGGCGACCGCGCGCAGCGCCGCGGCCCGCGGGTCGTAGGCGCGGTACACGCGGTGGCCGAAGCCCATGAGTCGCTCACCACGAGACAGCGTGGCGCGGATCCACGCCTCGGCCTCGTCGACCGAGGGGATCTGCTGGAGCTGGTCGACGACCTCCGACGGTGCACCACCGTGCCACGGCCCCTTCAGCGCGCCGATCGCCCCGACGACGGCCGAGGCCACGTCGGAGTGGGTGCTGATGATGACGCGCGCCGTGAACGTCGAGGCGTTGAACCCATGCTCCGCCCCGACAACGAAGTATGCGTCGAGGGCCCGCGCCGAGGCCTCGTCGGGACGGGTGCCGGTGAGCTGGTAGAGGAAGCCGGCGGCGAGGCCGAGCGACGGATCGGGATCGATCGGCTCCAGCCCGTTCCGAAGCCTCGCGAACGCGGCGAGCGCCGACGGCGCCGCGGCGGTGATGGCTCGAGACTGATCGACGGTCGGCGGCCAGACCGTGCCGTTCACCGCACCCCAGGCGGAGGTCGCGGTCCGGAGGGCGTCCATGGCGCTGGTCATGGGCGGCAGGCGGCGCAGAACGTCGACGACCTCATCGGGGAGGGCGGCGCATGCGAGCTCCGCATCGGCGCGCCATTCGCCAGTCCAGAGAAGCTCGGCGACCTGGGCGTACGTGCCGCGCTCGACGAGCTCGCCGATCGGGTAGCCGCGGTACTGGAGGCGCCCGGCCGTGCCGTCCACCATGGCGAGCTGCGTCTCGCCCGCGACGACTCCCTTGAGGCCGGGCGAGTAGCCCGCGCTGCTGGCGTCCATGGCTGTCCCCGAGTCTAGGGCAGCCCCGCGCGTAACGTGGAGCGGATGCCGGGCGTCCTCTCCGCAGCCAACCTCCCTCAGGAGCGCTCCGACATGCGCCATTCCCTCCGGCTCCTTCCTGTCACCGGCATCGCCATCATCCTCGCCGGCTGCTTCGGCTCCGCGCCCTCACCCACCGCCAGCGTCGCGACCCCGCCGGCCAGCCAACCAGGGGCCAGCGCATCCGCCGGCCAGCCGTCCGCAAGCAGCGACGCGAGTGCCGAGCCGATGCCGAGCGAGGACCTCGGACCCTTCAGCTGCGACCTGCCGATCCACGTTGACGCGACGACGCCGCGTGCGAACATCACCGACGTGCGCGTCGGGACCCATGCCACCTACGACCGCGTCGTGTTCGAGTTCACCGACGGCGTGCCGGAGGCCAGCCTCGAACGCGCCGAGCCGCCATTCACCCAGGACGCCTCGGGCGCGCCGATCGATGTCGAGGGCTCGAGCGTCCTGCGCCTCATCCTGCGCGGCGGCACGAAGCAGACCGAGGACGGCACGAGCAGCTACGACGGCCCGCTGGATTTCGATCCCGCGTTCCCGACCCTGGTCGATCTGATCGAGGGCGGCGACTTCGAGGCGCAGAGCACGTGGTACCTGGGCCTCACCTCCGAAGCCTGCGTACGCGTGATCACCCTCACCGATGACGGCGCACCCCGACTCGTGATCGACGTGGAGCATTGAGCCAACCCATGGCGGCGACCGCGACGCCCGTCGACGACGCGCCCGACACCACGGCCGCCAGGCCGGCTCGCCCACTCGTCCGGCGGGCCGGCCTCGTTCTGCTCGTCGCCGGCGGCATCGGGCTCGTTGGTCAGCTCCTCTTCTACGACGTCGCGGCCGGGATCAACCTGCCGATCGGACTCGGCCTCCTGGCGCTCGGCGGGTGGCTCCTGCGCAGCGCGGGTCGCCCGGCGACCATCGACGCCTGGCTCGGGCCTGCCGGCCTTGTCTTCGCCGCGTTTGCCGCCATTCGCGCCGACCCGTTCATCGTTGCCTGCGACATCCTCGTCGCCCTGGGACTGGTGGGCGGAGCGCTGGCCAGCTTCGGCGGTCGATCCGTTGTCGCGAGGCCGTTCGGCTCGCTCATCAACCTCGGCCTCGGGACGCTGGGCTGGGTCCTGGGCGGCGCCATCCCCGCGGCGGCCGATGCCGGCCGCGCGCTGCCACCCGGGCGGACGGCCCTCCGCCGCGCATCCCCGGCGCTGCCGGTCGCGCGCGGCCTCCTCATCGCGCTCCCGCTCCTCGTCATCTTCATCGCCCTCTTCTCGGCCGCCGACGCCGTGTTCGCCCAGCGCGTCGACGACCTCTTCGGATGGGAGCTCAACTTCGGCGACCTCGGCTGGCGCATCGTCCTCGCCGCGGTCATCGCCTGGTTTGCCGCCGGCGCCATCGCGTTCTCGGCGTCCGTGGCCCCGACAGAGCACCGACCCGCGACGGCCACCGCGGGCCCGCGTGTCGGCTCGACGGAGCTCGTCACCGTCCTCGTGATCCTCGATGCGCTGTTCGCCGCCTTCGTCGTCCTCCAGGCCGCCTACCTGTTCGGTGGATTCGACACCATCCAGGCGGCGGGACTCACGTACGCGGACTACGCGCGCCGCGGCTTCTTCGAGCTCGTCGTCGTCGCGATCCTGGCCGGCGGCGTCGTCGTCGCCGCCGATCGGCTCGTGTCCACGCGGACGCGGGCGCTTGTCGCCGGCGCGATCGGCCTCGCCATCCTCACCGGCTTCGTGCTCGTGTCGGCCGCCTCGCGCATGCGGCTCTACCAGGAGGCCTACGGCTGGACCGAGCTGCGCTTCTACGTCCTGGGCACGATCGTCGTCCTCGGCATCGGGCTGGTCGGGCTGGTCGTCACGCTCCTGACGGATCGGGTGCGATGGATGGGGCACGTCATGGTCGTGACCGGGCTCGCCGTCGGGCTGGCGCTGACGGTCATCGGTCCCGTGAGGTTCATCACCGAGCAGAACGTGGCGCGCGTCCTCGATCCATCACTCGTGCCGCCCAACGGGTCGTCGGGGCTCGACGTCGCCTATGCCGCCAGCCTCGGCGACGACGCCATCCCCGAGCTCGTGAGAGTTCTTCCCGCGCTCGATCCCGACGACGCCGAGCTTCTGTCCCGGAGCCTCTCCATCCGTCTCGACGAGCTCAGGACGACACCGGCCCTAGACGCGTGGCAGGCATGGAACGCCGGACGCGCGGCGGCGCGCGACGCCCTCGAGGCCGCGCGCGCGGCTGGCCAGATCCCCTAGACGACCTTCGCGCCGTCCTGATAGACGGCGCCGATGCGCTGATCGAGCGTCGCGACGTCGAGCGGGTCGCCGTCAACGACCACGAGATCCGCGCGCTTCCCCGGCTCGAGGGTGCCGAGCTCCTCGTCGAGGCCCATGAGCTCGGCGGCGGACCGCGTGGTGGCAACGATGGCGTCCATCGGCGACATGCCGCCCTCGACCATGAGCCCGAGCTCCCGGAGGTTGTTGCCGTGCGGCGTGACGCCCGAATCCGTCCCCATGGCGACCTTGACGCCGGCCTTCACGGCGCGGGCGAAGGAATCGCGATGGATGTCGGCCACCTCTCGTGCCTTGGCAACCGACTGCGGAGCGATCGCCGCACCGGCCTCCGCGGCGTCGATCACGCCACGCGGCGCGACCAGGGTCGGCACGAGCCACGTCCCGTGCTCGATCATCATCGAGATCGCCTCGTCGTCCAGGTAGATCCCGTGATCGATCGAGCGGATGCCGGCCCGGATGCCATTCTTGATACCCGGCGTCGCCTGCGCGTGGGCCATCACCCAGATCCCCGCCGCATTCGCTTCCTCGACCAGGACGTCGAGCTCCGCCTGCCGGAAATGCGCGTGCGTCGGCTTGTCGCGCGGGGAGAGGACGCCGCCGGACACCGCGACCTTGATGACGTCGGCGCCCATCCGCACCAGCTTCCGCACCGTGCGCCGCATCTCATCGGTCCCGTCGACCAGCGTCTCGGGGACACCGGGATGGCGCGGGAAGAGCCGGATCTCGCTGCCGGAGGCGACCCACGCGTCGCCGTGGCCGCCGGTCTGGCTGATCATCGAGAGGCTGATCTGCATCCGCGGGCCGGGAATGAGGCCGTCCGCCACCGCCTGCTTGACGCCGAGGTCGGCGCCGCCCGCGTCGCGCACGGTCGTGATGCCGATGCGGAGCGTGGCGAGGAGGTTGTCCATCGCCTGGTACCAGCGATAGCTGAACGGCGTCTGGGCGATCTCCGTCGGGTCGATGGTCGAGACCATGACGTGGGTGTGGCAGTCGAACAGTCCGGGCAGGACGGCCTTGCCGGAGAGATCGACCTCGTCATCCCCATCGAGCGCCGGACCGATGTCGACGATGCGGCCATCCTCGACGGTGATGTCCGCTTCGGCCGGCTCGGCCCCGGTGCCGTCGACCACGTTCGCGCCCTTGAACAACGTTCGTGTCATGGCGGCGAGGCTACCATCGGGTCGACATCCCCACCTTCGGAGACCCCATGGCCGATCGCCTCGCGCCGCCGAGCGGCGACCTCGACACGACGAAGACGTACACCGCGACGTTCAAGACCGAGAGGGGCGACATCGTCGTCGAGCTCTTCGCCGACCGCGCGCCGCTGACCGTCGAGAACTTCGTGAGCCTCGCCCGGGCCGGCTTCTACGACGGCACGACGTTCCACCGCGTCATCCCCGGCTTCATGGCCCAGGGCGGCGATCCGACCGGCACCGGGACCGGCGGGCCTGGCTATCAGTTCGGCGACGAGTTCCATCCGACTCTGCGCCACGACAGCGCCGGCGTCCTCTCGATGGCCAACGCCGGCGCCGGCACGAACGGCAGCCAGTTCTTCATCACCTACGGGCCGACGCCGCACCTGGACGACCGCCACAGCGTCTTCGGTCGTGTCACCTCCGGCATGGACGTCCTGCAGTCCATCCGCGAGCGCGACCCGCAGCGCGACCGCGACCCCGGCGACCGCATCGAGACGATCGAGATCAGCGAGTCCTAGGCGGCGACGGCCTCCGGCGCCTGGTACAGCATCGCGAAGGTGATGGCCGGATCCGGCGCGAAGTCCATCCGGGTGTTGCAGGCGCTGCACACGAGCTCGTCGACGGTCTCGTCGACCGTGAAGACGACCTCGTCACCGCACCAGGCGCAGTCGAGAAGAATGTTCATGGCCCGATCCTGAGCGCGCCTCGTGACACGTAGCGTGTCGCAACCGCGCCGGTGCGAAATTTCGAGCAGCGCGGCGCATCGGACCCCCGGTCGCGCACGTATTGGGGCAATTTCTCGCGCACATCCGCACCTGAACGGCCTTCGGCGCGCCAGGTTGCGCACTTTTTCGACCGGGCCCCAACGATTTGCGTGATTGCGCAAGTAATGAGGTATAATCGGAGCCGATGGAGGCGATGGTTTCCCCGGACCTGGCCCGCACGCGCGCGGCGAACATCGCTCGCGCGCTGGCCGACCCGAAGCGCCTGTGCGTGCTTGAGCAGCTCGCCCAGGGCGAGCGCAGCGTCAGCGACCTGTCGCGCGACGCCGGTTGCCAGGTTCCGAACATGAGCCAGCACCTCTCGGTCCTCCGCTCCGCCGGGCTCGTCGTGAGCCGCCGCGAGGGAAGCACCGTCCTCTATCGGCTCGTCGACGATCGCGTCCTCGACGCCTATCGATTGCTGCAACAAGTCGCCGGTTGATCGCCGGAATCACGAAAGGATCCCCAATGTCTTCGAACGTTCCCGAGGTCACCGACGCCACCTTCGCGACCGATGTCCTCCAGAGCGACAAGCCGGTCATCGTCGACTTCTGGGCGGAGTGGTGCGGTCCCTGCCGCATGGTCGCCCCGGAGATCGAGAAGCTCGCCGCGAAATACGCCGATACCGTCGTCGTCCGCAAGCTGGACGTCGACGCCAACCCGGAGACGGCGATGCATTACGG
This sequence comes from Candidatus Limnocylindria bacterium, assembly GCA_036274575.1. GTDB lineage: Bacteria > Chloroflexota > Limnocylindria > QHBO01 > QHBO01 > JACDBZ01. Next base: position 55,982 of record DASUFJ010000066.1, read on the forward strand.
GATCATGAGCATCCCGACCGTGGCCCTCTTCGCGCCGGGTCAGCCACCCCGCGCCGCCGTCGGCTTCCGTCCGGCAGAGGCGCTCGAGGAGGCATTCGACCTCGCCGCATTCGGTGGAGGCAACGGCACCGGGGCCTGATCTCGCCGCCACCCCACACCACGAGCCTGCCAGCACCGCGGGCTGGTTCGTTGTCCAGCACCGGAGTCACGTTCGGCGGTCGTACGATCGGGGTGGTCGCCGTTCCGAATGGCGGCCCATCGGGCGTTCCGGCGCCGGACGGCTGACGGTCACCTCGAACGCTGTCACAAAGCTGGCCAGGTCGCGTTCAACATCGCCCTCTTCTACCACAGAGCTTTCGCTTCCCCCTCCTGTTCGTCATCGCTGACGGCGGTGGCGATCCGCAACGCCGAGACACGGCTGGCCGGCGGTGAGGCGACATGAGAAGTCTGGCGGCAGAAATCCCGACGGCTTGGCCCTCTAAGTCGTTGCCTTGCCGTGTTCTCACTTGCGCACTCATCAAGCAAAGTCGACGCCAGCGACCGCAAGGCTCCACGGACTTCGGCGCTCAGGGCGAGCATCAGGACGATGTCGCGCCGGACGGTGTCGGCGGCCGCGGCAACGCAGCCTGCGCTGTCGACTCCGGCGCTGCGAACAACCCGCCAATCCCGGTGTCCGAGGTCGAGAAGACGGGCGCGAATTGTCTTCTCGGCCTCGCTTGCCGGGAGGCACCGGTCCCCGCCAGTCACGTCGGTCAACATCGATTC
>DASUFJ010000067.1:0-2617 GCA_036274575.1 Candidatus Limnocylindria bacterium
CCGACGGCGTCCGTGATCGCGAAGGCATCCGGGAGGCGTCAAGGGTCGCCGTGAGGCTGGCGCCGAAGCCGCGAGCCCTTGACGCCCGGCATCATCGAACGTGACGCTTATTCTCTCGGCGGCGCGGCAATGCCGTTGCGGTCTGGGAGTCGCCTACTCGTCGTTGGGCACGGCGGGTGAGACTGTGATGCCTTCTGGAGCCCCGGCGTGGAAGCGTTTCGTCGCCCGTTCAGCCATTCGGCTAGAGTGCTGCCAGCGTGCGCGCCTTCATCGGTCTCGGAGGGAATCTGGGGGAACCGGCAACCGCATTCCGCGCCGCGGTCAGTGAGCTGCGCACCATCGGCCAGGTCGTGCGCGTCTCCAGTCTCTACGACAGCGCGCCGCGCGACGCCTTCAACCAGCCGCACTTCCTCAACGCCGCGCTCGAGTTGATCACCGATCTGGAGCCGATCGAGCTGCTCACCGAGCTGAAGCGCCTGGAGCTGGTGCTGGGCCGCGACCCGGACGGGCGCCGCTGGGGGCCGCGGATCATCGACCTCGACATCCTGTCCTTCGACGGCCGCTGCGTGGCCGATGTCGAGCACGACCTCATCGTGCCCCACCCGCGCTTCCACGAGCGCCGCTTCGCCCTCGAGCCGGTGGCCGAGCTGGATCCGCAGCTCCTCCCCTGGCGCAACTGCGCCGACCTGCGCGTCGACGTCTCCGTCGCCGACCTGCTACCGACCGTCGCCAACCAGGAGGTCATGCGCGTCGGCGGTCCCGACTGGGCCGACCCGATCCCCGGCGCTGGCCTGAGCTGACGCCGGTGGGGTAGGGCCGCCGCGCTCGTCGTCCGGCGTCGGAAGCCTGGTCATCGGATGCCTTGCCCTTCAACGTCGTCGTGACCGCCGTGGGCGCGACGCCTGCCCCAGCCTCGAGCGCATCCCCGGCGCCGAGTGCGGCTCCGTTGCCCGACACCGCTGTGTCGGGCGCGAGCCCGGGCTCCGGATCGACGGTTGCAGTGATCGTCATCGGCGTGCTGGGTCTAGCGGTCGCGATGCGCGCCAGGGAGCGCATGGCGAATCGCCGTTGACGCCAGACCACGTGCGCCGGCCTTCGGGATGGTTCACCGCAGCGCACCGACTGGCGATCGCACTCGGCTGCCTTGACATCTGATGCGATCGACGGAATCGTCACGCATCATGCCGCGAACGACGATCGATCTCGAAGCCGGTGTGCTGCGCGAGCTCAAGCGCCGCCGGCGCGAGACCGGACGCAGCATCGGTCAGATTGCGTCTGAGTTGCTGACCGGCGCCCTGCAGCACGCCTCGGACCAGCCGTCAGCGCAGCCGATGCGCTGGCGGTCGGCGCCGATGAGCGCGAAGGTCGACCTCGAGGGCAAGGAGGCGCTGCGCCGCGCGCTCGACGGGCAGTGAGCTTCGCGGTCGACGCGAACCTCCTGCTGTACGGCATTCGGACCCACGACCCCTTCGCGACCTGACGGTTGGGCGTGAAGGGCGCTCGGTTAGCTCAAGGAGCTCGTGCGAAGCGCCGCCGCGGCTTCCGACCGGCCCGCGACGTGAAGCTTGCGATACGCGTGCTCCAGGTGCTTGGCGACGGTCGCGGACGACAGGAACAGGAGGCCAGCGATCTCAGCATTGCTCCGTCCGCGCGCCACGAGGGCCACGACCTGGGCCTCCCGAATCGTCAGCTCGGCCTCGTACGAGCGATCGTCCGCGCCAATCGACCGCTCGCGCATCGCGGTGAAGTACGGCTGAAGGACAGCCATGACGGCCTTGTCTCGATCCGAGAACCGGGCGTCGGAACGGATGAGCGTGACGCAGGCCGCGGTCTCGGCCGATCGCCATAGCCACACGCGCAGTCGATCGAGAATGTGCGCCGGACGCAAGAAGTCGTTGTAGTACTCGAGGCGAAGCAGCCGTCGGTCGCCGACGATCTCTGACATGCGAAGCGGGCCGTCCGCCGGTCTCCACGCGAAAGGCTGGAGCGGGTTCAGGTGACTGAGGCGCACCGATGCCTCCCAGAGCCAGGCGGGATGCTCCTCCTCGAACCCCGTCGTGAACACGCGGACGCTCCCGTCCGGCCGAACCTCGAAGTAGTCTGCCTGATCGGCCGCGATCAGCCCGGCCAGCGCGCTCAGCATCGACGACGGCAGCGGATCAGCCGGACCGCGCGTGACGGCAGTGTCGAGGAACCCCACGATCCCCCGAAGGTCGGCTGCGGAGACCCGCATCGGCCGAAATTACGCGGAACCGCGTACAGACACAAGGCCCAGTGACGTCATAGGCTCGGTGCCCAGGAGCCGCCAGGCGTGTGACCGGCGACTGCCGGCATCCGGGGGTTCGAGCCTTCCTCGATGCGCCCCGGTGTTGGCAACCTCGCGCCCGAGACGACGCGCCGCGGCCAGGCAGGAGGAAAGCCTGATGCGCGCTTCCGCACACCGATCCATCCGCAAGCTTCTCGTGGTCAGCACCGTCATCGTCGCCTTCGGCGTTCTCGTTCCGGTGGCATCGGCGGCGTCGCAGAAGCCGTTCCACCTCGAGAAGGTCTGCGACGGGACAGGCTGCGTCGTCACCGCCTCCGATTTCGCGCCCATCCCAGCGGGAACGGAGATCCA
>DASUFJ010000068.1:0-21081 GCA_036274575.1 Candidatus Limnocylindria bacterium
AAGGCGGCAAGAGACGCATCGGTGAGGTGGAGCCCATCGATGTCGATGCTGTCGCGAGTGACGGTGATGCGTGCCTGCGTCATGTCCTCAGGGTCGGGGAGCGTTGTGACAGCAGTCTGTCGCGGTCGTTTCGTGCTCCGACGGCAAGTTGTATGACATCGTCATACACCCTGACGTGGGGTGGCGCAAGGGCAGCGAGTTTGCCCGTGGCGGTAACCATCGGCGAACGATGGCCCATCTGGCGGCCGATTCTTACCGCCGCCGGCAAATTCACGCCGCAAAGGCCGGCCGAATCGACGGTCGTTCTCCGTTGGTTACCAGTGCCGAGAAATGCGGCCAGGGTGGCAGGGTCAGCCCTCGACCTCTGGCGGAAGGGCGACCACCTGGGTCACGTCGACGAGCGCGCCGTCCCGCACGCGCGCGATGAACCGCGGACCCTGGCCGAAGGTGCTTGGGTCGCTGGCCGGCGGCGGCGCGCTGACCGTGGCCACGACGGCCGAGTCTCCGCATCCGGCGAGGCCGCACAGCAGGGTCTGTCCGCTGGACTGGTCGAACGACATCGCACCCTCGATGAGGATCCATCGGTCCGGCGCCGCCTCCACGACCGCGGACGGAGAGTCCCAGACCTGCCAATCATCGAACGTGTGGTACGTGGCCTCGTCCGGGCCGACGCACCAGGCCCGCTCGTCCGGCACATCACCAATGGGAGGTGCCTCGTCAGGCGGGGGCTCCTGGAGATCGCCCAGCGTCAGGGTGTTATCGGTCGGGGTCACCTCCCATGACGGGAGTCCGCCGAGCGCCGGCCCAAAGATGTATGCCCCGTTCGCATTCCACCGTGCGCCGTGGAAGGGATCCTCGAAGCCGCGGGCGCTGGGGCACCACCACACGAGCTTGAGGAGACCCTGCGGCGCGTGGCTGCTGAACGCCGAAATCGCCTGGACCGATCCATCCTCGTGACCGACGACGAACACCGGCTCACCATCGGGCAGATAGTCCGGCCGGACTTCACCGGGCGCCGGCGCGGCCAGTGTCACCGGCTCGCTCGGCTCGCGGTTGAACGCCGCCCAGGCCGCGCCGACCCCGATGACGGCAAGGGCGGAGACGACCAGGGCTGCGAGCAGCCGTCGGTTCAACATGGCGCCACGTCGCAAGCGTAGTCGTGCCTGGGGAGAGAGTGGGCGTTGGGTGGGGTTGCACGCCGCGCGACAATTGCCGAGGACGAGTCAGTCATGACCCGCTTCCACCGAGCCAACAGCGTCGCTTGCGGGTTGCCTTCGGAGGCCCGTGCCCACCTCGGTGGCGCGTCAGCAGCGCGTCCTTCGCCGACGCGCGAGGAACCCGAGCGATGCCGAGCAGCGCGCGACGCACGCGGTCTCGCCCAGAACGGGCGTCGGATGCGTCGCCCACGGTTCGCGCCAGAAGGTCCGCCGACGTCGCCCTGATTCGCGAGGTCGGATCGATCGGCGACGTCCTGGTCGAGCGCTTCGATCCCTCCGCGTTCCACTTCCCCGGAATCATCCGGCGTCCGCGGATCGCCGTGGTCCGCCCCCAGGACCTGCTGGTCGTCGCCTTCGAGTTCCGCAACCTCTCGCTCGGGATCCAGGACACCGATGAGGGGCCGATGGGCTTCCTGCGACCCACGGGATCGTCGCCGCAGGCGCTGGTCATCGTCCACTTCCAGCCACAGAACATCGCCGAACGCGCCTTCTTCGAGACTCCGCCGGTTCCGCAGGACCTCGATCCGAAGACCTCCTCTCAGGCCGCCAACGGGGCGGTGATCAAGGACCGGGACGAGGACCCGGCGCTCGCCGCGCAGAAGAACAAGGAGACGCCGTCCGACAAGCTCCTGCCGGTCAAGACACGCCTCGCCGGCCCGAGCCAGCTCGCCTTCCGAGTGCCTGCCGGGGCAGCCATCCGCTACACGACCGCCGGCATCCTGGAGGCCGTCCGTGGCTACGAGCTCAACGTGCCTGCGACCGCACTGCCTCCGCAGCCGACCTGGGACTTCGTCAGGCCCTACGTCATCGACGAGCTGACCGAGGTGGTCGCCAAGGCGGCGAGGCGGCGCGGCGCGCCGACCGTGGAGGGGCTGCGGGCGAAGGCACGCCTCCAGCGGTGGGAGGACAACACCGAGCTCGTCCCGATCACGCTGCACGGCCCATCCGATCTCCCGCGCTCGGAGGTCGGTCCGGCCGAGATCACGACGATCGAGGGCCACGTCATCGGCCGCATCGGCGGCGACGGTGGCGGGCGGGCGGTCATCGGGCTCGACCCTGGCGAGGTGAGCACCGTCCTCAACTGGCTCCGCCGTCATCCGCGCCTCGCGGAGCCGGGCGAGACGGAGACCGCGCTCGAGCTGCCGTACCGCCTCTTCATTGCGCCGAACGTCCTCGGCGCGTGGGCACACGCTACCGAGCCGGTCAGCTCGCCGGTCAGCGGGCGATTCGAGCTGTGGCACACCCGGCTCGCCACCCGGACGAAGGACGCAGACGACAAGCTCGTCATCGTCGAGGACGACCACCCGATGCGAACGGTCCGGGCGGTGTGGGCGCGGAGCGGCGCAGTTCCACCCAACCCCGCCGAACGCTTCGACCCGGATCCCCAGAAGCCGCCGACCCCCAGACATGCCGACGCGCCATTCCGCATGTCGCTCGATCCGACGGACCGGTTCGAGGTGGTCCACCTCTCAGCGAACTTCAACGTGCCGAAGGTGGAGGGCAAGACGTATCGGCCACAGCCGGTCGAGGTCAATCGGCTCATGCTCGCCTCACTCGGCGCGTGGATCGACTCGCGTGGAGGGTGGGACCCGCCCAAGGGGATGTTCGAGGTCGAGGAGTGGCGCCATCGCGGCACGATGGCCCGCGACCACTACGTTCGCGTGGTCTATCGCGGCTACCTGTGGCCGTTCGGGCATCGCGCATCCGTCATCAAGGTCACCGAGCGCAAGTTCCACGCTTCCGGTGTCACCGGCAACCCGGCGATCCTCCGCCAGCGTATGTACCTCGTCGTCCGCCAGCCGCTGCTGACCTACGGCGAACCGGCGGTCAAGGACAAGCTCAAGAACCCACAGGGCCACCTATACGCGCATCAGTTCCCGTTCACCCAGGTGCGGATCACGTCCCTGGTGACCCCGAACCTCGACCCGCCCGAGGGCACCGACTATCCGGCCGCGTTCAGCCTGCCCGGCACGAACGTGTTCAACGCCACCGGCGAGAAGCAGTCGCTCTTCTGGCCGTTCGTCGGCGGCGCCCACTTCCCGTTCCACGTGGTGGCGGAGGACCTCGAGAGCCGGAAGGTCGAGTTCACGGCGCCGCTCCTGTTCGTCTCGAACGTCTACGCCTGGAACACGGACACGCTCACCAAGGTCAAGGATCACTACGAGAAGACCGTCGGATCAACCCTGGGCACCGTCCAGCTGAACGGCCAGTCCGTCGCGCTCGCTCCGCCGGATGAGCCGGGGGACACGATGTTCGAGGCCACGTCACTCGAGCTCGGCGTCGAGATCCCGAGCGACGGGAACCTGAAGCTGCTCGGGCCCGATCGTCCGAGGTTCTACCCACGAGTTCGGACGGCCAAGCTCGTCGTCCCGGTGCTCAAGCAGTTCACTGGCAACGAGCAGCCGGTGACGATGTCGTACTCGGAGCCGTTCCTCAAGAGCGGCTTCCCGGACGCCGGTCCCGGTCACCCCAACGACGGCCAGATCTTCCTCCAGATGGCCGGCCCCACGACGTCGCTCGACTTCAGCGGTGGCGGTGACAAGGCCGGCGCGTTCGTTCAGCCCAACCTCAGCGTCAACGGGTTGTCCCGCAGCCTGGGGCCGGTTGGGGGAGGCTCAGCCGCGCTGGCGAACCTGGCGACGGGCGCGTTCGACCCTGCCTCATTCTTCGATCCGGCAAAGGCACGCCTGTTCGGCGTTGTCTCCCTTGGAGAGCTCATCGAGAAGGCGAACGTCGACACGCCCGATCTCGTCCCGAAGTTCGTGACCGAGGCCGTGGCGGGCATCGAGGCGTTCACCCGGCAGCTTTCGCGCCTGCAGGCGAGCCTCGCCAGCCTGAAGTCCGAGGCCGATGCTGCCGCCGGGCTGCCGGCCGCGGTGAAGGCCCAGGCGACGGCACTCCAGGCCTCGGTCACGACCCACGTCGGGCAGATCACGACCGCCCTCGACAAGCTCCTCGACGGCGCCGATGCGACCGCCGATCTGACGGCGGCCATCACTGCGCTCCACACCGACCTGGAGGCGGCAAGCGCGCTGATCGGAACCATGGGTCCGGCGGTGTCGGCGGACGCTCGGAAGACGCTCCAGAGCGCGGTCGACGGGATGCTGGCCGATATCGGCGGTGGAGCGGCGGCCTTCGCCGAGTTCGCGGCCCGCCTCGAGCAGGCGCGCCTGCTTGCCGAGGAGCTGACGATGCGCTTCGACTGGAAGCCGACCGTCAAGGACTGGCCGGATCCGGGCGGCGACCAGGCGATCTTCCGCGCGACGAACACGAAGTCGGGCAACAAGGCGGTGTTCAGCATCGCCGCCGAGCTCCAGGCCAAGACGAAGCTCCGGAAGGAGCCGAGGGTCGACGTCGCCTGCCGCCTCCACAACTTCACGCTCAACCTGATCGGCGAGCAGTCGTTCATCCTGCTGCACTTCAACAAGCTCGAGTTCACCGCGAAGAGCGGGACGAAGCCGGACGTCAACGTCGAGTTCGACGACATCGAGTTCACCGGGGTCCTCTCGTTCGTCGAGACGCTTCGCACCCTCATCCCGCTGGACGGGTTCAGCGACCCGCCCGCGCTCCAGGTCTCGGAGAAGGGCATCAGCGCCAGCTACTCGATGGCGCTGCCGGACATCGCGGTCGGCGTGTTCACGCTCCAGAACCTGAGCCTCGGAGCCGGCTTCAACGTCCCATTCCTGCTCGACCCGCTCACCGTGCGCTTCAACTTCTGCGAGCGGGAGAGCCCGTTCCTGCTGACCGTCTCGATGTTCGGTGGCGGTGGCTTCTTCGCGATCACGCTCGATCCCGACGGCGTCGAGATCCTGGAGGCCTCGTTCGAGTTCGGCGCGAGCGTGTCGGTGAACTTCGGCGTCGCCAGCGGCGGCATCACCGTCATGGCCGGCATCTACTACAAGATGGAGATCGACGAGGCGACGCTGACCGGCTACCTCCGCATGGCCGGCGAGGTGGACGTGCTGGGTCTCATCTCGGCCTGCATCGAGCTCTACCTCGGCCTCGCCTACGAGTTCGCCTCCGGCAAGTGCGCGGGCAAGGCGACGATCACGGTCGAGGTATCGGTCGCCTTCTTCGAGACCGACGTCTCGATCAGCGCCGAGCGCAAGTTCGCCGGCTCGAACGGCGACCCGACGTTCGCCGAGCTCATGGGCCCCGGGCCGGACTTCGCGGTCGACCCATGGACGAAGTACTGCGAGGCGTTCGCATGACGACCACCCAGGAGATCATCTGGACCGCCCTGCCCTGGGGCCATGCCGATGACGGCCGGCCACGCCTCACGGCCTACCCCTCCGCGAGGCTCCGGACCGATGTCGCCGATCCGACGCTGGCCGAGTTCCCGAACTTCGTGACGTGGCCGGCATTCGTCAATGCGATGACCTTCACCGTGAAGGCCAAGGCCGAGCCGGCGGCCGTGCCGACCACGCGGCTCAGCGCGGCGGCCGATGCGACCCTCTGGGGGCAGCTGTTCACCAAGAAGACCTTCGTCCGCCCGTTCGAGTTCAAGGACCACAGTCTCCGCAACCTTCGGAGCTTCCCGGTCGAATCGGTGATGACGTATCTGTCCTCGCTGTACCAGGAGCTCGCTCAGCTCTCGCCGGACGACCTCCCGCTCATCGAACCCGAGGACGGGGGCGACCCGAAGGGCACGCTGGCCGGCCTGATCGAGGAACTCGGCGGAGTGCTCTGGCACTACCGGATCCCGCACGGCGAGCGCGGCCAATCGCGCTTCAGGGAGGAGGCGCTGAGCCAGCTGGAGGAGACAACCGGGTTCGCGTGGGACGACAAGAAGGGCCTCGCCGCATCGGCCAAGGAATTCGCGCGGAACCGCCGCTATCGCGCCCTGGACGGTGCCTTCGCGTCGAGTCGCGTCGTCGACTCCAGCGTCGCTCCGAGCACGTTCGGCTTTGCCTCGAAGACGGCGATGGATTTCTACCAGGCCCACCGCTTCTTCGATCGGCCCGAGAACGAGGCCCAGTACCTAAACCACCCGGACGCCGGGCTCATCCCGCCGTCCCCGGAGGTCCCGAAGCTCGACTTCCACCAGGCGGTCGCGATCTTCGGCGACTACCCGCGCCTCCTCCGCCGGCTGGGCCTGGCGATCGACCTGGCGGTCGACGGCGAGCTGCCGGCGATGGGTGACATCAGGGTCATCCCGCAATGGGGGGCGGGGCATCCCGCCTCTGGCTTCTCCGTCGATCGGACGCCCTGGACGAGATTCGAGCTGAGCGACGATCTCTTCGTGGCACAGCCCCAGGACGCCAGCCGGATCGACGAGGGGATGATCGCGCTGGACGGCGCGTCCGACGACTTCGAGGGAGGTGGGACCGGGAGCCGCTTCGGTGTCGTCCAGGTCGATCCCGACGGGGCGGCCCTGAAGACCGTCGCGACCGCCGTCAACCTCAACTCGCTGCTCGCCGACAAGGAGCAGGAGCGGGTGGCCTTCGACATGTCGGATCGGACGGGCGTCGCACCCATGCGCTCGGTCGGAATGGCCGTCTTCGCCAAGGATCGGGCCGTCGCGCTTCACGCCGACCTGGCTGACGCGGCGGTCCAGGACACCTCGACCATCGACGACCTCGTCTTCTTCGCCGAGCACCTCGCCCGCGGCTACCGCGTGGACGTCTTCGACGCTGCGACCGGGCCGGCCGGGACGTGGCGCTCACTGTGCCAGCGGGTCGGTCGCTACGTCGTCCATCTGGCCGGTGGAGGCACCGTTGAGCTGAAGGAACCGGATGGCCAGCCCATCACCGACGAGGGCTACATCAAGGCCGCCTCTACATCGTCGGCCGACGACCAGGCGAGCGATCTCTACCTCCACGAAACGATGTTCCGCTGGGATGGGTGGAGTCTCGTCACGAAGCGGCCCGGCCGCACGATCATCCCGAAACCGTCCGCGGGTGGCATCCATCAGGACGAGGAGCCCGGGGTCCCGCCGCTGAAGCTGGAGACCTCGTTCCGGCTCGAGACGTCGTTCGAGCCGGTGTCCGGCTCCCTCCCGCGCCTCAGGTTCGGCCGCGAGTACAAGTTCCGAGCCCGCGCCGTCGACCTCGCCGGCAACAGCATCGACCCTGACGCGTCGGCCGGAATCCACGCGTCCGAGACGATCTTCTTCGGCCGGTTCGACCCGATCAACCCGCCGGTCATCGTGCCGCGAAGCGAGCTGACGGAAGGCGAGTCGGTCGAGCAGATGGTGATCCGCAGCAACTACGACCAGACGACGGGCAGCTACGTGGCGGGGACCGCCTATGCGGCGGCGAACGAGCGGCACGTCGTGCCGCCGAAGACGTCCCAGGAGCTCGCGGAGCGCCACGGGGCGTTCGATATGGCCTTCGGGCCGACCGGGAGCCCCGGCAGCCAATACGCGATCGCCGTCCGCGAGGCCGCGACCCTGGAGCACACCCACGTCGTCACCGCCGCCGGTCCGCCTCCGGCGTACCAACCGGTGACGGGATCCCAGATGATCCCCGGCAGCGTGCCTCCCGACGCGCCGCCCGGCGCCGAGGCGCAGGGCGCCTACCTCATCAACACCGAGCCCCTGTTCCCGGTCGCCTACCTGCCGGATGTCCTGGCCGCGGGCGTCGCGTTCCGCGGCCTGCCCGGCGCAGACCCGATAGACCTGCGCGCCTATACCGGCACGTGGCCCAACCTGAAGCCCATCCTGCTCCGGATCGAGGAGAGCCCGGGAACCGTGTCCGCAGGGCTCTGCGCGGAGAAGCTCGACGTCGACCCGAAGCCACCGCTGTGGAACGCGACCACGCGAGTCCTGACGGTGTACCTGCCGAAGGCCATGGTCGCCGTCGTCCGCTACAGCAGCTACCCGACGGACCTGGAACCCATGGCCGCGTGGCGCCGCTGGATGGATGGCTCCTCGGTCGACAAGGCGCATGCGGCGAGCGGCGGTCACTGGATGCTCACCCCGTTCCGCGAGCTCAGGCTGGTCCATGCGGTGCAACAGCCGCTGTGCCCGCCGAGCGTGCGGCTCGATGCCTGGCGCCACCTCGGCGAGACGTTTGCTCGGCTCACCGGCATGACCTACCTCAGCGTGAAGAGCACCGGCCAGCTCGACATCGGCGCGGCATGGTGGGAGCCCGTTGACTCGCTCTCCGATGCCGGCCCGAAGGACATCCAGGGATTCGGCCACGTCGCTTCGATTCGAGTCGATGCCGACCTGCCGGAGCCGGAGCCATTCCCACCCGCCGCGCCGCTGCCCGACGGCACGACGCCCTGGCAGGGCGAGGGCGGACTCCCGTTGCCCTTCCCGGACCTCCAGAAGCTGCCGAAGCCGTACCAGGTGACCGACCCGAAGGCCGACGGCTACCTCAAGCCGCATGAGCTCCTTGACTTCGTGCGCGGCGACGTCCGCCACGAGTTCGGCGATACGAAGCACCGCTGGGTCAAGTATCGGCTCACCGGGACCACGCGCTTCCGCGAGTACTTCCCGGCCTCGGTGACGGCTGATCAAACCGCCATCACGCGGGTGGGCGACGAGGTGCTCGTCAACATCCTGTCGTCCGCCAGACCGGATGCGCCGCGCATCCGCTACATCGTGCCCTCGTGGCAGTGGGAGCAGGAGCCGGTCGATCCCACGAGCTGGACGAAGTTCAGGCGAACGCGGGTCGGCGGCGGCCTTCGCGTCTGGATGGATCGCCCGTGGTACTCGTCCGGGGAGGGCGAGAAGCTTGCGGTCGTCCTGCTGCGGCCTGGAGACACCCTCAACGAGCGAACCTCCAAGCGGGTCAGCCAGTTCGGCAAGGACCCCGCCTGGGACTCGGCGACCCCGCAACCCACGTTGACCCAGGCCAGCTTCGCGAATGCCGTCGACGCCGACGCGAACCTCGGGCTCGCCGAAGCGCCGGGCGGGCAGCTCGTCAACGTCGTCGCGTTCGAGCCGGAGTACGACCTCAAGTCGCGGCACCTGTGGTTCTGCGACGTCGACATGTCGCCGAAGGCGAACACGTCCTACTACCCCTTCGTTCGTCTCGCCCTCGCTCGCTATCAGCGGCACTCGATCGGCTGGGACACGAAGCTGTCGCCGGTGATCCAGACCGACTTCCATCAGCTCGTGCCCAGCCGCACGCTAACGCTGACGCTCACCGGTCCGCACAAGCTCGACGTGACGCTCCACGGCCCGGCGCCCGACGCTCCGATCCGGAACCGGGTCGAGGTCACCATCGAGCACCACGACGGGGCGATCCCAGGCGACCTGGGATGGCGGATCGTGCCGGGCACGCAGCCCGTCCACCTTTCCGACGGTGCGCCCGACGTCTCCTGGATTCCGCCGAAGATCCCACGAGGCTTCGTGACCGAGCGGGATCTCCGCGTCCGCGCCGAGGGCCGCGAGCGGACCGGCGCCCGGATCCGCCGAAGCAGCGTCCCGCTGATCGATGCCGCCGAAGCGGCCATGGCGCTCGGGGTGGGGTCGCATATCGTCGAGGGCTTCAAGCCGCTCCCGGTCTTCGTCCTGCCCGGCTACGAGCTGTGGTCGGGCAGCGTCACGATCCCCGACGACCCAGCGCTCGGGCGGCTGCGGCTCGTCGTCCGGGAGTTCGAACACTATCGGGCGGATCCGGACGTCGGCCGCCTGGACACCGATCTCTTCCACGATCCGCACATCGACGGACCGTTCCTGGATCGGATCGTCTACGCCGACATCGTCGAGCTGCCAGCGGGCGGATGACGGATGCCAGCTGAGGAGCAGAAGTGGTACCGGCTGTACGGACCGCCGAAGCCGCGCTACACCAACCCTGAGATCGATGCCGCACTGGCGCGCGGCGCGGACGACTCGGTCACCGAGGCGCTGAGCGCGATCAAGGACGAGTTCGAGCGAGTCATCGATGCTCACTCGTCGGTGAACGCGCGGGCGGGTGCGCTGCCGGCGGTCGTCGCGGGCCTCGGCGTGCTGAGCTTCTCGAAGCTTGACGTGAGCTCGCCGCTGTATGGCCTGGCGCTCACGGCCCTGTTCACGGTCATCGTCGGCGCCGTCGTGGCGACGGTCTGCGGGTTTGCGGCGCTGCGCGCCGGCAAGTTCGGCTTCGGGCCGGATCCGATCCTGACCGCGGCGGCCGCCGGCTGGCCGAAGGACCGGTTCGATGCAGCGCTGCTGAATTCGATGGCGCGGGCGACGCAGATCGCGCTGGACAGTCTTCCCAGGAAGGGCTGGTGGTTCAACTTCGCACTGGAGGCCGGCCTGGTGGCGACCCTCGGTGCGTTGGTTCTCAAGACGGTGGCAGGAGGTGGCGAATGAGCGAGAGGAAGCCGGGGGAGGACCTCGGCATCGGATGGGGCGTGGCAGAGGACCCCCAGACCGACGCGATGGGCGTCGACGACGCGCGAAATTGGCAGGAAGAGGGTGCCCCAGAAGCGGTCGCCGATCGAGAAGGCGCCGGCGACGAGAGCGACGAGGCTCGCGACGCGACGCGGGACGACCAGGGCTAGCGGTCGCGGTCGGCCGTGAGCACGTCAGGCGACGAAAGGGACGAGCTCGAGGGCCTTGTCCTCTAGTGTGTTAGACTTTCACACACGATGGCACACTCGACTAATGCTCGGCCGCTGACCCGAACCAACGTCACGCTCCCTGCCGACCTCCTCGAGCAGGTAGATCGGTATGCGGGCCCGCGCGGGCGCAGCCGATACGTGGCGGAGGCGGTGGCGCAGCGGGTGCGGCGGGACGCGCTGGGCGCAGCGATTCGGGGAACGGCCGGCGCGATGCTGGGTCGCCCGGGGCACCTCACGCCGGACGAGGTAGTCGCCTGGGTCGAAGATATGCGGTCGGAGGAGACCGACTAGCCGATGCGGTACCTCCTCGACACGACGCTCATCATCGATCACGCGCACGGCTACGAGCCCGCGATGCGGCTGCTCCAAGGCCTCTACGAGGAGGGCGCCGAGCTGTTCACCTGCGATGTCGTCGTGTGCGAGGCCCTCTCGGGCGGGACCGATGAGCATCGCGAGGTCATCGGTCGTCTGCTCGCCCCGCTGGACTACGTCGCCACCGATCCCGATTCGGCGCGCGCCGCCGGCGAAGCCCGCCGTCGACGGCATGCCGAGGGCGGCCGGCTCGGACTGGGCGACGCCCTCATCGCGGCGGTGGCGAAGGGGCTCGAGGCGACCATCGTGACACGCAACCGTCCGGACTTCGCGCGCCAGGGTGCGACCGTTCTGGCGTACTGACCGTGCCGAAGCGCCTCAGCGAGTGCGGAAGCCGACCGGGGGTTTCGACGCTGGTGGGTCGGCATCCAGCGCAACGTCCTCGAGCACGACATCCCAGTGCGCGCCCAGGATCTGGAAGCGGCGCCGCTCCTCCGCGCGATATCGGTCCTGGTCGGGGAAGAGGCGTGCCGCGATCTCGTCGTCCGAGTGCTCCTGGGTGGCGGCCCAGTCGCGGTACGTGATCGTGACGAGGTAGTGCCAGTCGGCTGCGCCGTCCCCGTGGTAGCGAGGGCGGTGGGCGCGCACATCGGTGAAGCGGCCGGATTCGAGCTGGTCGCGCAGGATCGGCCCCGGTTGCGCCGGAAGAGCTCGATGAACTCCTCGGTATGCCCCCAGTGGACGCGGTAGTAGGAGGCGATGGTCACCGGTGCGTCGCTCATGCGCCGATGCTACCGGTCGCTCACGATCGAGGCGATTCAGTCGGCCTCGCGTCCTCGCGCGCTAGGCGGCGCGGCGATAATGGCGCGGCCCTCGGCGATCGCCGGGGATCGGCACGGAGGTTCGGGCATGAAGCCGGAGATCAAGCGCTACTTCGACGAGCATCCAGGCCAGTCGCGGCCTGAGCAGCGGCAGGCGCTGCTGGCGGCGGGGCATTCCTCGGAGGACATCGACGACGCGTTCCTGGAGCTCGACCGCGGCGCGGCGCCGGTGAAGACGGCCACCTTCGACCGATGGGCCGCGATCTTCCACATCGTCGGCGCGGTGTGGGTCGCCTACTGGCTGCTCATCCTGCCCGACACGATCGCCGAGGGTCGGGCGTTGCCGGCGTTCCTCGTGATCGCCGTGGCGCTGGTCATCGCGTGGCTGGTCTCGACCTGGATCGGTCGGCGGCTGCTGCCGAGCATCGGGCTGTGGGCGCTGATCCTGCCGTTCCTGACGGCGTTCATCGTCACGTTCGGCGGGTTCAACATCATGGGCGGCAAGATGTAAGCCTCTACCTCCCTGCCGTCGGCGGACGGGGCGTGCTTGGGCCAGTCGGGAGCGCGGGGCGATGCACCACGTTCACGTAACGGCCAATGCCGGCGAGCATGGCGGGGTTGTGGTGGTGGGTTTGTGCGCGCGGTGCACGCCGCCGCCACTCAGAGCGGCCTTCAGAGGTCAAACGGCACGCATGTTGGCCTTTGCGTGAACCTGGTGCACACACCGCACCTTCCGCCGGGGCCCGATCGCCGGACCCAGAGGCGATGCACCACGTTCACGTAACGGCCAAGGACGGCGCGCACGGCCTGTTTGTGTTGGTAGGTTAGTGCGCGAGGTGCACGCCGCCGACACTGAGATCGGCCTTCAGAGGTCAACTGGGCAGGTTTGCACTCGTCGACCATTTCCCGAGAGGCTAGGCGGCGACTTCAGTCCCCTCTTACACCGTCGGCAAGCTCGCGGAGGATGTCGAGGTGACCGATGTGCCGGGCCGTTTCACCGATCAGATGCACGACGATGTAACGCAGCGCGATCGGCCTGCCCGTCTCTCCGTCCGGGAATGCCGATTCCTCATCCCAGTCGCGTGAGGCCAACAACTCGTCGGTACTCGCCGCCTGAGCTGCGTAGTCGTCGAGGAGCTCGGATAGCGGCCGCTCCAGCCCACGCCGCATTTGCAGCTCAGAGTCGTTGTCCGTGCCCGGCCAATGATTGGGCCGACCCAGGAACAGGACGTCGATCCAGAAGGCCTCCGACCAGCGGATGTGGCTGACCAGGCCGGCGATGCTCATCGCCGGTGAGTCCGGCAGCGGCGCCTTGACCGCATCCAGCTGGGAAAGGCCCTCACACTTCGCACGCACGGTCAGGCGCAGGTACTTAAGTGCCTGGGTCAGCGTGGCGCGCTCGTCGAACGTAGCCGGGAAGTCGGTGCGGTTGCCGAGGTCCATCTGGGTCACGCAGCGAGCATAACGGGAGTCGCTCTGAACCCGATGCACACGCCGGACCTTCCGCGGCGACCTGATCGCCGGACCCAGAAGCGATGCACCACGTTCACGTAACGGCTAAGAACGGCGAGCATGGCCGTCCTGTCGTGGTCGGTTTGTGCGCGCGGTGCACGCCGGCGCCAGCCAGATCGGCCTTCGGACGTCGAATCGCACGCATGTTGGCCGTTGCGTGAACCTGGTGCACACGTACGCATCGGTCTATTCGAGGGAGACGACGAGGGAGCCTGTGTCCCCGCCGAAGCCGCCCACCTGGATCAGGTACGCGACTCCGTCCTCGGTCGAGACGGTGATCCGTGCCTGGAGGCTGTCCTCGACGTCGTCGACGCAGCCGACCTGGGTCAGCGACCCACCCTCCTCGACGTAGACGCCGACCACGGTGTCGATGCTGCTTCCCGCCGTGTCGACGGTGACATCGGACCCCGTACCCGTGAACGTCCACCAGGCGGTGTGACCCAGCGGCACCTCGAAGTCGCCCTGCGGGTCGGAGATCACGCACGGAGCCTCAGGGTCGGCATCGGTCCCGCCGGTCCTCGACACGGTGACGGTCTCGCCGATCGCGATCGGCAGCGCTCCATCGGGCGCGTCGTTCGGCAACGGCCGGCCCTTCGGTTCCTGGCGGGGGATGAAGTGGTCGGTGACCGTCACGTCGCTCGCCGAGCAGGACGTCTCGTCCATGGGAAGGACGGTGGTCGTGCCCTCGAGCGTGATCGACAGCGATCCATCGACGTTGAAGGCATCCCCGACGATGTGCGTCTTCTGGTTCTCGAATGAGAAGGTCTCGTTGATGCGCCCGGCCGGCGTCAGCGTGGCCGATGCGGTCGCCGTCCCCAGTGGGTCGCCGTCCTCGCTGAGGATCTCGTAGTCGGCCTCGAACTCCTCCGTCGTCAACGTGACCGGCCCGGTTGGGAACCCGTTGGTCTGCTCCTCGCCCTCGACGATGGTCAGGTCGCTGAAGACGTCGCCAAAGTCGACGGCGGCGAACAGGCCGATGAAGCCCTCTTCCGTCTCCCACGAGCAGCCGAGGTTCAGGCTCGAGCTGCGGAAGACCGATGAGGCGGGTGCGTTCGAGAACTCGGTGAAGGTGTCCGTTGCGGCCTGGCACTCCGACAGGTCGAACACGGTGTCGTTCGGCATGGTGAGCGTGCCCTCGACGCTGAACAGCTGGAACGTTCCCTCGCGCCGCAAGACCTGGTTGCCCGACTTGTCCTGGAACCGATACGGCTCCGCATCGCCATCGGGCGTGAGGGTGGCGTCGAGCACCGCATCCCCGACGGGGTCGCCGAACGGCGGGCCCTCATCGGACGGGACGAACTCGACGAAGCTGATCGTTCCGGCGACGGACGACCCGCTGAAGTCGATGGCCGAATCGATCGCGATCCAGGCCGGATCGATGGTCTCCGGGTCAGCACCGGGCGGCCAGAACGCGGCCTCGGCGAACGAGCCGGACTGCTCGCTCTCGGCTGCGAACAGGAACAGGGTGCCTCCGTCACCGGTCACCGGTACGCAGGCGAGGATGTGCTCGGTGTCGCTGACCCTGTTCGCAGGGGCGGCCGACACGGGAGCGACGAGGGTGAGCGTGGCGACCAGGGCCACGCACAGAGCGGCGACGCGGCGCATCGCGGGTTCCCCTTCTTGCCGCTCGGCACAGCATGGGCGTGCGCCGTCTCGGTAGCGGCCGGGCGATCATCTGCCTGCCCGGCGCCAGCGTCAAGACGCGGCGTGTCATCGCCGGAGACGGAGGCGGAGGCGGTGCACCACGTTCACGTAATGGCCAAGGACGGCGAGGATCGGCGTCCGGTCGTGGTCGGTTTGTGCGCGCGGTGCACGCCGGCGCCAGCCAGATCGGCCTTCAGACGTCGAATCGCGCGCATGTTGGCCGTTGCGTGAACCTGGTGCACATCACCCTCGGAACTTCGTCGTTACGTGCGTGGTGCGCAAACCGCCGCGCGGCACCGCGCGAGCCCCGGTCATGTCACGCGGGCCGTATCTCCTGGTAGCAGTCGCCGGGGATCTCGTGCCCGACAACCGATTGCCACGGACGACTGAGGTCTGGGAGGGAATGGACCGATGCGCATCCTGACGAGCTCGCGGAGCACGATCGTCACCACCGCGGCGATCCTGGTGGCGGTGGCGCTCCTCATTGCCGGCACGGCAACGGTAGACGCCAAGCGCCCACCCAAGCCAACGCCCACGCCGACGCCGGCGCCCACGCCGGTGGCGTCGCCGACAGTCGCGATCCAGATCGCAGCGACGGGGACCCTGGAGCCGAACCGCCAGTACGCCAACGTCGACGTGACGGTCACATGTCCGGAAGGCTGGACCTGGACCCGCGGCAGTCTCTACGTCAGGCAGGCAGACCCCGGCGGCGCCGGCAGCTTCACCGCTTCGTGCACCGGAGCGCCGCAGGTGGTCCACGCGAGGGTGGTCAACGGGAACACGTGGGCGCTGGGGGATGCGAACGCGACCGCCTTCGTGACCATCACGCGCAACGGCCACGAGACGACGTCCTCCAGCACGCGGACGATCGCGCTGGTGCCGGGGTTGAGCGTCCGGATCGCGGACCAGGGTCAGCTCACCGGAACGACGGGAAGCGGCGTCGCGATCGCCGTGGCGGTCGCGTGCCCGACCGGGGCGACCGGACAGGCGTCGTCCGTCGCGGTGACCCAGGACGGGACCGCGAACGGCTCCGCTTCGTTCACGCCCATCTGCGACGGCACGGCGCGCACCCGCGTCCTCTCGATTGCGGCCGCGCAGGGGACGTTCCATACCGGCACGGCGGCAGCAAGCGCGTCGGTGAGCGTGTCCTTCAACGGCGGGACGTTCTCGGGTGGCGACAACCGCGCGATAACGCTCCTCGAGTCCTCGACAGGCGACGTGACGCCACCGTCGACGCCCGCGGGATTGAGCGCCAGCACCTTCGGGGACACGGAGACGTGGCTGTCGTGGGGCGCCTCGACGGACAACGCGACCCCGACGGGGCTGATCGTCTACGAGGTGTTCCTCAACGGTCGCTTCGATCAGCCGATCGCCGGTGGGTCCACCCAGGCGATCCTGTATGTCGACGCCGGCGTGCTCAACACCATCGAGGTGTTCGCCGTCGACGGCGCGGGCAACCGGTCGGCTGCGGCAACGGTGACGGTCGACATGCGGCCGTAAGGCGGATCGGTCACGGGCGGGTCGGACGCCACGGCCCGCCCGCCTTTCCTGTCAGAACCGCCAGCGGGTCTGGCTGAAGGTGTCGCCCTTCGTGAACCCGAAGGCCTTGCGCGGCTGGACGTCGTACACGAGCGCGGGACCGGGGGCGCCGGGGGCGGTGAACTGGCCGTCCTCGAGGCGGAACCCGAACCAGTCGTCGTACTTCTCGCGGTAGGCGTCGACCAGGCCACGGAGGCGATCGGCATCGGTCACGCCGAGGGCGTCGCCCTCGAGGACGACGTCCATGCCGTCCCAGCCCGAGCTGCCGGCGCTGACGATGACCTGGTGGTTGCCGGCCTCGAGGTTGCGGGCCTTCTGCTCGCCGCTGCTGGTCGTGAACGAGAAGCGGTCATCCAGCCAGATGCCCGCGATCGTCGTCTGGTGCGGACGCCCATCGGCCCGGATGGTGGTGAGCTGGTAGGTCATCGCGTCGCGCAGCTGATCGCGCGCGGCCGGCCACTCCGCCGGGGTCGCGCCCTCGCTGCTGAATCGCGGATCGAGCTTCGTCTCCGGAGTCATGAGCCGAACCGGCTGCAGACCACGGGCCAGCGAGTTGATCGGACCTACTCGACCAGCCCGTCCCACGACCAGCGCGGGACGCTCATGCCATCCGGCACCTCATAGGCCGATGCGTGGTACCGCGCCATCGAGGTCGTCGTCGCCCAGGCGAAGTAGTCGTGGAGGGTCTGGCGGAGGCGGGGGTCATCGGCCAGGCCGGCGTCGGCGAGGGCTTCGTCGAAGCATGCGATGGCGCGTCGATCCATCTCCTCGTGTACGCCGTTACCGCTGTGCATGCGAACGACCGACGTCTCATCGCCGAAGGCATCGGTGTACCCGGACGGACCACCGAGCGCCTCGGCCCAATACGCGGCAAGGCGCTCGGTGTGCTGCGGATGGAAGCCGTGGCTGAAGGCGTGGCTCACGACCTCGTCGGCCATGACGCGTTCGTGCCAGGCGGCGGCGAGCCGACGCATGCCGTCCATGCCGCCCGCCGCCTCGTAGATCGACCGCTCCATGCGCGAGAGGATCGCACACGCCGGGACGGCTACCGCAGTGACAGCCTCCTTCGCCCGAGGGCGATGGCCGTGCCCAGGAGGATCAAGCCGGCGAAGGTCGCTGCGGCCGGGCCGGTCGCAGCGTCCATGGCCGTGTTGGGCAGGGTGCCCGAGACCATGACGTGGTCGGTGTCGCCGCACTCGCTGCCCTCGATGGCGGCGAAGACGGTCAGCTCGCCGGGATCGCCCGTCGCCGTGAAGGTGACGCTGAACGAGTCGCCCTCGGGCGTCGTCGCATCCGGCGTCGCGTCTTCGGCCAGCGTCGGATCGTGACCCGGCAGGATGAAGATCGAGGCGTTGCCGAAGTTGCCTTCGACCGTGAACTCGCCGTTCACCGGAATGGTTCCCGGCTCGGCGGTGACGATGCAGCCGCCCGGATGATCACCCTCCGACTCGGGATGCGCCAGGGCGATGGTGGCGGTGAGGGCCGTGATCGCGCAGGCGGCGAAGACCGCAGTGGCGCGTCGGGCCGTGGTTCGTCGAGCAATCATTGCTCCCCTCCTTCGAGACGACCGTGGGCACGCACCGTGAGTTTGCGCCAGCCAGGCAAGTAGACGAAGCAGTTGCGTGAGCGCTAGCGCGTCCGCGACGCGTCCGGCGTGCTGACCGTGTCGCCGGTGTTCGGATCGCGGCGGCTGCCGAACGGGATGCGGACGTCGAACTCGACGCCACGCGTGGTCAGCCGGCCCCGGACGTTCGTCGGTGCGGTCGCCTTTCGGGCGATGTCGCGGACGACGAAGCTCAGCATCCCCTTCGGCCGCGTCAGGTTTCCGGAGTAGAACGGCTCGCCATCGGTCCGGATGACCATGATCCGGGCGCCGGCCTCGTCGGGATCCGAGAGGACGATGTACTGGACGGCCGATGTCTTGGTCCGGTCGTCGATCCGCGCGAGCAGTGCCGTGATCCAGGGGCGCTCGAAGATCCTCGAGGAGCGGGCGAAGACTCCGCCACCGTCGGCGAGGTCCGCGTTGACGAACACCGTCCACCGGGCTTTTCCCGCACTGAGCGCGAATCCGACGCGATCGCTGAGCGGGATTGAGTAGTCGCTGCCGCGCAGGCGCTCGCGTTCGCCGGCGATCGTCTTCGACCGGACGGGTCGGAGCGAGAGGTCGATGAGGTCGGCGTCCTTCCCGGCGCGGCGGGCGACGCCGGGCTGGAACGGGATGTGGTCGCCAGAGACGCCCAGGCGATGCGTGATGAGGGCCATCGCGAACGCCCGCTGGCGTTCCTCGCCACCCTCCGGCCGCCGATCGAGCCGCTCGAGCGTCCGCAGCATGCTCTCGTCGCCGATACAGCCGGCGGCCTTGAGCGCTTCGACGCGGACGATGTAGTCCGGCGCCGTCACGAGACGAGTCAGCCCGCGCCGCGCCTCGGGAAGCGGGATGAGCCGCAGCCCGGCGGCGGCCGCGGCGCGGTCGACCGGGTCCTCGCTCCGGTCGCGGCCGAACGTGGCGAGGAGCTCGGCCGTCTCGGCGCTGGGATCGCGAACGGAGAGCGCACCGATCGCGCGGGAGAGACTCGCCGACTCCGGCCGGCCGGAACGGTCGCGGACGACCGCCTTCAATGCTTCGACGTCGCGCACGCTCAGGTCACGGGCGACCTGCTCGGAGACGAAGCGCCGGTCCGGGTCGAGCATCGTCCGCACCCGGCGCGGGAGCGGCGTGCGAGCATCGGTCTGGTCTGCCATCAGCAGGGGCTCCTCACCGTGCAGTGGCCACGCATCGTCGTGCCCTGGCTCGACGTCAGGTTCGTGCTCGTCGAGTTGAGCTCACCGATGCCGTCGTTGTTCGAGTCGACGCCCATGACGTTCGTGATTGTCGTCCCATGCGAGAGGCCGAGGTAGTGGCCGACCTCGTGCGCCGTCAGGATGCCCATGATGCCGCTGGACAGCTCGATGACCGCACCGGTCATCTCGTCCTTCTCGTCCTTGTCGCAGGACCCGCCGACCTCGCTCCAGCCCCCGGCGTTGAGGATCGACTGGACGTAGAAGACGTCGATCCCGTCGTTCGGGCCGGAGAAGTCATCGGTCAGGTCCTCGGCCTCCGGCTGATCCGTGATGATCGCGTAGTTCCCGACGTCGGCCATGCTGATCCGTCGCCAGAACAGCTTTCGGACGCCGAGGTTGACCTGCCCGTAGAGGTTGCGGACCGTCTGCAACGCCACCTGCACGGAAACGGCCTGCGCGAGCGTCACGACGCCCGAGAAGTCGTTCTCATGGCCCACGAGAAAGATGCAGATGTTGATGGCGCGGCCCTTCATGAGCTGGAGCTGCGTCAGAAGCGAGCGGTCCGCGGAGATGCCGACCGTCCCCGCGTTGTCGCGGAAGATGTAGCCGTAGACGTCGCTGTTCACCGAGAACGGCGGGTTGACGCCCAGGCAGCTCGCGGCGGTGGCGCGCACGCTGATGTCGGCCATGCCGCTACCGCCGCGCGGCCTCGAGCGCGTCGACCCGATCTCGCAGGGCGCGATTCTCGTCGGCCAGGTCCTTGAGCCCTTCGACCAGCAGGCCGATGAGCCCGCCAAGGTTGACGCCGCGGGTGGCTCGTTCGTCGCCCGCGCTCTCGACGAGCTCCGGCGCGACGGCCTCGACGTCCTGCGCGATCACCCCGGCCGAGCGGTGGGGCTCGTCGGTCCCTTCCTCGGTGGGTGCCATGCGCTCGAACTCGACACCTCGGAGGCGACTGAGCTTGCGGAGCGCGTCCCGGATCGGGCGGATCCTCGACTTGAGGCGCGCATCCGAGGTGACGATGACGTCGTCCGCCCGCACCCTGCCCACCACGTGAAGCTTGTCCTGCGGATTCGTCGTGCCGATGCCGACGTTTCCCTCGCCACCGAAGGGATTGATGATCACGCGGTTTCGGTCGCGTCCCCGTCCGGCGCTGTGGAGGTAGAGATCGTGCGTGTCCGACTGCACGTCTACCGATCCGCCGTCCGCCCGCAGGTCGAGCACCTTGCCCGCCGATTCGAGCCGCAGCCGGTTGCCCGTGATGTGGACCTTGACCGCGGCATCGGTTCGTCCGATCCCGATGTTCCCGTCCTGGAGCAGCGTCATGAGCTCGTGCGTGCCCGGGGTGTTCCCGTGCGAGAAGCGGAGACGGCCGATGGGGCGGCCGCCGGCCGGCCCGTTGTCGATGTGGAACCAGGCGAACCCGTCCGGCGGGAAGAAGGTAACCGCTCCGGCCGACTGGAAGTCGAGCCCGGTGGCGATGCGCTCGAGCACGTGGAGCTGGGTCCGCGGGTCGTTGAGCCCGACACCCACGCGTCCGTCCGAGCGGACGCGCATGCGCTCCGCGCCGTTCGTGTTGACGACGAGCGGTTGGGCATTCGTCGTCCCGAGGAAGTCTCCCGCGCTCGTCGAATTCCCGTCGGTCTTCCAGTTCGCCACGGATCACCTCCTCGGGACGGCTTATCGGAGTACGACAAGCGTCGGACCGCCCGTGGGGCAGGGTCAACCGACTTGTCCACCAGTTTTTGATTCCGCCC
>DASUFJ010000069.1:0-3143 GCA_036274575.1 Candidatus Limnocylindria bacterium
CTGGTGCCGGCCGCCGTCGCCGGACTCGTCATGGTGGCCGCGCTGGCGGGGGCGATCCTCGTCTATGGCCTCCCGACGATGAACCTGACGCCGGGGACCGGAACCACGACCGCGAGCCAGGCGCGCATCAGGGCCGAGGAGGCCTGGATGCACCAGCGCATCCAGCAGTCGGCCGCGTTCGACGTGATGAGCTCAGCCAACCGCCAGTCGGCGGACCGGTGGGAGGCGATGCAGCGCGCGCTGACCGTCGCCCCAGCGGCGCGAAGCTCCACGTTCACAGAGGCCGAGCGTCTGGCCATCCTTCGCCACCAGATGCTGGTGCCCGAATCGGTTGGCACGACGAGCGAGCTCGATGAGGCGCGCAAGCTGCAGATCGAGCGACAGGTCCAGTCGGGAGCCGGCTGGCACGAGTTCACCGGCCAGCGCAAGGGCGGAGACGCCACGACACCCACGGATCCAAAGATCCGATAGCCGACGGAGCCCATCCGGCCCGACGGCCGGTCCAGGCCCGGAGCCCCTCGCGGGGTTCCGGGCCTCTTCGTGCGCCAGCCCTACTCCTCGCCCGTCCCCGACTGCTCGCGGATCGTGTTGACCACGTTCGCATCGGCCAGCGTCGTGACGTCGCCGAGGTCACGCTGCTCGGCGATGTCGCGCAGCAGCCGCCGCATGATCTTGCCGGATCGCGTCTTCGGCAGGTCCGGGGTGAAGAGGATCTGCTTCGGTCGCGCGAACTTGCCGATCACGTCGGCCACGTGCTCCCGCAGCTCGGCGGCGAGCTCGTCTGTGGGCTCGTGGCCGGAACGCAGGATGACGTAGCTGAAGATCGCCTGGCCGGTGATGGGATCGGTGCGCCCGACCACCGCCGCCTCGGCGACGGTCGGATGCGAGACGAGCGCGGACTCGACCTCGGTGGTGCTGATGCGGTGGCCGGAGACGTTCATGACGTCATCGACGCGGCCGAGGAGCCAGTAGTAGCCCTCCTCGTCGCGCTTGCAGCCGTCGCCCGGGAAGTAGCGTCCGGGATAGCGGGACCAGTACGTCTGCTCGTAGCGCTCCGGGTCGCCGTAGATGCCGCGCAGCATGGCCGGCCACGGGCGCTCGAGCACGAGGTAGCCGCCGGATCCGAGCGGCACCGAGTTGCCCGCCTCGTCGACGACGTCCGCCGTGACGCCAGGGAACGGGAAGGTGGCGCTGCCGGGCTTGAGGGTCGTGATCCCCGGAAGCGGCGTGATCATGATCATGCCTGTCTCGGTCTGCCACCACGTGTCGACCACCGGGCACCGCTCGCCGCCGATGAACTTCCAGTACCACGCCCAGGCCTCGGGGTTGATCGGCTCCCCCACGCTGCCCAGCAGACGCAGCGACGAGAGGTCGTCGTGCGCGAACTCCTGGTGGCCGTACTTCATCAGGGCCCGGATGGCGGTCGGCGCGGTGTACAGGATGGTCGCCTGGTACTTTGCGGCGACCTGCGCCCATCGGTCCTTCTCGGGGTAGTCGATGGCCCCCTCGTAGATGACGCCGGTCGCACCGTTGGCCAGCGGCCCATACACGATGTACGAGTGGCCGGTCACCCAGCCGATGTCGGCCATGCACCAGTAGACGTCGGTCTCCGGATGGAGGTCGAAGATGGTCCGGTGCGTCGTGGCCACCCCGGCCAGGTAGCCGCCGGTGGTATGCATGATCCCCTTCGGCTTGGCGGTCGTGCCGGAGGTGTAGAGCAGGTAGAGCAGGTCCTCGGAGTCCATCGGCTCCGGCTCTGCCGTCGTGGGTTGGCCATCCATGAGATCGTGGTACCAGTGGTCGCGACCATCCGTCCAGGCGACCTCGTGGCCGGTGCGCCGCACGACGACACAATGCTGGACCGATGAGGTCCGGTCGATCGCCTCGTCCGCCGCCTTCTTGAGCGGCACCTCGGCGCCCTTTCGGTAGCCTCCGTCGGCGGTGATGACGACGGTGCAGGACGCGTCGTCGATGCGATCGGCCAGCGCATCCGCGCTGAAGCCACCGAAGACGACGGAGTGTGGCGCGCCGATCCGGGTGCAGGCCAGCATGGCGACCGGCAGCTCCGGGATCATCGGCATGTAGATCGCGACGCGATCGCCCTTCTTCACTCCCAGGCCGCGCAGGGCATTGGTGAACTGACAGACCTCGTCGAGGAGCTGCTGGTAGGTGATCGTCCGCGAGTCGCCCGGCTCACCCTCCCAGTAGTACGCGACGCGTTCTCCCAGGCCGGCGGCGACGTGGCGGTCGAGGCAATTGACGCTGACGTTGAGCTTGCCGCCGATGAACCACTTCGCGTACGGCGCCTCCCAGGTGTAGAGGTCGGTCCACGGCTCCATCCACTCGAGCCTGTTGCCCTCCTCGGTCCAGAAGGCGCGGAAACCCTGCTCGGACGCCGCGTGGTCGTAGATGTGCTGGTCGCTCAGCAGCGCGTTCTGGACGAACCCGGCCGGCGGTGGAAACTCCCGCTCCTCGCGGAGCAGGTTCTCGATGGTCGCCTCGACATGTTGTTCCGTCGTCATGCGCCGATTCTAGACAGTGGTGCGGCATGGACCGCCCCCGCGCACGGGTGAGGGCTGGCCCGCGCGGGCTCGGGACATGCACCACAGTCACGCATCGGCCAGGCAAGCGTGGCCGAGGCGACCCGGCGTGCATCACCAGCAGGTATCGGCCAAGTTGACGCCGTGACGCCGGACGACGATGCCTCTGATGCAGAAATCGGCCACGCTTGTGTCGGCCGGCCGACGAGCTTGGCCGTTGCGTCAACGTGATGCACATCGGCTTCCGGCGAGGCCGTCAGGCCGTCAGGCCGCCGTCGAGGGCATCACGCGGTCCCGTATGGCGACGAGGAGCAGCGCGGCGGCGAGGTACGAGAGCGCCATGATGCCGAAGGCCACCGGGTAGCCGAAGGCCCCCACCACCGAGCCGATGACGAAGGCCCAGAAGGCGCCGATCCCGAACGCGAACGTGAAGTACACGGCAAAGGCGACGTCACGCAGCGGCCCGGTCGCGCGATCGGCCAGGTAGGCCTGCAGCACCGGCGACTCGCTGAAGACCGCCGTCCCGAACGGCAGCAGCAGGGGAATCAGGAGCGCGATGTTCGCACCGGCCGCGGTGAACGCGACGATGCCGATCGCGGAGAG
>DASUFJ010000070.1:0-30441 GCA_036274575.1 Candidatus Limnocylindria bacterium
CCGGTCACCGGATTCGTCGTCGCGCGCCGGCCTGTCGACCCGGTGCCGTCGAGCGCGACCGCGATGGGCCCCTCCCCGAACTTCGCGAGGCATGCCGCCGCGTATCCCTCGGTCGAGGGCTGAGCCAGGATGAGGTCGCTCCGTCCGAGGTCGATCCGGCGGCAGGTCGCGCCAAGGATCTCGTCGTCGCCCGCGTCGTGCCATCCGTCGCCGACCGCGCGGGACAGGTCCTCGATCGCACGCTCAGCATCGACGGTCGCGAGCACGAGACCGCGTGGCGCCTCCGTCCAGTCGTCGGTGAGCCGCGGAAAGAGGCCGAAGCGAGCGTCGTCGGGCGGCGGTGCGTCGAACGTCCGCACCGGAGCGCGGAGCCCCCACCACAGGAACCGGGGCTCCTCGCCGGGCTCCGCGTAGAGCCACTGCGGGAAGCTCTGGGCGCCGCCTTCGCGAAGGATGCGGTTGAGCGTCGCCTGCTCCGGCACCGCGAGGCGAACGTGGCTGATCTCAGGCATGGACCATCTCCGGGCGCAGCTCGGAGAAGCCGGCGGCGCGTTCGTAGGCATCGGCGACGCGCAGAACGGTCGCCTCATCGAAGGCGCGACCGATGACCTGGAGCCCGACCGGCAGCCCGTCGGAGAGTCCGCATGGCACGCTGATCCCGGGCAACCCGGCGATGTTCACCGGCAGCGTGCAGGCGTCATTGAGGTACATCGCCAGCGGGTCGTCCACCTTCGCGCCGATCTTGAAGGCGACCGTCGGCGAGGTGGGGGCGAGGATGGCGTCGACGGTCTCGAGGACCGCGTCGAACTCGTCCTTGATGAGCGTTCGCACCTGCTGCGCCTTGACGTAGTAGGCGTCGTAGTAGCCGGCCGAGAGGGCGTACGTCCCGAGCATGATGCGGCGCTTCACCTCCGCACCGAAGCCGGCGCCGCGCGTGCGGTCGTAGTTCTCCCACAGCTCGGTGGACCCGGCGCTGAGCCCGTAGCGGACGCCGTCGAAGCGCGCGAGGTTCGCGCTCGCCTCTGCTGGCGCGATGATGTAGTACGTCGCCAGCCCGCGATCCGTCGAGGGCAGTGAGACGTCGACGATCTCGGCGCCGAGCTCACGGAGGAGGTCGACGCCGGCACGAACCGCGGCCTCGACACCCGGCTCCATGCCCGCGACGAAGAACTCCCGCGGCACGCCGAGGCGCAGTCCCCTCACGTCGCCGCTCAGCGCGGCGAGGTAGTCCGGGACCGGCGTGTCGACGCTCGTCGAGTCGCGCGGGTCGTGGCCCGCGAGCGCGCCGAGGACGAGCGCCACGTCGCGGACGGATCGGGCGAAGGGCCCGCACTGGTCGAGGCTCGAGGCGAAGGCCACCATCCCGTATCGACTCACCCGCCCGTACGTCGGCTTCATCCCGACCGTGCCGGTCAGCGCGGCCGGCTGGCGGATCGAGCCGCCGGTATCGGTCCCGAGCGCGAAGTACGCCTGGCCCGATGCCACCGCCGCGGCCGAGCCGCCGGACGAGCCGCCGGGAACGGTCGACTCGTCCCATGGGTTGTGGACCGGGCCGAAGGCGCTGTTCTCGTTCGACGAGCCCATCGCGAACTCGTCGCAGTTCGTCTTGCCAAGCAGGACCGCGCCGGCAGCCTCCAGACGCTCCTGTGCCGATGAGGCGTACGGCGACCGATACCCCTCGAGGATGAAGCTCCCCGCCGTCGTCGGCAGGCCACCGGGCAGGTCGTTGCCCTGGTCGTCCAGGGCACGCGTCACGAAGATGTCCTTGAGGGCGTACGGGATGCCGAGCAGCGGCCGATGGGCGCCCTCATCGCGGGCGCGGGCCCGGTCGGCCGCGTCGGCGGCTCGACGGGCGGCTTCGGCATCGACGGCGAGGAACGTGTTGAGCCGCTCGGCGTGCGCCTCGATGCGCGCCAGGCAGGCATCGGTCAGCTCACGCGAGCTGGTTTCGGCGGCGCGCAACGCGTCCGCGACGTCCGCGATGGATCGGTCGGCGAGCGGGAGGTCGCTCATCGGCCCTCCTCCAGGACGGTCGCGACGCGAAGGAATGGGTCGTCGCGCAGCGGTGCGTTGGCCAGCGCCGCATCCCGGGTCATGGGCGGCCGCGGATCGTCGTCGCGCATGACGTTCTCGAGCCGGATGACGCTGGCGGTCGGCCCGACGTGGCTGGTGTCGACGTCGCGCAGCGTCTGGATCGCGTCGAGGATGTTCGAGAGCTGCGCCTGCATCAGGTCCACCTCCTCGTCGCTGAGGTGGAGGCGCGCGAGGCGCGCGACGTGGAGGACGTCATCCCGGCTGATGGAGGCCATGGACCGATGGTAGCGTGCGCCCCGATGCCGGTGACAGCCATCCCCATTCGCGACGGGACGATTGAGGCCTACGGCCTGGGCGACGGCGGTGGAACCCCGCTCGTCGTGCTGGGCGGCGTCGAGAGCGGGTTCCGCCCCCTGGCCGGCACCGAGTCCGTCCTCGATCGACGCTGGTCCGAGCGCGCGAAGCGTCGCCGGGTGACGGTCCTGGGGCGCCCGATTCCCGACGATCCGGCGGACGCCGAGCTGGCCATGCATCCGCGCGTCATCGCCGATGGTGTGGCGACGGCGCTCGATGCGCTCGGGCTCGGTCCCGTCGCGATCGAGGCCGAGTCCGGCGGCGGGCGGATCAGCCTCTGGCTCACCGTCGACCACCCGGAGCTGGTGGATCGGCTCGTCATGGCCGCGGTGGCCGCGGAGACGCCGGCCGACTCACCGATGCGGACCCGGATGGCCCGATGGATCGAGCTGGCCCAGGCCGGCGAGTGGTCCACCTTCTTCGCGAGCATGGCCCAGCTCATGAGGGCCGCCAACGAGACGGAGTCGGAGGCCTTCGCCACCGCCTCGCGGCTCCAGCCGCGGCCCGCGACGCCGGAGCGGTTCATCGGTGAGCTCAAGGCCACGCTCGATCCGAGCTCGTTCATTACCGATCGCCTCGGCGAGATCGCCGTTCCGACCCTCGTCCTCGCCGGCGAGCTCGACCAGGTCGTGCCGTTGGCCTCAACGCGGCTCGTGGCGGAGCGAATCCGCGGCGCGCGGCTCGTGACCGACCCGGAGTGCGGCCACACCGTTCGCAGCTCGTTCCGTGGCTACGACGATCTCGTGGAAGCCTTCCTGGCCGAGGGCGATTGACCGATGCGACTGGACGCCGCCGTGGACGCGGACCTTCCCCTTCGCGAGGCGGCGACGGTCGCGCGGCGGGCCGAGGCGGCGGGCATCGCCGGCCTGTGGACGACCGAGATCAAGCACGACCCCTTCCTGCCGCTGGTCGCGGCCGCGAGCGCCACCGAGCGGATTGAGCTCGGGACGGCGGTGGCGGTGGCGTTCGCCCGCTCGCCGCTCGTCACCGCGGCCACGGCCTGGGACCTCGCGCGCGCATCCGGCGGGCGGTTCATCCTGGGCCTCGGCTCGCAGGTGCGCGCCCACGTCGTGCGTCGTTTCGGGATGCCATGGTCCGGCCGACCGGTCGCGCAGATGCGCGAGTACGTCACGGTCGTGCGCGCCGCGTGGTCCGCCTGGCTGACCGGCACGCCGCCGTCGTTCCGCGGCGAGACGTATCGGTTCACGCTCATGACCCCGTTCTTCGACCCGGGACCGATCGAGCACCCGGAGATTCCGATCTACCTCGCCGCCGTCGGCCCGGGTATGGTCCGCCTGGCGGGCGAGGTTGCCGACGGGCTCGTCATCCACCCGCTCCATTCGCGTGCCTACCTGGAGGACGTGATCCTGCCCACCATCGCCACGGCGGCGACCGATGCGGGACGCGAAGCATCGGCCATGCGGCTCTCGGCCTCGGTCATCGTCGCCACGGACGATGACGAGATCGCCGATGCCCGCCGCACGATCGGCTTCTACGCCTCCACGCCCACCTACCGCGGCCTGCTCGACCACCACGGATGGGGCGCTGAAGCCGATGCGCTCGCGAACCATGCCCGGCACGGACGCTGGGACGAGATGGCGAGCGTCGTCACCGATGCGATGGTCGACGCCTTCGCCGTGGTCAGCCCACCCGCCGACCTGCGCTCGGCCCTGGAGCGGCACGCCGATGGGCTGATCGATCGGGTCGCGCCGTACCCGCCCTTCGGCAGCGGCCCGTGGCAGGCGCTCCTGCCGTGAGCTGGGTGCCTCCCGCGGTGGGCGCCACGGCCACCTGGACCCGGACCTTCACCGCCCGGGACGTCGAGTCCTTCGCCACCACCAGTGGCGACCGCAACCCGCTCCATTTCGACGCCGGTTTCGCCGCGCGAACGAAAGTCGGCCGGCTCGTGGTCCAGGGCGGCCTCACGACCGGCCTCTTCAACGCGCTCGTCGCCGAGCGGCTGCCAGGGCCCGGCAGCGTCTTCCTGCACCAGGAGTGGGACTACCCGGCGCCGGTGTACATCGGCGACACGGTGACGGCGGAGGCCGAGGTCATCGAGGCGCGGGCCGACAAGCCGATCACGCGCCTTCGCTGCGTGGCGCGCCGGGACGACGGCACCGAGGTCCTCCGCGGCGAGTGCCTGGTCTACACGATGCGCCCCGATGAGGGCTGACGCGGAGCCTGAGGGCCGCTGGGGGCTCCTGGCGGTTCTGGCCACCGCCGTCCTCCTGGCGCTCGGCACCTGGTTCAGCGCGACGGCCGTCGCGCCATCGCTCGAGCGGGAGTGGGGGCTCGACCGCGTCGGCCTGGCGAGCCTGACCGTTGCCGTGCAGCTCGGCTTCGCCGCCGGGGCGCTCGGCCTGGCCGCGGTCGGCGCGCCGGACGTGATCCCGGCCCGCACGCTCATCGCCGCCGGTGCCGCCCTCGCCGCGCTGGCGAACGGCGGCTTCGCGCTCCTCGCCAACGACCTCGCGACCGCGCTGCCGTTCCGCTTCCTGACCGGGCTCGGCGTGGCGGCCGTCTATCCGGTGGCGATGAAGGTGCTCGCCGGCTGGTTCCGGGAGCGGCGCGGGCTGGCAGTCGGCGTCCTCATCGGCGGCATCACGGTCGGGTCCGCGCTTCCGCACCTCCTGCGCGCCGTGGCCCTCACGGTCGCCTGGCAGGACGTGGTCATCGCCGCGAGCGCGCTCGCTCTCGTTGGTGCCGGCATGGCACTGACCGTGCGAGACGGGCCGTTCACGACGCCCGCCAGCCGGTTCTCCCCCGCCGTTGCGCGCGCCGCGCTGAGGGAACCATCGGTGCGCCTCGCGAACGTCGGGTACCTCGGGCACATGTGGGAGCTGTACGCGATGTGGAGCTGGATCCCGATCTTCCTGGCCGCTTCCCTGGCCACCACCGGACTCGGCACCGACGACGCGCCCCTCGCCGCGTTCGCCGTCGTGGCGGCCGGCGGCATCGGCTGCGTGGTGGCCGGCGCGCTTGCGGACCGGTACGGGCGGACGACGCTCACCGTTGCCGCAATGGCGCTCTCCGGCTCCAGCGCCATCATCACCGGCCTCCTGTTCGGCGCGGCGCCGGCCCTCGTGGTGAGCGTGGCCGTGATCTGGGGCATCACCGTCGTCGCGGACTCGGCGCAGTTCTCGACGGCCATCAGCGAGCTCGCGCCGCCCGGGACCGCCGGATCGGCGCTCGCGCTCCAGACCGCGACCGGGTTCCTGCTCACGGCGGCGACGATCTACCTCGTCAGCCTCCTCGACCCGACCGATGCCGCCGGCTGGCGAATCGCGTTTGCGCTCCTCGCGATCGGACCGGCGATCGGGATCGTGGCCATGCTGCGCCTCCGCGGCCGGCCCGACGCGACGAAGATGGCCGGCGGCCGCCGCTAGCCGGTCGGTCGCTCGGAGACGTGGCGGGTCAGCTCGCGTTCGTAGGCGTGGACCGATCCCTCGGCGCGCATCCCGGCCTTCTCCATCACCCGCTGCGACGCATGGTTCTCCGGGTACGCCAGCGCCACGATGCGCGGCAATCCGAGCTGGTCGTGACCGATGCGAAGCGTTTCGCGCAGCGCCTCGGTCGCGTAACCACGGCCCCATCGATCCCGACGCACGAGGTACGCGGCCTCGACCTCGGGGCCGTGGCCCTCGACCCAGAGGAGCCCCGCGACACCGACGACCTGCTCCCCATCGGTCTCGTCGATGGCCCACAGCGAGAAGCCGTGGTGCTCCGCGTGCCGACGCGCGAAGCCGATGACGCGCGCCGTCGAGACCACATCCGGAGTCGACTGGCCGGTGCGACCGACGTGCCTCATCGCCTCGGCGTCGCCGTAGATGCGATGGAGCGCGGTCGCATCCGCATCGGTCAGCTCGCGAATGGTCAGCCGTTCGGTTCGGGCCGGGAGCGCCGGTCGCCGTGGCCGGAGGGAGCGGCGCAGGGTGAGGTCGCCATCCAGGAACGACCCCTGGCCGACGATCACGAAGCCGCGGCGGTCGTAGAAGGCACGGCCGCGCTGGTTGCGAGCGTGGACATCGAGAACGTAGGCGTCGGCGTCGATCCGCCGCTCGATCTCGTCGAGCAGCGCGCTGCCGGCGCCGGTGCCGTAATGAGCGGGGTCGGCGTAGATCCGGAACAGCTCGGGCCCGCGAGGTCCAACGCCGTAGTGCGCGTAGGCCACCACCTCGCCGTCGCGCACGGCGACCAGGAAGTGGGTGTCGTCGCGCTGGGACGCCCGCTCGGCCGCCGTCGCGAGCTGTTCCGGGGCGTAGTTCGCGGCCAGGAACTCCTCGATGAAGGCCGGCTCGAGGATGCCGCGGTACGTGTCCGTCCAGCTGGCACGGGCGACACGCGAGATCGCGCGGGCATCGCTCGGGCGGGCGTCGCGGACCGTGACCGGGGCGAGGCTCCTGCCCGCATCGGTCATGCGCCCTCCAGCAGCCTCCGAAAGGCGTCCTCGTCCAGGACCGGCACGCCGAGCGACTCGGCCCTGGCCAGCTTGCTGCCCGCCTTGTCGCCAGCCACGAGGTAGTCGGTCTTCGCACTGACCGATCCGCCCGGGTGGCCCCCGGCCGCCCGGATGGCCGCCTCCGCCTCCTGGCGACTGAAGCCCGGCAGTGTCCCGGTCACCACGAGGGTCTTCCCGCTCAGCGGACCCTCAACCGGCTCGGTCGACGCACCGGGCTCGGGCGCCTCGGCGCTCACTCCGGCATCGATGAGCCGATGCAGCGTGTCGCGGGTGTGCTCGTCGCCGAAGAAGCGGACGATGCCCTCGGCCACCACCTGGCCGATGCCGTAGACGCCGGTCAGCTCCTCGACCGTCGCGTCGCGCAGCCGGTCGGCGGCCCTTCGGGTCCATTCCGCATCCGTCTCGCCCTCTGCCCTCGGCAGCTCCCGAGCCAGCCAGGCCGCGAGGTCGACCGCCGTCTGGCCGCCGACGTGGCGGATGCCGAGGCCGTTGATGATCCGGCTCAGCGGCCGCTGTCGAGCCGCCTGGATGGATGCATGCAGGTTCTCGGCGCTCTTGCGGCCCAGGCGATCGAGGCCCTCGAGGGTCTCGACGTCGAGCCGGAAGATATCGGCCGGCTCACGCACGATCTCGCGCTCGACGAGCTGCATCATGATCTTGAAGCCCAGCCCGTCGACGTCGAGCCCGCCACGGCCGCTGAAGTGAAGCAACCCGCCGATGCGCTGGGCCGGGCAGTACGGGTTCGGGCAGCGGACGACGACCTCGCCCTCCTCGCGCAGCACCTCGGTGCCGCACACGGGGCAGGTCGCCGGCATCTCCCACACCGTCTCGCTGCCATCGCGGGCGTCGGTGACGGCGGAGACGACCTCCGGGATCACGTCGCCGGCGCGCTGGAGCACGACCGTGTCCCCGACGCGCAGATCCTTGCGCCGGATCTCGTCGATATTGTGCAGCGTCGCGTTGCGGACCGTCGTGCCGCCGACGGACACCGGCGTGACGTGCGCGACCGGCGTCATCGCGCCGGTGCGGCCAACGTAGACCTCGATCTCCTCGAGCTTCGTCGTCACCTGCTCAGCCGGGAACTTGTAGGCGGTCGCCCAGCGTGGCGCGCGGCTGACGAAGCCCAGCGCGGCCTGCTCCTCGAGGGAGTCGACCTTGATGACGATGCCGTCGGTCTCGTAGTCGAGGTCCTTGCGGGCGTCGGCCCACTCCTCGGTGAAGGCGATGACCTCGTCGATGCCGCTCACCCGACGCGTGTTCGGATTGACCGGAAAGCCAAGCCGCTTGAGAAGCTCGAGCGACTCCGAGTGCGTCTCGAGCCCGTGCGCGCCGACGAGCTGGTACGTCCAGAGGCTGAGCCGGCGACTGGCGGTCACCCTCGGGTCCTTCTGGCGGACCGTCCCGGCGGTCGTGTTGCGCGCGTTCGCGTAGAGCGGCTTCCCCTCCCGCTCGAGCTGTTCGTTCAGGGCAGCGAAGGCGCCGCGCGGCATGAAGACCTCGCCGCGCACCTCGAGCCGGTCGCCCGGAGGGTCCTCGTGGAGGCTGAGCGGGATCGCGCGGACGGTCCGCAGGTTGGCGGTAACGTCCTCGCCGGTCGTCCCGTCGCCGCGTGTCGCGCCGCGAATGAAGCGGCGGCCCTCGTAGAGCAGGCTGATCGCGAGGCCGTCGATCTTCAGCTCGCACACGTACCCGACCGGCGGATCGTCGGCTCCTCGGCCGAGCCCGCGACGGACGCGGGCGTCGAACTCGCGCAGGTCGTCGGCGCCGAACACGTTGCCGAGGCTGAGCATGGGCACGTCGTGCCGGACCGACGGGAAGCCGCCCTCGACCGGCGCCCCGACGCGCCGGGTCGGCGAGTCCTCGGTAGCCAGCTCGGGGTGCTCCGCCTCCAGCTCGTTGAGCTCCTTGAAGAGGAGGTCGTACTCCCGGTCGCTCATCGTGGGCGCGTCGAGCACGTGGTATCGGTGGTTCGCCTCGTTGAGAACCGCCCGCAGCTCCGCGGCGCGCGCGGCGGGGTCGGTGACGCTCATCGAGTCGATTCTACGAACGTCACTCCGTATCCTCGTCATCGCCGAACCAGGCTCGCAGGTGCGTCGTGTGCTCGGCATAGTGATCCGGACCGTCGTACCGGATGACCTCCTCGACCGTGTCGTCGTTGCCCAGGCGCAGCCCCAGCAGAGATGGCTCCAGGGTTGCAACCCGCTCGCGGAACGCCATGAAGGCCGCTTCCTCGCGCGCCAGCGCATCGGATGGCGAGACGGACCGGCCCTCTTCCAAGATCCGGGCGTTCATGGCGCCTGTCTCGTCGGTCGAATAGGCGAATTCGGCGCCGCGCCCGGCGCCGGCCAGCGCCAACGCATCGGCCCCGTGCTGCGACCACCACGCGACGTGGACGACGAGGTCGCGCACGCTCCAGTCGTCCATGACGCCCGGCACGGTGACGAGGTCCTCGTCCACCTCCGCCAGCGCGTCCAGGAAAGCCTGACGGGCAGCATCGAGGTCACGGACGAGGTCGTCAGGCATCGGCCGGGTCGGAGAGCGCGGCGCGGAGCTGCTCGGCATGCTCGCGGTAGTGGTCGGACCCGTCCTCCCGGAGGCCCTCCTCCAGCGTCGCGCCGTCGCGGAGGAGCGCCGGCAGCAGCCCTTCGTCCAGCGTCCGCAGCCGCTCCACCAGCGCCTGGACGGAGGCCGCCTCGCGCCTTCGGACGGTGGCAAGCGGCGTGTCTCGAGCGATGCGCGCGACCGTCTCGTTGACCTCGTCGACCGTTTGCCCGCCGAGATCGTCCTCCTCGATCCGTCCCTGCTCGAACAGGTGAATGACCTGGGTGGCATGCCCGCACCAGTAGCCGACGTGGGCGATGAGCTCGCGACCGCTCCACTCGCCGACGAGCCCGGGCGTCGTCATCGACTCCTCCGAGACCGAGCCGAGCGCCTCGAACAGCCCGTCGCGTTCGCGCTGAAGGTCGGCGATGAGTGCCTCGCGGCCCATCAGGACGCGCGCTCCAGCCCGGCATACGCGGCGATGAGCCGCTTCACGCCCTCGCCGACGAAGGCGACGGTCACCTCCTCGTCGCCCTTCACGATCCGGCTGCTCACGACGATGCCGTCGCCGAAGCGCCGATGCTTCACCCGGTCGCCGGCCCGCCACGCCGGCTCCTCCTCGGCCCCCAGCGCGTCGCCCGCGGCGCCCGGCGCCGAGAACGTCCCGCTCCCAAGGTCCACCGCCGCTCCCTCGTAGCTGGCCGAGGCCACCTTCTCCCGCGCCGCGTCCAGGCTCCCGCCAACGCCAGCCGGCGCCGAGAGATCGGGGAGGGTGATCGGCCGCAGGGGCTCGCTCACCCGGCCGCGAATCGGCGACCGATAGCCGGAGGGGAGCCAGTCGTCGTCATCGGTCCCCGCCCAGCGCTCGCCGCCGCGACGGAAGGGCGCGGCGCTGCGCTCCGCCGCGAGGAGATCGTCCGGCAGCTCAGCGAGGAAGCGCGACGGGTCGGACTGGGCGCCGACGCCGTACGTCGACCGATGGTGGGCATGCACGAGATAGAGCCGATCCTTCGCGCGCGTCATCCCGACGTACGCCAGGCGGCGCTCCTCCTCCAGCTCTCGTTCGTCCTCCAGCGCCCGACGATGGGGCAGCAGCCCCTCCTCCAGCCCCACGATGAAGACGACCGGGAACTCGAGCCCCTTGGCCGCGTGGAGCGTGATCAGCGTCACCCGGTCCGGCACGTCCTCGAGCTCGTCCTGGTCGCTGACGAGCGCGACCTCCTCGAGGAATCGAGCGAGTCCCTCGGGCGCTTCGATCTCGTCGAACTCGCCGGCGTGGTTGCGGAGCTCCATGACGTTCGCCCAGCGCTCCTCGCCGTCCTCGGTGCCATCCTGGATGGCGGCCTGGAGCCCGGAGCGTTCGAGCGCCGCATCGAAGATCGCGGAGGGTGGCTCGGTCGGGACCATTCGCATGAGGCCTCGCATGAGGTCGGCGAACGCCGCCAGCTGCGCGCGAGAGCGAGAGGCGAGGTTCGGATTCTCGCCCGAGGCGAGGACCGCCTCCCATAGCGAGACGCCGCGCGACTCGGCCCAGGCGTTGAGCTCCTCGACCGTCTTGGCCCCGATCCCCCGCGCCGGCACGTTGATGATCCGGCCGAGCGCGACGCGGTCCGCGGGATTGCGGGCCAATCGCACGTAGGCGAGCGCGTCCTTGACCTCGCGGCGCTCGTAGAAGCGCACGCCGCCCACGAGCTGGTACGGGATGCCGAACCGCATGAACGATTCCTCGATCACCCGGCTCTGGGCGTTGATGCGGTAGGTCACGGCGACGTCGCCGTACTTCAGGGATCCGTCGTCGTCATCGGCGCGGCTGGTGAGGAGGGCGGCCATCCCGCCGCGGCGGGCGCCGCCGACGAGCTTCTCGACCTGGCGCGCGACGAACTCCGCCTCCTCGTACTCGTTGTAGGCGTCGAACAGCGTGATCTGCGAGCCGCTGCCCCGATCGGTCCAGAGCTTCTTCTCCTTGCGGCCGGCGTTGCGGCTGACGACGGCGTGGGCCGCATCCAGGATGGTCTGGGTCGAGCGGTAGTTCTGCTCCAGCTTCACGACCTTCGCGTCGGGGTAGTCAGTCTCGAAGTCGAGGATGTTGCGCAGGTCCGCGCCGCGCCACGAATAGATGCTCTGGTCGTCGTCGCCCACGACCGCGAGGTTCTTGTGCTTGGCGGCGAGGTGGCGGCAGATGAGGTACTGGGCGCGGTTCGTGTCCTGGTACTCGTCGACCATGATCTGCTGCCAACGTTGTTGGTACTTGGCAAGCACCTCCGCATGCTCCTCGAACAGCTCGACGACACGCATGAGCAGGTCGTCGAAGTCGACCGCGTCGTCCTCCGCGAGCTGCTTCTGGTAGGCGTCGTACACCCGAGCGGCCGTCTCGTCGTAGAAGTTCGCGGCCTGCCGCGTCGCCGTCGCGACGTCGGCCAGCTCGTCCTTGCGCTGCCCGATCCAGGCGAGCATCCCGCCGGGGCTGAAGCGCTTGTCGTCCAGGTCGAGGCGCTTGAGCACGGACTTCACGAGCGCCATCTGGTCGGCCCGGTCGTAGATCGTGAAGCTTCGCGTCAACCCCACCGCCTCGCCATCGCGCCGCAGGATCCGGGCGCAGATGGCGTGGAAGGTGCCGATCGTCGCCTCGCGCGCCGCCTCCTCCCCGATGAGCGCGGCGATGCGCTGGCGCATCTCGGTGGCCGCCTTGTTCGTGAAAGTGACGGCCACGATCTGCCATGGCTTGTAGCTCGTGGCGACGAGATAGGCAACGCGATGGGCCAGCACGCGCGTCTTCCCGCTCCCGGCGCCGGCGAGGATGAGGAGCGGGCCGGTGAGGTGGCTCACGGCCTCCGCCTGCGGCGGATTCAGGCGCGCGAGGATCTCCTTCGCGGACAGGCGCGAAGGCGTGGCGGGCTCAGTGGCGGACTCGGGGGACATCGCCTCGATTCTAGTGGCGATGCCCCTCACCGATCAGGGCCGATCAGGGGTCGGTCAGTCGTCGTCCCGTCCGCGCACGCGGACGATGGCCGGCCGCGTGCGTTCGAGGATGATCCCGACGCCGATGAGAATCACGGCGATGGCGAATTCCATGACGGTGTCCATGCAGATCGGGTGCCAACGCCGCTATTCACGCACGAACACCGGGTGGAGTTGCACGGTCGCCCGCGCCTGCGAGGTGAGCGACGGCCAATCGGAGGCGATGGCGACGGCCTCCTCGAGCGTGTCGGTCTCGAGGATCACGAACCCGCCCAGAAGCTCCTTGGCCTCGATGTACGGCCCGTCGGTGACGACGACGCCCTCACCCTGTCGCCCGGGCCGGAGGGTCTTGACCTTCGCCGGCTCGTCGAGCTCCTCGCCGCCGACGATGTGGTCGCGGTGCTTCCGGAACCACTCGATATGGCGCTCGACATCGGCGTGCTGCTCCTCAGGCGACAGCCCGTAGTAGGCGGTCGCGTCGTCGGGGTGGACCCAGTTCATGAGGACGGTGCGCATCGGTCTGCTCTCCGTGTCGGGCGCCCTCTTGGCGCCGCTCGAACCCTACGACGAACCGATCCCGGCGCGGCTCGACAAAACGCCCGGGACGCCGTGCGGTGCGCGATGATCACGCCGACGGCCCCGATCAGCACCTCGGAGGAGCGACGACCATGGCGAACGGCACGAACCGCGAGCTGAAGAGCATCGGCTACGAGCTCTTCATCCTCCTGCTCTCGATCCTCTCCGTTGTGAACATGCTCTTCTACGTGCTCGGCACGCTCATCTTCGAGGAGCGCGGCCCGTCGTCGGACGTGATCCTCATCATGGACGCGGTCATCACGCCGTTCTTCGTGTTCGACTTCCTGTATCGGCTGCTCACGGCATCCTCGAAGCGCGCCTACTTCTTCCGTGGCCAGGGATGGGCGGACCTGCTGGCGGTCATCCCGCTGTTCCGGATCTTCCGCGTGTTTCGCGTGCTGCGCGTCGTGCGGCTCATCGGCGCTCGCGGCGTCGAGCGCCTCGGGATCGACCTCCTCGAGGCGCGCGCGTCCGCCACGTTCCTGCTCACCATCTTCATGGTCCTGCTGGTGCTCGAGGTCTCCGGCGCCTCGATCTACTACGTCGAGGGCGCGGATCCCGCCGCGAACATCCAGAGCGCGAGCGACGCGCTGTGGTGGGGCATCGTGACGATCACGACCGTCGGCTACGGCGACCAGTACCCGGTGACCGATGGTGGCCGCATCATCGGCGTCTTCCTCCTCATCTCGGGCATCGGCCTCTTCAGCGTCCTGACCGGCTTCATCGCCAACATCTTCCTCGCGCCGCGGCGGCATCCGCGCTTTGCCGAGGCGCCGACCGACCCTCGGGCGATCATCGCCGGCATGCGGCAGCTGCTGGCCGAGCAGGACGAGCGCGCCGACATGGTTCGAACGCGCCTGGACGAGCTCCAGCGTACGCTCACCGCCAACGAGCGATGACCCGGTCACGGGCACGCGAAAGGCCCCGGCCGGAGCCGGGGCCTTTGACGCTGCGACCTGGGAGGACTAGAAGTCCATCCCGCCGCCGGGCGGCATGCCCGGCATCGCCTTCTCCTTCTCGGGGAGATCGGTGACGATCGTCTCCGTCGTGAGGAGCAGGCCGGCGACGCTGGCCGCGTTCTCGAGCGCGGACCGCGTCACCTTCGCCGGGTCGATGACCCCGGCCGCGAAGAGGTCGCCGTACTCGCCCTTGGCCGCGTCGTAGCCGCTGCCGGCGGGAAGGTTGCGGACCGCCTCGACGACGACCGATCCCTCCTGCCCAGCGTTGACGGCGATCTGGCGCAGCGGCTCCTCGAGCGCACGGCGCAGGATGTTGACGCCGATGAGCTCGTCGCCGAGCACCTCGACCTTGTCGAGCGCCGGCAGGGCATGAATGAGGACCGAGCCGCCACCGGCGACCATGCCCTCCTCCACCCCCGCGCGGGCCGCGCTGAGCGCGTCCTCGATGCGGTGCTTCTTCTCCTTCAGCTCGACCTCGGTGGCCGCGCCAACCTTGAGCACCGCGACGCCGCCCGACAGCTTCGCGAGGCGCTCCTGGAGCTTCTCGCGATCGAAGTCGCTGGTGGTGTCCTCGATCTGGAGCTTGATCTGGCCGATGCGGCCCTTGATCGCCTCCTCGGATCCCTTGCCCTCGACGATCGTCGTCGCATCCTTCGTCGCGGTCACGCGACGGGCCTCGCCGAGATCCTCGAGCTGAACGCTGTCGAGCTTGCGGCCGACCTCCTCGCTGATGACCCGCGCCCCGGTCAGGGTCGCGATGTCCTCGAGCATGGCCTTCCGCCGATCGCCGAAGCCCGGAGCCTTCACCGCGAGCACGTTGAGCGTGCCCTTGAGCTTGTTGACGACGAGGGTGGCGAGCGCCTCCCCGTCGACGTCCTCGGCGATGATGAGGAGCGGCTTCCCGGTGGTGACCGTCTTCTCGAGCGTCGGGAGGATGTCCGCCACGGCGCTGATCTTCTTGTCGGTGACGAGGATGTACGGCTGGTCGAGGGTCGCCTCGAGCTTCCCGCCCTCGGTGCTCGTGACCATGTAGGCGGAGACGTAGCCGCGGTCGAGCTGCATGCCCTCCACGTACTCGGTCTCCATCTTCAGGCCCTGGCTCTCCTCGACAGTGACGACGCCGTCCTTGCCGACCTTGTCCATGACCTGGGCGATCATCTCGCCGATCTCGTTGTCACGCGCGCTGATCGCCGCGATGTGGGCGATGTCCTCGGTCGTCTCGACGGGCTTGCTGAGGCGCTTGATCTCCTCAACGATCGCCTCGACGCCCTTCGTGATGCCGCGCTTCAGGCCCATGGGGCTCGCGCCGGCCGTGACGTTCTTGAGGCCCTCGGTGATGATCGCCTGGCCGAGGACGATCGAGGTCGTGGTGCCGTCACCGGCCACGTCATTCGTCTTCGTCGCGACCTCCTCGAGCAGCTGGGCACCCATGTTCTCGTACGGGTCCTCGAGCTCGATGTCGCGTGCAATGGTGACGCCGTCGTTCGTGATGGTCGGCGCCCCGAACTTCTTGTCGAGGAGGGCGTATCGGCCCTTCGGGCCGAGCGTGACCTTGACGGCGTCGGCCATCTTGTCGACGCCGCGCTTCAGCGAGCGCCTGGCCTCTTCCTCGAACAGCAGCTGCTTCGCCACGTTCTCTTCGTTCCTTTCGCTATTCGATGACGGCCAGGATGTCCTTCTGGGAGAGGATCAGGAGCTCCTCGTCGTCCAGCTTGAACTCCGTGCCGGCGTACTTCTGGAAGAGGACCTTCTGGCCCTCGCTGACCTCCATCGGCTCGCGCGACCCGTCATCGAGGGTGCGGCCGGGGCCGACGGAGATGATGGTGCCTTCCTGGGGACGCTCCTTGGCGGTGTCCGGCAGGACGATGCCGCTCTTCGTCGTCTCCTCGCGCGGCGTAGGCCTGACGACGAGGCGATCACCCAGGGGCTTGAGCCCGGTGGCCGTTGCCGTGACCGTGCTGGTCATGTGTGCGTGGTGCCTCCTTGCGTGCGCAACCGGTGCAACTGGTGCGATTGAGACGGCACCTTCCCGGGAATGCCAGCGACGGCCCATACGACCGCTGCACTAGCACTCGACCGAGGAGAGTGCCAACCAGAAGGTAGCACTCGGCGCTCGGGAGTGTCAACCGATTTTCCTTTCCCGGGCAGAAGAACGCCCCGGCCGGGAGCCGAGGCGTTCGCCGGGATCGTTGAGGTCGTCGCTCAGGCGCGGGTACTCATCATCCAGCCGCTCGGCGCAGGCCCGTCGCCTCCCCCACCGTCCGTCGTGTTGCCATCGGTGTCGTTACCGGGGGCGAGGACGAGGAAATAGACGAGCGCCGCGATGACGATGATGGCGACGATGATGCCGAGGATGAACCCGGCGCCGCTGCTGTCTCCATCTCCGTCGCTCGGGGTGTTGACGTTGACCTGGCCCATACGCGGGACCCTCCTCCAATTCGGAACTTCGGGGGCACTGGAACGACCGGCAAGCAACCCGCGTGCCAACGGCATGCTCGCTCAGCCGGCGAGCGCTGTCCCATACGCCGTCCGAATCGGTGTCACGAGGTTCTCGACGGCGACGCCGCGCAGCCTTGAGAGCTCGGCCG
Organism: Candidatus Limnocylindria bacterium; assembly: GCA_036274575.1. Classification (GTDB taxonomy): domain Bacteria; phylum Chloroflexota; class Limnocylindria; order QHBO01; family QHBO01; genus JACDBZ01. Next base: position 16,470 of record DASUFJ010000070.1, read on the forward strand.
TCACGCGGATCGCCGTCGTCGGCTCGTTTCGGGCGGCCGCGTCGGGGCCGAGGTAGGGCGAGTCGGTCTCGACGACGAACGTGCCCTCGGCCACCGCTGCCGCCGCCTCGCGAGGGCCGAGGGCCGAGCGGAACGCCACCGGCAGGGCGAAGCTGATGATGAAGCCGGCGCCGATGAGCCGCTCCGCCATGGCGCGACCACCGCTGAACGCGTGGAGCAGTCCCCGCGGCCGATCGGGAGACGCCCATCGCTCGAGCATCCCGGTGACCTCCTCGTGGGCGTCGCGGTCGTGGACGAGCACCGGCAGTCGAAGGCGGCGGGCAAGGTCGAGCTGGCGGGCGAGCGCCTCGCGCTGGACGTCGGGCGCCGACAGGTTGCGATGGAAGTCGAGTCCGATCTCCCCGACGGCGCGGTTCCGCGGGTCCGCCGCAAGCGCATCGAGCCTCGCCCAGCCCGCCTCGTCCATGCCCGCGGCGTCGTGCGGGTGGATCCCGACCGCCGCGTCGATGAAGCCGGGGTGACGCTCGGCGAGCTCGATCGCCGCCTCGGACGAGGCGAGGTCCCAGCCCGGCACCAGGATGCGAGCGATCCCGGCCTCCCTGGCACGCTCGACGACCGCGTCGCGGTCGGCGTCGAAGCGCGAGTGCTGGAGGTGGGCGTGCGAGTCGACCAGGCCGGGGAGCTGCGACGGTCCCCGGCGACGGTTCAGCTCGCGACCTCCACCTCGACTCGCGGGAAGATCGGCCTGGCGGAGCCCGTCTGCCAGCCACCGGCCACGCCACCCCAGGCCAGGAGGGCATCCAGGCCCGGCCCACCCGCGCCGCGCGCGTCGTACGGAGCTGGCGTGCCGAGCTGCTCGTGGAGCCGCGCGGCGGCTTCGGGTGCAACCGGCGCCAGGAGGTGCCCGATGATCCGGCACGCCTCGGCCATGACGGCGAGCACCAGGCCGACGCGATCGGTCTCCCCCGCCTTGTTGAGGCTCCACGGCGCCTGGGCCTCGGCGTAGCCGTTCACCGCGCCGGCGAGATCCATCATCGCCGCCAGGGCATCGGCGAGTCGATGGTCGGCCATGGCCGCGTGGTAGCGGCGCACGACCGCGGCGGCCGCGTCACGGATCTCGAGGTCGGCGGCATCGGTCGCATCGGTCACCGCCGGGAGGCGACCGTCGAGATAGCGGTTCGCCATGCTGACGGTGCGGTTGACGAGGTTGCCGAGGTCGTTCGCCAGGTCGGCGTTATATCGGCGCACGAAGCCATCGAAGGTGACGTTCGTGTCGCGCTCGAAGGGGACCTCGGCCAGCACCATGTAGCGCACGCCGTCGACGCCGAAGCGATCGGCCATCTCGTCCGGGTCCTCGGTGTTCCCCGTCGTCTTGCTCATGCGCTGGCCGGTCACGTCGAGCATGAAGCCGTGCGCGAACACCTGCTTCGGCAGCGACACGCCGGCGCTCATCAGCATCGCCGGCCAGTAGAGGCAATGGAAGCGCGTGATGTTCTTGCCGATGACGTGGAGGTCGGCGGGCCACCACTTCTCGAACGCCGCGGCATCATCCGGGAAGCCGGCACCGGTGAGGTAGTTCGTCAGGGCATCGAACCAGACGTAGATCCGATGCGCATCATCGCCCGGGAACGGGATGCCCCAGGTCGTGCCCGATCGACTGATGCTGAAGTCACGCAGCCCCTCGCGCAGCCAGCCGAGCACCTCGTTGCGGAAGTGGGCCGGCTCGCAGAACGACGGGTTCTCGGCGTAGAGCCGCTCCAGGCGCTCCTGGTACGCGCTGAGCCGGAAGAAGTAGTTGTTCTCCTCCAGCCACTGGGGCTCCAGCGTCGGGTGGTCGGGACAGCGGCCGTCGACGAGCTGCTGGTCGGTCTTGAACTCGTTGCAGCCGGTGCAGAACCAGCCCGAGTAGACGCCCTGGTAGACGTCGCCGCTGGCCTGGGCGCGACGGACCATCTCGGTCGCTGCCACGGCGTGATCCGGATCGGTCGTGCGGATGAAGCGATCGAAGCTGATCGCGTAGCGCTCGAACGTGGCCTCCCACGTCGCGGCCCACGGATCGATGAGCTCATGCGGGTCGACGCCTCGCTCGCGCGCGTCACGCTCGACGTTGGCCGAGTGCTCGTCGAGGCCGGTCAGGAAGCGCGTGTCGCGACCCATGAGCCTCTGGTAGCGGGCGATCGTGTCCGCGCCGATGGCCTCGAACAGCGAGTGCAGCGCCGGTCGCTCGCTCGGATAGAAGATCGCGGTCGTGATGTAGAAGGGATCGCGCTCGCTCATCGGTGCTCGCGGCCCTTGGGCCAGTACAGCTCCTTGCGGATCTGCTCCGGGGGAAATCCGCGTGCGGTGGCGATCTCGTCAACGGCGGAGATCATCTCCGGGTTGCCGCACAGGTAGACGGTCGTGTTCTCGGGCGTGAGCTCGAACTCCTCCAGCTGCGCCTCGACGATCGTCTCGACCCGTCCGGTCGCGCCGTCCCAGTCCGGCGACTCCTTGGGCCGCGAGACGGTCGCGACGTAGCGGAGCGGAAAGGCGTCCCCCTCCTCGAGCTCCATGAGCTGCTGGCGCCAGGCAAGGTCGTACGCGTAGCTCACGCCGTGGAGCAGGACGACCTCGCGCGTCTGCCCGCGGTCGCGGAGGGTCTCGAGCATGCTGATGAACGGCGCCAGCCCGGTCCCGGATGCCACGAACAGGCATGTCCGCCCATCGTCCTGAAGCAGAAACTTCCCCTTCGCGCCCTTGATGTTGATCGGATCCCCGACGCCGATCTTCCACAGGAGCGGCGTGAACCCGCCGATGCTCACCAGGCGGATGAAGAACTCGTACTCGCTCAGGTCGTCGGCCGACGACGAGATGCTCATCGGGCGCTGGATGAGCTTGCCTTCGGGGCCCATGAGCCCGAGCGTCGCGTACTGGCCCGCCTCGAAGGGGAACGGGTCCTCGAGCGCCTGGACTCCCACGATGGCGAGACCGTCAGCGATCTCCTCCCATCGGCTGAGCCGTCCGTTGTAGGGGTACTCCTCGGACATCGGTTCCCTGCGCTGCGCGCGGCAAATCACTGACCGATGGCCCGCCGCGGGCGGCCAGTATAGGGGCGACGGGGAGCACAGAGGGTGAGGACGTTCGAGTGAGCGAGCAGGGTTGGAGGACTTCCTTCACGTCGATGACGTCGACGACCGGGTCGTGCTTCACGGCTGCGCGACGGGAGTTTCCGGCTGGGGTCTCTCGTCAAGGGACGCGGCTGCGCCGACAGCCTGATCGGGTGACGGGACCGGGGGGAGAAGCCCCGTCACCCGACGGTTCGGGGGGTTACATGGCGACAGCGGCCTCGAGGTCGTTCTCCGCCGTGGCGCCGTTCGCGGCTGGCGCTCCGTCGTCCGGTGCTTCGGCGACGGCCTGCGCCTCCTTGGCGTACTCCTTCTTGGAGCGGCCGGAGAGCATCTCGAGCGACGCGACGACGACCTCCGTCTTCCAGTGCCGCTTGCCGGCGTCGTCGTCCCACTGCCGGGTCTGGAGACGACCCTCGATGTCGACGAGCTGGCCCTTCGAGAGGAACTGGCCTGTGATCTCCGCCAGGCGGTCCCACGCGACGCACGGGTGGTACTCCGTGCGCTCCGCGTTGCCGCCACCGCGGTACTCGTTCGTGGCGATCGTGAAGGTCGAGACGTGCTTTCCCGATGGCAGGGATCGCAGCTCCGGATCCCGCGTCAGCCGTCCGACGAGCATCACCTTGTTCATACCGATGGCTCCTTCCATCCAACCTGCAGCGCACCGGGGGCGAGGCCGGCCGCTTGCGATTGAACGCTAGCGGCGGACGATTACCGGGCCGTTACCGGCGGCTTACCGGCGTGAGCCGGGACGGCGGCGCGGGTAGAGGTGGTCGATGCCGGGCGTGCGCAGCGAGAGCTTCGCCACCGGCGGCAGCTGACGCTTGAACTCCATGCGGGACACCCGCAACGCGACCCACTCGACGAGCGCGCGGTCGAGGCCGGCCGCGATACATCGGTCGACAGTCCAGCGGCGATCGACGAGCGCGAAGAGGGCGCGGTCCAGGAGGTCGTACGAGCGGCCGAGCTCGCCCTCATCGGTCTGGCCCGGCCAGAGGTCGGCCGATGGAGGCTTGGCGACGATCTCCTCCGGCACGCCGAGCTCGCGCGCCACGGCGCGCAGCTGGGTCTTGTACAGGTCACCGATCGGCGCGAGCGCCGCGGCCATGTCGCCGTGGAGCGTCCCGTAGCCGAGGAGCGCCTCGGTCTTGTTGCTGGTGCCGATGACGAGCGCGTCGAACGCGGCCGAGCGGTCGTAGAGGACGATCATGCGCTGGCGCGCCATGACGTTCCCGCGTCGGACGTTCAGCGCGTCGGATGGCCCCCGCTCGTCGGGGTCGTCGATGCGCGCGAGCATCGGGTCAACCATCGGCGTGATCTCGACCCGCTCTGTCCGGCAGCCGAGGGCCTCGACCACGCGCAGCGCATCGGTCTCCGAGGCATCCGACGAGGTGCGGTACGGCATGCGCACAGCGAGCAGGTTGTCGGCGCCGATGGCTCGAGCGGCGAGGAAGGCGACCGTCGCGGAGTCGACGCCGCCCGAGAGGCCGACGACCAGGCGCTCGAACCCTGCCTGGCGCATCTGCGACTGGATGAAGCCGATGATGACCTCGACCGCCTGGGCCGGCTCGATGGCCGGCAGCGGCGGCAGGGCGTCATGCTCGTGAGCCCCGCCCGCGCCGCGAACCGTCACGCTTCGCCGTCGATGCCCGCCCGCTGGGCGATGATGCGGTCGAGCTCCCGCCGCACGAGCTCGAGCCGCTCGTCGGCGAGAAGCGGCAGCCCGTAGCGCTGCATCCGCAGGTCGTCGGTGCTCACGGTGCCGACGACAAGCGCCTCCTCCCACAGTGGCGCCTGGACGACGGTCGAGCCGTCGGCGGCGAGGATGCGCGAGCCGCCCCAGAAGGTGAGGCCCTCCTCGTTGCCGACGCGGTTGCAGAACGCGAGCGGCACCGTGCCCAGAAGGGCGTAGGTGTCCTGCATCTTGTGCCAGCCCTCGATGGCCTGGAGGCCGGCGCTCGAGCCCGGGGCGCGCGACGGTCCGGCGGCCACGTTCACGAGCAACGAGGCGCCATCGAGGGCCTGGAGCATCGGCAGGCTGGCGTGCCAGAAGTCCTCGCACACCGACAGGCCGATGCGCCCGATGGGCGGACCGGCGTCGTGGGTCCGCACGCGATCGCCCGGCCGCGTGAATCGCCCCTCGTCGAAGAGCCCGTACGTCGGCAGGTAGACCTTGCGGTGGAGGCCGACGAGCTGGCCGTCACGGACCAGCGCAGCGCTGTTCGCGTACCGATGGTCATCGGTCTCCTCCACGAAGCCGACCGCGACGAGCATCCCGGGCACGTCATCGCCGATGGCGAGCAGCCGCGGGTCGTCGGCGTGCAGCGCGACCTCGGGGACGAGGTCCTGGAGCAGGTAGCCGCTCAGCGCGAGCTCGGGGAGGAGCGTGAGATCGGCACCCTCCGTCGAGGCCTGGCGTAACGCTTCGGTCGCGATCTCGAGGTTCGCGTCGAGGTCGCCGAGCCGCGTCTCCACCTGGGCCAGCGCGATGCGGTACTCCACGCAGCGCAGCCTAGCCGATCAGTGCTGGGTCACGTCCCCGGGGAAGAAGGTGTCATCGTCGATGCCGGAGTCGACGTCGGTGCTGGCGACCTCCTCGACGTCGTCGGTGCGGCGCACATCGGAATGCTCCGCGCCGGCCGTGATGAGCGGCGATCGGCGTTCGCCCATGAGGTCCTCCGCGAAGTGGCAGGCGACGCGGTGGCCGGGACGCATCTCGCGCAGCTCCGGCGTCTCGGCGACGCAGCGCTCCGGGTCGCCGAGCTCGCGCCGCAGCCAGCAGCGGGTGTGGAAGCGGCAGCCGGACGGCGGGTTCGCCGGTGACGGGACGTCGCCGCGCAGGATCATCCGGCGCCGCCGCGTCTCGACCTTCGGGTCGGGGATCGGCACGGCGCTTACGAGAGCGACGGTGTAGGGATGGAGCGGCGTGTCGTACAGCTCGCGCGCCGGCGACAGCTCGACCACCTCGCCGAGGTACATGACAGCGATCCGGTCGCTGATGTGGCGCACGACCGAGAGGTCGTGGGCGATGAACAGGTACGTCAGGTCGAACTCCCGCTGGAGCTCGGCGAGGAGGTTGATGATCTGGGCCTGGATGCTCACGTCGAGGGCGGACACCGCCTCGTCGGCGGCGATGAACTCGGGCTGGACCGCGAGGGCGCGGGCGATGCCCGCCCGCTGGCGCTGGCCGCCGCTGAACTCGTGGGGGTAGCGGTTGATCGCGTTGCGAGGGAGGCCGACTATCTCGACCAGCTGCTGTGCGCGCTTCGCGGCCTCCTTGCCGCTGGCGATCTTGTGGACCTTCAGGGGCTCGGCGAGCATCGAGCCGATCGTCATGCGCGGGTTCAGCGACGCATACGGGTCCTGGAAGATCATCTGCATGCGGCGCCGGATCTTGCGCAGCGGGTCGCCCTTCATCTCGGTGATGTCGGTGCCGTCGAACAGGATCCTGCCCTCCGTGGCATCGACCAGACGGATGACCGCGCGGGCGTACGTGGATTTCCCGCAGCCCGACTCCCCGACGAGCCCGAGCGTCTCGCCGCGCTTCACCTCGAGCGTGACCCCGTCGACCGCGCGGACGGCGCCGACACGGCGCTCGACGATGAGGCCCTCGGTGATCGGGAAGTGGACGCGGAGGCCCTCGGTGCGCATGAGCGGCCGCTCCGCCGGCGAGGGCTCGCGGCGTGGCTCCGGAGCGGCGGCGGACGGCGTGATGGAGGCGGTCACGACGCGACCTCCGCGGCGAAGCCGGAGGGGACGAGGCTCTCGCCTTCGGCGGGGTACCAACACGCCACCGAGTGGCCCTCCTCAGCGTTCGGCGCCTGCTCCAGCGGCGGCATCTCGACCCGGCAGCGGTCCTGCACGTTGAAGCAGCGATCGGCGAACGGGCAGCCGGGGATCTCGCGCGAGAGGTCGGGCGGATGGCCCTGGATCGGCACGAGCTCGCCCCGGCCCTGCGCGTCGAGGCGCGGGATCGACTGGAGCAGTCCGACGGTGTACGGGTGCCGCGGCCGGCCGTAGAGCTCATCGGTCTCGGCCCGCTCCACGATGTGGCCGGCGTACATGACGTTGATGCGCTGCGTCATGCCGGCGACGACCCCGAGGTCGTGGGTGATGAGGATGAGCGCGGTGCCGAACTCGCTCACGGTGCTGCGCATGATCTCGAGCACCTGGGCCTGGATGGTGACGTCGAGCGCGGTCGTCGGCTCGTCGGCGATGAGCAGCTCCGGGTCGCACGCCAGCGACATGGCGATCATGACGCGCTGCCGCATGCCACCGGAGAACTGATGCGGATAGTCGTTGAGCCTGCGGCGCGCAGCCGGGATGCCGACGAGCTCGAGCAGCTCCACGGCACGGTTGACGGCTCCCCGGTGCTTGAGCTTTCGGTGGGTCTCGAGGACCTCGGTGAGCTGGCGCTCGATCGAGAGGACCGGGTTCAGCGAGGTCATCGGGTCCTGGAAGATCATCGCCATCTTGTTGCCACGCATCTCGCGCACCGCATCCTCCGAGAGGGCCATGATCTCCTCGCCGTCGAACACGATCGTCCCCGAGGTCACCCGCGCGGCCGGCTTCGGCAGCAGCCGCATGAGGGCCAGCGAGGAGACGCTCTTGCCGCAGCCGGACTCCCCCACCACGCCCAGCGTCTCTCCGCGCTCGAGGTCGTAGCTGATCCCGTTCACGGCATGGACCAGCCGATCTCCCTCGCCGAACGTGACCGAGAGGTCTCGCACGCTGAGGAGCGGCTGGTCGGGCTGGGACTCCTGTCGGGAGATCGTCATCGGCGCAGCTTCGGATCGAGCGACTCGCGCAGCCCGTCGCCGAGGAGGTTGAAGCCGAAGACGCTGATGACGATCGCAATGCCCGGGAAGAACGCCAGGAACGGCGCGTCGTTCAGGTATCGATACGTGTCGGACAGCATCGTCCCCCACTCCGGCGTCCGCGGATCGGGTGGACCGAGGCCGAGGAAGCCGAGGGCCGCCGCGTCGACCACGGCGGTCGCGAGGGCGAGCGTCGCCTGGACGATGAGCGGGCCAATCGCGTTCGGCAGCATATGGCGCGTCACGAGCGCCATGGTCCGCACGCCGACCGAGCGCGCTGCGACGATGTACTCCGCCTCCCGCAGGCTGAGGAGGCTGGCCCGCAGGAGCCGCGCGAAGATCGGCACGTTGATGATGGCGATCGCCACCGCCATCTGGACCACGCCGCGGCCGAGGAAGGTCACGACCGCGATCGCGAAGAGGAGGCCCGGGATCGCGAGCATGATGTCGACGCCGCGCATGATCACCGAGTCGATCCAGCCGCGGAAGAAGCCGGCGATCGCGCCGAGCGTGCCGCCGACGATGAGTCCGATGGTGACCGAGAGGATCGCGACGCCGAGGGTCAGGCGCGCGCCATAGATGATCCGCGAGAGAACGTCCTGGCCCTGGACGTTCGTGCCGAACCAGTGCTCCGCGCTCGGCGGGAGGTAGCTCTCCGAGAGGTTGCCGCGCGTCGGATCGTAGGGGGCGAGGAACGGGGCGAAGATGGCCATGAAGACCACGAAGGCGATGATCCCCAGACCGATGATCGCCGCCGGGTTGCGGCGCATGCGCTGGAACGCATCGGTCCAGAGGCCCACGGGCCGGTCTTCGTGGGCGGCGCCGATCGGAACGGCCGGACTGCTCACGAGTACCTGATCCTGGGGTTGAGGAAGGCGTAACTGACGTCGACCGCCAGGTTGACGAGGATGAAGATCAGGGCGAGGAGCAGCACGCCGCTCTGGATGACCTGGTAGTCGTTGGACAGCACGGCGTCGTAGATCCACTTCCCGACGCCGCCCCAGCCGAAGATCGTCTCGGTCAGGATCGCCCCGCCCAGCAGGAGGCCGATCTGCAGGCCGATGACGGTGACCACCGGCAGTAACGCGTTACGGAGGACGTGCCGGTTGTCGACGACGCCCGACGGCAGGCCCTTCGCGTTCGCGGTGCGAACGTAATCCTCGTTGAGCACGTCGACGACGCTGGCGCGCGTGATCCGCATGATGATCGCGAGCGGGATCGTCCCGAGCGCAATGCCGGGCAGGATGAGGTGACGCCCCGCGTCGATGAACGCGGCGAAGTCCCCGGCCAGGAGCGTGTCGACGAGCATGAGGTTCGTGACACGCGGGATGTCGTATTGGATGAGGTCGATGCGCCCCGAATCGGGCAGGATCGGCCAGTAGATGGAGAAGAGGAACTTCAGCATCAGGCCGAGGAAGAAGATGGGGATGCTGATGCCGATGAGAGACACGAGCGTCCCGGTCTGATCGATCCACGTGCCGCGACGCTTCGCCGTCAGCAGGCCCAGGGGGATGCCGAGGAAGAGGGCGAAGGTCATCGCCGCGAACGTCAGCTCGACGGTCGCCGGGAAGCGCTGCAGGAAGTCGTCCGCGACATCGCGGTTCGTGAGAAAGCTCGACCCGAGGTCGAGCCGAACGAGGCCGGAGACATACTCGAGGTATTGCTCCGGCATCGGCCGGTTCAGGCCCAGCGCCTCCCGCACCCGCTCCAGGCCCTCCGGCGTCGCCCGCTCCCCCAGGATCGCGCTCGCCGGATCGCCGGGCAGCATGCGGATGAAGAGGAAGAGGAAGAGCGTCAGCCCGAAGAGGATCGGGATCAGCAGCAGCAGGCGTCTGAGGATGAACTTGCCCAAACGGCAACTCCTGTTGGAAGCGAGAGGGCCCCGGCACGGCCGGGACCCTCTCAGTCTATGGCTGGCGGATCAGCGAGGGCTACTCGCCGCCACCGGTCAGCCAGACGCTGGCGAAGCTCTCCGACCCGGTCGGGTTCGGCTCGTAGCCGTTGACCGTGCCGTCGAAGGCCAGCGCCGTGTCGCCGTGCGCGAGGGTCACAAAGCAGACGTTGTCGTGGATCATGCCGGCCACTTCGGCCCAGGCCTCACCACGCGCCGTCTCGTCGAGCTCGCCATCGGCGGAGTTCATCGCATCCTCGAGACCATCGACGTCGCAGCCGAACTGGGCCGCCGGCTCACCCTGGCTGTAGCCGAAGTGAACGCCGTACCAGTTGGCCGGGTCGTCGTAGTCGCCCGTCCAGCCGAGGAAGTGCAGGTCGTAGTAGCCGTTCTGGGCATCGAACAGGTATCCGGGGTCGTCCCAGATGTCGCTGTTGCCCACGACCTCGAAGCCCGCGTCCTCGAGCATCTGGGTGATCGCCTCATGCAGGCCGCGCGGATCGGGCATGTACGGGCGGGTCACCTCGGTCGGGTACCAGAAGTACACCTTCGCCGGGTTGTCCTCGGTGAAGCCGGCCTCCTCGAGCAGCGCACGCGCGCCCTCGGGATCGAACTCGGTCGGCGTGACGCCGGCGCTGATCGCGTCGAACCAGCCGCTGGACGGCGGCATGAAGTTGTCCGCGGCCGAGCCACGTCCACCGTAGAACGGGTCGATCAAGGCTTCCTTGTCGATCGCCATGGCGATCGCCTGGCGCACCTTGATGTCCTTCAGCGGGGACTCGGTGTCCTCGCCGTAGTACGTGCGACCCGCGGCGATGGCGTTGTCACGCGCCACCGGGTTGAGGCCGAGGTAGAGGGTGTTGAAGGACTCCCGCTCGACGAGCGTGAGGCCCTCGCTCTCGACCGTCTCGTAGTCGGACGGGTTGACCAGGTCGAAGCCCTGGATGCTGCCGCCCTGAAGCGCCTGGAGGCGTGCCGCCGGATCCGCGATGGGCCGGATGATCAGCCGGTCGAGGAAGGCCGGATCGCCCCAGTAGTTCTCGTTCCGTGCCAGCGTGGCATGGTCGTCGGGGACGTACTCCTCGAGCGTGAACGGGCCGGTGCCCGCCTGCACGAGGTCGGTGTCGAGGGTGCTCGTCTCCGACGAGTCGGCGCCGGTCGACTCCAGGATCGCCGGGCTGATCATCGCGAACGGTGTCAGCGTGATGGCGAACAGGAAGGTCGGGCTCGGCTCGCGAAGGGTGATCGTGACGGTGCTCTCGTCAGTCGCCTCGACGCTCGAGATGAGGTTGTCGGGACCGAAGCCGTCCATGAGCGCGCCGTAGTAGTAGGCGCTCGCCTGGTCGGTCTCGTCGAAGTTCTGCATTCGGTCGAAGTTGGCCTTCACCGCCTCCGCGTTGAAGTCGGTCCCGTCGTGGAACTTCACGCCCTGGCGCAGGTGGAAGACGTACTCCGTATCGCCGGCCTCCCCCTCCCAGCTCTCGGCGAGCACGCCGACCAGCTCGTTCGTCGACCCCGGCGCCAGGTCCACGAGCGGCTCGTAGACCTGCTGCAGGATCCGGAACGACTCGCCGTCGCTCGTCAGCGCCGGGTCGAGGCTGGCGGACATCCGCGCGCCCGCAAAGACGAGCGTTCCGCCCGGGACGGCCTCACCGGTATCGCCGGACGGCTCCGCGCCCCCCGAGCCACCGGGCTCCTCCGAACCGCCTGCCGATGGGCTGGTCCCCTGCTGGCCGCACGCGGCCAGGACGAGGGCCAGGATCGCGGCGACGGAGATCCATCTCCAAGTTCGCATCCATCCTCCTCCAAGTTGTGGACTGGCGGACCACCGCTCCGGTTGTCTGCTCGGCGCTCGCCGGTGATCCGGGGCTGATCCAGCGTGAAATGGTGGGCTAGTCTCGCACACTCACCGTTCTTCAGGAAGGTTGCCCGGGCGGCAGGTCGCCGGCATCGTCAGATGCATCCGACGGCGCAGAAGCCGCGGCGGTCGCCGAGGCGCTGCCGCCCATGTCGGGCACCTGGACCGCGCGGACGACGAGGCGCAGCTCGGTCTCTCCGCCGGAGCTCGCGATTCCGTCGTCGTCACTGCGAGCCGTCGGGACGCGGCCGGCGACGGTCAGCGCCGTCGCCTCCGGGTCCGGCCGCGACGCGCCCGGCTCGGAGCCGCCCCACGTGCGGATGAGCTCCGCGAGCGCGCTGCGCGTCGGGAGCATGCGCGGCACCTGCTGCAACGCCGCGGAGTCCGCGTCGCGCGCGCCGCTCGAGGCGGGGACGGCGACGGGCACCACGTTCATGTTCAGCGCCAGGACGAGTGCGAGGCCGGTGCCGGCCATGGCGGTTGCGAAGCGCATGCGACCGACGAGTGCCGTCGACCAGCCCCAGATGCGGGCCGCCGGTCGTGGCTCCGGGGTCTGGGCACGCGCCCAGATGCGGTCGAAGGCGCTCGGCGATGGCGCCGCATCGGCGATCCGCTCGGCCAGCGCGATCCGCAGCTGCTCGACCATTGCACGATCGAAGCCCACCTCGTCCCGGCACCCGCGGCAGCTGGCGAGGTGATCGAGATGCGGCTGTGAGCTCGGGCCGAACTCGCCGAATCGCGCCAGCCAGAGGAGCTCTCGGCAGATCCTCCGGCACTTCATCGGTTCGTGACTCTGACGGGCGCGGGCGCTCCGACGGGGATCCGGCGCTCGACCGGGAGGCGGGCGCGCAGCGCCTTGAGGGCGTAGTGCAGGCGCGACTTCATGGTGCCCACGTTGCAGTCAGCGATCTCGGCCGCCTCGGCCAGCGAGTAGCCGTGGAGGTAGTAGAGGATGATCGCGGTCTGCTGCTTCGGCGGCAGCGCGTCGATGCCGCGCTGCAGGACGTCGAGCACCTCGCGCGACTCGACCACCTGGTCGGGGCGGGCCGAGAGATCGACGACGAGGTTCGTGATGAGGCTGGTGATCGGCTCGGCCAGCGCCTTCCGGCGGCTGACGCGGCTGTAGCAGAGGTTGATCGTGACGCGCTGGAGCCAGGGAAGCGGCGAGCGGGCAGGATCGAGCCGTTCGCGCACCCGGTAGGCCTTGACGAAGCAATCCTGGAGAACTTCCTCCGCCAGGAACGGGTCCCGCGTGATGGCGAGCGCAGTCGCGTACACGGGGCGCTTGTACGTATTGAAGAACTCCTCGAAGGCATCCAGGTCACCGCCCTGCATACGCCTGACGAGGTCGTCCGACTCTCTCGCTTCCACTGGCACCTGTGCAGCTGACGCGCCGCTGGGGTTTCTCATAGTACGCGCGGATGTCCAGATTCGTTCACTGCGCCGATGAGGGCGCTACGCACTGGCCTACGTGCGGCGTTACCCGTCGGTCTCGAACCGGTGACGAAGGTCGGGGCGGCGCGCCGCCGCGGCCTCGTCGAGGCGACCGACCGGGGTGGTCGTCGGGGCGCGCTTGAGCGCGTCGGGGTCGCTCGTGGCCTGCTCGGCGATGTCGCGCATGACGTCCACGAAGGCATCGAGGGTCTCGAGCGACTCGGTCTCGGTCGGCTCGACCATGAGCGCCTCCTCGACGATGAGCGGGAAGTAGATCGTCGGCGGGTGGATCCCGTGATCGAGGATGGCCTTCGCGATGTCAAGGGTCGTCACGCCATGCTCGCGCTTCTGGCGACGGCCGCTGAACACGACCTCGTGCTTGCTGAGGCGGTCGTATGGGAGGTCGTAGACGTCGTGCAGCCGCACGCGGAGGTAGTTCGCGGCGAGCACCGCGTCCTCGCTGATCGTCCTCAGGCCCTCGTCACCGTTCGAGCGGATGTAGGTGTAGGCCCGCACGAACATCCCGAAGTTGCCGTAGCAGCTGCGCACCTTGCCGATGCTCCGCGGCCGATCCCATTCGAGCGCGAACCGCGCGCCCGGCGTGGAGCGACCGGAACGGGCGTTGCGGCGCACGTCGGTGGCATCGCCCTCCGCCAGGACCGGCATCGGGACCGGAAGGAACGGCTCGAGTCGCTCGCTCACACCCACCGGCCCGGCCCCAGGGCCCCCGCCACCGTGCGGGGTCGAGAACGTCTTGTGCAGGTTGAAGTGCATGACGTCGAACCCCGACTCGCCGGGGCGGAATCGGCCGAGAATGGCGTTGAGGTTCGCGCCGTCCATGTAGGCGATCGCGCCGGCCGCCTTCACC
>DASUFJ010000071.1:0-35045 GCA_036274575.1 Candidatus Limnocylindria bacterium
AAGGGCGTTATCGCCACCGGGTGCCCTCAGGATCGCACGCGAGCGCAAGGCGTGCACGCGTTCGCCATGGTTCAAATGTCCCAGCAGTGCTTCGTCGGGGTCGAGGACGGGGAGCGGCTCGGCACTGAACCGCTCGCGCGCGACGGCGGCACGGCCCTCGTCGTCCTCGATTCGGGCAGCCGTGGCTTCCGCATCTCGCAGCGCGGGGCCGTCCTCCGTAGGGACGTCGGCCAGATCCGCCGAGCGGTCTCGGCCTCGCCCCGCGAGATGCATGACCCGACGGTAGCGGGGCCCTGCCTGCCACGCATCCGGAGATGTACGGATCGGCCTACTGACCGGCCGTTCCGTATCCGGACCGGCGGTGCGTAATCGCACCATCCCCGGTCAGGGTACGGAGACGGGGTTCCGTACTGCCATCAGTACCTTCACGGATGGTCCGAACATCCGTTCTGGGTGATTCTCGGTTCGACGCTGGCGGGATGTGCCCACCGGCAGCCCAGGAGTGGGGAAGGATTCATTTGATGTTCCGGAAGCGGTTCTACAGAGCGCTCGCCGTGTTCACGGTAGGAACGCTCGTCTTGGCAACTGCCACCTTCGCGAGCGACGTCGACGTATCGGTCGTCGACGTCACGGTGCCGACGACTAGCGTCACGCTGGCGCCCGGCGGAAGCGGCAGCATCACGATCAACATGAGCGTCACCGGAAACCAGGTGGGTACGGCCACCTTCGAGGTGAACCGCGATTGGGTCCTGTCGGGTGGGACGTTCACCGGCTCCAACCCGCAGGAGTTCACTGTGCCTCCGCGTGGGGGGGGAGACCCGGCGACGACTTTCACTACGACGGGTACTGTTTCGGTGGCGTCAGCCCACGGGCCTGGAACGTTCGCGCTGGCCGTCGGTGCGTTCGACATCACGAACAGCAACGCAACCGGTGCGAAGTTGGGCGCCGGTGACTCGAGCAATTACCAGGTCACTGTTTCGGCGCCCACAAACACAGCGCCGACCACTCCGGGGGTACCTACCCTTACGGTCGGCTCCTCGCCGAATCAGGGCGTGTTCACCTTGGGGTGGACCGCGTCTTCTGATGATGGCCTACCCCCTGGCAGCGGCGTGACTTACACCCTGCAGCACCGCGACTCGGATGACGCCCTCTTCTCAAACGTGGCGACGGGCCTTACCTCCAACTCGTTCGCCTTCGCCACTCTTTCGCCTGAAGCCGAGGGCACCTGGACATATCGGGTCTCCGCATCCGACGGCACGCTGACCAGCGCTTTCTCGGGTGCTTCGTCTGCCGTCAAGGTCGACCAGTCCGCGCCGAATGCACCGACCCTAACGCCTGATCGTTCGCCCGAGGACTCGGTCGGGGGCTGGTACAAGAACACCGTAACGATCTCCTTCACGGACAACGGCGATCCGGCCCTGATTGACAACAGCAGCGGCAGTGGCGTCGATGCCTCGACGGTGCCCGCTCCGGTGACGAAGAACACCAGCGGCACCCACACTGTGACGGGCACCGTGTTCGACAACGTCGGTCTTGAGTCCGACGAAGGAAGTCTGACGGTGCTCGTCGACGCGACGGTGCCAGACGTCGCCTTCACCGACTGCCCTACGACGTCGCTTGTCCTGGGCACGGCGGCCACAGCGAATTGGACGGCATCGGATGCGCACTCAGGCCTCGCGACACCATCGAGCGGGAGCGAGGCACTCGACACGTCGACGATCGGGTCGCGGAGCGTCACGGCCAATGCCAGTGACAATGTCGGCCTGGCGAACTCGGCGACCTGCGCGTACTCAGTGATCTATGACTTCGACGGATTCTTCCGGCCAGTCGACAACCTGCCCGCTCTGAACGTCACGAAGGCGGGAAGCGCGGTGCCGATCAAGTTCAGTCTGAACGGCGACCAAGGACTCAACATCCTCGCGGCCGGTTCGCCGACCTCGAAGGTCAGCACTTGTGACGTGGCTGGGGCACCGGACACGATCGAGGAGACGGTGACGGCTGGGCAGAGCAGCCTGAGCTATGACGCTCTCGCGGACCAGTACGTGTACGTGTGGAAGACCGACAAGAGTTGGGCAGGCACGTGCCGGACTCTTACCGTGAAGCTGGCTGACGGGACAGTGCACCAGGCACTCTTCAAGCTCACCAAGTAAGACTTCGCGAGAACCAAATCCGAGGGGCGGCCCGCACGGGCCGGCCCCTCCTCTGCCGCGAAGGCTCGCGAATCGCGAAGCGCCAATCTGCGTCGCGACTGCCGCGCCTTCTCGTTATGCAGGGCTCCGTGCACACCGAGCAAGAGCAGCGAGCAACGTGCGCTCGGAAGTTGGGACTACCGCAAGCGTGGTGGTGCGGCAATCGATCAACACGATCGATTCGGTCGCCGCCAGGCGAATGACCTCGAGTGGCCGCCCTGATCCTGGTTCTCGCCCCCGGCCGAGCTCGATGCCAAGCATTCCAACGACGGTACCGAATGTTCCTCGGCTGACTGGCGTCGGATAGCGTTCTGGCGGGAGCCGACCGACCTGATAGCGCCGGCGGATCACAGTACTCCGGACCTCGATCGTTCCCGGAGCGATCCGCAACTTCAAGGTCAGCACGTGGACCGCGAGCATTCCGCCGTAGAGCAGGACCAGCGCTCCGACAATGAGGACAGCACGCCCAATCAGGCCGGGCGTACTAAGGCCCACGATGACGGCGATCTCGCCGATGAATAGCCGCATCCCGAGCCACAGGAGGATGGGAACGGGGGCACGCGCGACCGTGATGGACACGGACTCATCCACGTCCGGCAGTCTACGAGTGGCACCGGTCCCCAGCGGTCCGTCGCCGCTTGAACGTGAGCCCGGCCCCGAGCGGTCGGGACGCCCGGCGCATCGGTGCATGAGTGTGAGCCGCACGAATTCTCCCGCGAGTGAGCTACCAGGCGAAAGCGGGATCTCGAGACCGATCGACGGATCCTCGCGCGCCAGAAAGTCGACCCGCCGGACCTCGAGCGGGATGCTGCATCGCCGGGGAGGTCCGAGCAGCCGACTGGGCCGCCGAGGGCGGGGACTGACCCTAGCCCAAGGACCAGGACGCGAAAGAGCCCGGACCGGAGTCCGGGCTCTCTTCGTGGAGGGAGACGGCGGCCCTAGGGCTTGCCACCACCCCGGCCGTGCCCGTGGCCGTGCCCACCGCCCGAGCTGCGGTCGGCCTTCCACTGTTCCCGTGCGGCGAATCGCTCCGCCTTGGCGGCGTCACGCGCGGCCTTGGCCTCGGCCTTGGCGGCCTCGCGATCGGCCTTGCGCTGCTCCTTGTCCGTGAGGGCGGCGGTCTCCTCGTCGAGGTCGGTTGAATCCTCATCCTCCTCGGTATCGGAGTCCTCGGGTTCGGTGACCTCGCCACCCGAGGCGTCCCAGCACGTCTCGCGAGCGGCCTCGCTCACGACTGCGCCGTGATTGCCATCCTCTTCGGTCTCATCGGTCTTGTCGCTGGCCTCCTCGGAGACGCAGGCGCCGTGCTCGGCACCGGTCGCCGACTCGGAGTCCTCTGACTCCTCGGTGGCCTCATCGGTGTCGGAATCCTCGTCGGAGTCCGAGTCTTCCTCGGTGTCCTCGTCGGAATCCTGGTCCTGGTCCTGATCCTCGTCCTGGTCTTCGTCGGTGTCCTCGTCCTGGTCGCCGTCTTCGTCGCCCTGCTCGGCCTCGTCGTCGGTGCCCTCATCGGCTCCGAAGATGAGCTCGTGGACGAAGGCGGAGACCGTCTGGCCGCGGTTGCCGTCCGAGTCGGCCGGATCGGCGCCGAACGCGGCCGACACCGACAGCGCGAGGAGAAGCGCACCGCCAACCAGGGCCACCCAGGTGTTACGGAATCGCTGCATGATCGATTCGACTGCCTCCCACTGGCGACGCGCGGGGCAGAGCGTGCGCCGGGGTTTGAGCGGGCGCCGATAGGTGCGCCCCAAAGATGACCCGCCGAGTCTGGCAAACGGCCGGTGGCCTGTGGGAGGTACATGCGTCCCGGTGAAGCCGTGACCTTCGGTTGTGCGCGCCGTCACCGAACCCGACGGCGGGCGCGTCAGCGAGCCGCGGACCGGTACTTCCGCAGCAGGATGTCGATCGCGTCGCGGTACCGAGCGCCCGACGCGTGCCGGCGCAGCCAGTCGAGGTAGTCCGGATCGCGCTGGGCGACCTCGCCGAGGGTCCAACCTTCATACCGGCCGAAGTCGAGCCGCTGGTCGCCGCCATCGGCGCTCAATGGGCCGCGCGGTGCCCCATGTGTGGCCCGCTCGGCCGGCGTGGGCGGGGGAGCGCGCCGACGGTCGGACTCCCAGACGGCGCGCTTCACGGGATCGCGGACGACCGAGTAGGCCCAGTTCAGGTCGGCCATCTGCTGTTCACGGCCGGCGTCGAGCAGCGTGCCGGCATCGGGATGGAGCTTGCGCGCCAGCACCCGGTACGCGGCCTTGACGACGTCCGGATCGGCATCCGGCTGGACCTGGAGGATCCGATACGGATCGCGCCGCTCCATCGGTCCGGCGGCGACGTCAGGTCAGCTCGCGCTCGACGACCTGGCGCAGGACCGGAAGCGACAGCGCTCCGGACCCCAGGACGACGTCGTGGAAGCGCTTGATGTCGAAGCGATCCCCCAGGCGCTCGCGCGCCTCGCTGCGCAGCCGGAGCAGCTCGAGCTGGCCGAGCTTGTAGGCCAGCGCCTGGCCGGCGTAGGTGACGTATCGGTCCACCTCGTTGGCGATGTTGTTCTCGCCCAGGGCGGTGTGCTCCGTCATGAAGTCGATGGCCTGCTGCCTGGTCCAGCCCAGCGCATGCATCCCGGTGTCGACGACGAGGCGTGAGGCGCGCCAGGCGTCGAAGCTGAGGACGCCGAACCGCGCGGTGTCGCTGGAGAGGAGTCCCATCTCCTCCGACAGTCGCTCGGTGTAGAGGCCCCAGCCCTCGATGTACGCGGTGCAGCCGTTGAAGCGGCGGAAGGCGGGCAGGTCGGTGAGCTCCTGCATGATCGCCAGCTGAAGGTGGTGGCCCGGGATCGACTCGTGGAACGCGAGCGTCTCCGCCTCGTAGCGCGGCCGCGTCTCCGGGGCGTAGGTGTTGATGTAGTACTGGCCCGGCCGCGAGCCATCCGCCGCCGGCTCGCGGTAGTAGGCGATGGTCGAGTGCCGCTCCTCGTGCGCCGGCATGACGACCACCTCGCACGGCGCCTGCGGCAGCCGCCCGAACCAGTCCGGAATCGCCGCCTTCGCGCGTCCCAGGCTGGCTTCCGCGACCTCGCGCACCTCTTCGCGCGTCGTGAAGTGGAGCGCCGGGTCGTCGCGAAGGGCCCTCAGCGTGGCGGCAAGACCGTCGGTCCCGAGAAGGCGCTTCCCAAGCTCGAGGAATTCGCCGTCGATCCGCTGGATCTCCCCCTGGCCGATGGCGTGGACCTCCTCCGGCACGACGTCAATCGACGTGTGCGCCCGCGTCAGGAGCCGATACGCCTCAGGCCCGCCGGGCACGTGCGAGAGGCCGGGGTGGTCGTCGTCGCGGGCCCGCGGCATCACCTCGTCGGCCACGACGGCCCGATAGCGCTCGAACGCCGGTCGGATCTCCGCGCCGATGATCCGAAGCAGCTCGTCCTTGATAGCCGGCCACTCCTTCGCCGGATCCGCGAGCGGCCACTCGGCGTCAGGCTGGGCGAGGACGCCGTCGATCTGGTCAAGGACCCGCTCGCAGATCGTCCGCACGCCGACGCGGTCCTCCGTCAGGCCACGGCGCAGGTCATCACCAGCCTGGTCCATGAAGGCCGGCATCGCCCGCCAGCGAGCGAGGAGGGCGGCCGCGTCGTCGTCGTCGCGAATCGGCTGGAAGGAGGGGATGTTGAGGAGGCTGACGTGCGGGCCGTCCATGGCGTCGACGTTGAAGGCCTCCATGTCGGCCTCCAGGAATGCGCTGTCGGTGCGCATCGTCTCGCCGAGGGCGGCCCTCGTCACCGGGTCGACGTCGTCGGGGAGCTCGCTCAGCCGCGCCTCGAAGCCGTCGAGCTGCGAGCGCCACGCCGCCCGCGCGCCGGGGGAGTTGTCCTCCAGCCGGTCGTTGTACGTCCGCTCACCGATGGCCGTGGCGTACGTCGGATGCACCGCCAGCCATGCGGTCCAGTAGTCCTCCGCGAGGCGCTCGAGGGTGGTGGGTTCGACGGCGGTGGTCACGCCGCCATGCTAGCGATCAGCGCGGCATCTGGGTCGTGTGCGGCGCAGGTCCCTCGGCGTCGTCCTTGTCCCGCTCGGGATCCTCGCCCTGCGGCCACATCGCGTCGCCGGCCTCGCCAAGCTCCGCGTCCTCATCGGTGATCGGGTTGGGGAGATCCGCGTCCTCGACCTGCTCGACGCTGTCCTTCGTGCGATCGGTATCCATGGGTCCACCTCCTGCACCAGACCGATGCAAGAGCCGCGCCCGCCGTCCTCTCCGCGCCCGTGACGCACCGCGAGCCGGAGCGCATCTGATTGAACGTTGCTCTCGTGGTGGCGCGGTACGCGCGAAATCCGCTCTGACGGGGTGCAACTCACGCTCGAATCAGGTTGGTGCGCCCGGGATTCGCCCCGTAATGCGCATCAGGCGGAGCGTTGTTCGAGCTGCCGCCTACTGGATCGTGCCGATGAACTCCATGGTGGCCACGATCCGGTCGAGGACGGCCTTGTTGAGCTCGTAGTCGCCGCCCATGTCCGTCGCGGTGCTCAGCACGAGGTTCGGACCCGTCGCCTGGCTCGGTCCGAGCAGGACGACGTACAGGTAGCCCTGCCAACCGGACGGGTCGGGAGTCGCTCCCTCGCCACCGTGGCGATACTCCGCTCGCCAGGCTGACTGGGTGCCGCCCACGATGCCTCGTTGACTGCTGATGACGTCTTCATTAACCGCGAATGCGGAATCGATGTACTCGATCGTGATCGCGATCTCCGGCGGGACGTCGGACGGGTCGGGGACCTCGTAGAAGGTCGGCGAGAACCAGCTGCAGGGCTCGACGTCGCCGATGGCGGTATTCGTGTACCAGGCGTCGGGGAACTCGAGGCGGTAGCCGTCCGCGGAGTTCTCGCAGTCGTCGCGGTCGAGGAACAGCGCATCGGCCTCGGAGTTGGAGGCCACGGCGAACGGCCGGAGCTCGCCCACCTCGCTGGGGGACGGGCTCGGCGCGGCGGAGTTCGGCTCGGCGCTGGCGCTCGGCGTGACCGTCGGCTCCGGCGTGGCGGACTTGGTGGGCTGAGGGGAGGCACTCTCGCTGGGCGCGACCGACGACGCCGGGCTCGAGCAGGCGCCCAGCGCGAGGACGAGGGCGAGAAACGGGACGAGCGACCGGGCAGTTCGGGGCATCGGTCTCCTGGGGTGATGGGTGCGCGCGAGATGGTAGTTGCGTCTGGGCTCCGCGGCCCTGGTACGAACGGCGGACCGAATTCGTCACACCGCCTCGACCGGAACCGCCTCAGGCGGCGGCGGAGTGGGGCGGGCGACCTGGGCGGCCACGACGCCGGCGACCACGAGGGCGCCACCCAGGAGCTGGGTCGGACTGAGCTCCTGGCCGAGGAGGAGCCACGCGAGGGCGGCGGCGAGCAGCGGCTCCGCGGTCGTCGCGATCCCGGCCACTGCCGAGCTGATCCATCGCAGCGCGGCGACGACGAGCGCGAACGGCAGGAGCGTCCCGACAAGCCCCACGGCGACGACCCGCCAGGCGACCTGCGGATCGGCAAGCAGCGCGAACGGCCAGGTCCACGGCGGCATGAGGAAGATCCAGATGGCGACGGCCACGACGAAGCCGATGAGCAGCGTCGTCACCGGGTGCGATCCGGTGGCGCCGGCACGCTCTGCCGAGAGCAGGTAGCCGGCAAACGACAGCGCCGACGCGAGGCCCGCGAGGAGTCCAAGACGATCGAGCGGCACCGAGCCCGCGGCGGAGCCGAGGGCGCCGCTGACGAGGATCGCGCCGAGCAGGGTCATCGCCCCGGCCAGCCAGATGAGGGCCGGCGGCGAGCGGCGGCTCAGCAGCGCGGTGCCGGCGAGGATGAGCACCGGGGCGGTGTACTGGAGCGAGATCGCGACGCCCACCGGCACGCGGTCGATCGCGACGTAGTACGAGACATTGACGACGACCATCGACGCGCCGAAGGCGACGAGCGCCGGGACGGCGGGCCGCCGCGGCCGCAGCAGGTCGCGGCGTGCGAACAGCACGACCAACGCCAGCGGCACGAGCGCGACGACGACGCGCGCCTGGGCCAGCTGCGCCGGGGTGACGCCGCGTTCGAAGGCGCCGGTGGCGATGACCGCGTTCGCGGCCCAGCAGCCGGCGGCGACGACGCACGCCAGCGTCGCGAACAGCGTGGCGCGCTGGGCGGGCACGCGCTAGCCCATGCCGCGGAGGCGGAGGAACTCCTGGTTGGACGGCTCGCGGCCCAGGAACGCGCGGACCAGGTCGTCGGCGTCGCGGGATCCGTTCGGCTCCAGGATCTCGCGCCGGTAGTCGGCGCCGACCTCCGGAGACAGGATGCCCTCGCTGGTGAACCGGGAGAACATGTCGTCGCCGATGACGCTCGACCACAGGTAGCCGTAGTAGCCCGCGTCGTAGCCACCGAAGAGGTGAGCGAATCCGGACAGGAAGAACGTGCCCTCAGGGTACGGCATCCCGGTCACGGCGAACACGCGGCGCAGGGCCGCGTCGGGATCAACACCGGCGCCATCGGCATGGAGCGCCATGTCGATTTGGCCGTAGAAGGCCTGGATGCCGGTCCACAGGCCGATGTCGACGTATCGCGAGCGCGACAGCGCCTCCATCAGCTCCGTCGGCATCTGTTCACCGGTGGCGTGATGACGCGCGAACCGCGCCAGGACCGCTGGATCCCAGGCCCAGTGCTCCATGATCTGGGACGGGGCCTCCACGAAGTCCCACTCGGTCTCGGCGCCGCTGAAGCGCGCGAACTCGGCCCGGGTCAGGCTCATGTGGAGGATGTGCCCAAACTCGTGGAAGAGGCCCGTCACCTCAGAGTGCCGCAGCAGTGACGGCCGATCGGCCGTCGGCGGCGTGAAGTTCGCGACGATGGCGCTCACCGGCGCCTCATAGGCACCATCGGCCCTCCGATGGCCAACGACGAGCGGGAACGCGGCGGCATGCCCGAACGTGCCCTCGCGCGGGAAGAGGTCGGCGTAGAAGTGGGCGACATGCTCGCCGCTCTCCCGGTCCAGGATCTCCCACAGCTGGACGGCGTCGTCCCAGGCGTTCGCCGGCTCGACGCGCCGGTAGTCGAGGCCGAACACGTCGCCGGTGATGCGGAGCATGCCGTTCATGACGGCATCCAGGGGGAGGTATTCGCTGACGAGGTTCTGGTCGACGCCGTAGTCCTCGCGGCGCAGCGCGTCGTCGTAGTAGCGCCAGTCCCATGCCTGGATGTCGCCGGCGTGGCCATCGGCCGCGAGTCGCTGCCGCAGCGTCGCGAGCTCCCGGCCAACCGCGGCCTGCACGGCCGGGACGAGCTCCTCGTAGAACGCGGTGACGCGGCCCGGGTCCTTCGCCATCTTGAGCTCGAGGGCGTAGTGCGCCCACGTCGGCTCGCCGAGCAGCTCCGCGATCCGACGGCGCAGCTCCAGCGCCTCGTCCAGCAGCGGCCGGTTGTCCTCGACCGCGCGGCTCCAGCTCTTCTGGAACAGCTCGCGCCGCCGATCTCGATCAGCTGCCTGCTCGAGGAAGGGATTGAGCTGCGGGTAGTCGAGCGTGACGCGGTACGTGCCCTCGGCCTCCCCGGGCGAAAGGCGCTCGACGTAGTCATCCGGGAGCCCGGCCAGCTGCTCCCGGCTCACGTCGATCCCATCGCGGTACTCGTTCACGTTGCGCTGGAACTCGACCTCGACCTCGACGAGCCGGTTGCGGATCCGCTCGAGCTCGGCCCGATCGTCGTCGCTCAGCTCCTGTCCGGCGCGGCGGAAGTCGCGGAGCCAGTGCTCCAGGAGCCTGGCCTCTTCACCCTCGAGGCCGGCGGCCTCATCGGTCTCCGCGAAGGCGCGCACGGCCTGATGGAGATCGGTCCGGAAGGGGAGGCCCACGCGCCACTTGTTGATGCGCTCCTCCGCCTCCATCCCGGCGTCGCGGACGGCTTCATCGTTGTGGACCTGGCCCATGAACGCGCCCCGTCCGTAGGCCCGCACCAGCTCGGCGCTGGCATGGTCGAGCGGGCGCATGGTGGCGTCGAAGGAGGGATCGGCGCCGACGGCGGCCGCGACGAGCTCATCGGCCCTCGCCAGGCCGTCATCGGTCGCCTTCGTCACCGACGCGACGGTGACGGCGGTGTAGTCGTAGAGCATCCCGGCATCCTAGCGTGCGGCATCGGTCCTGCATTCCGGTCGCGCGTGACTCCTTACGGATACGCGCTCAGCAGCGAGGAGCACCGCCCGGCCGACATGGTTCGGCGGCTGCGGAGGCGGAGGAGGCGCGGTTACCCGATGAGCTCAGGCCCGTTCGCGGGGCTCGGCCCGATGACGCTCACCCGGGAGCGCCCGGACAGTTCGCGGACGCACCCCAGCTCGGCGGCTAGTCCTCGACGAGGGGAACGTCGACCAGGTGCTCGGCCAGGAACCAGACCTGGAGCTCATGACGGCGCAAAACGTCGCCCATGAGGATGTCGTTCGAGCCCCAGTCCTTCGACTTCTCGGTGGTGTCGATTCCGTCGCGCACCTTGGCGATGATCGTTTCGTGGGCGCGCAGCAGTCGCGTGATCTGGGCCGGAACATCCTCCGCGCCGTCGGGTGCGCGCTCGATGGTCGTCAGCTCGGCCGCATGCCGCGGATCGCCGACGGCGATGCCGCCGAGCGACTGGACGCGCTCCGCCAGCAGGTCGATGAGCTCAGCCTGCTCCTCGGCGTGCTTGTCGAACAGGAGATGGATCTGGTAGAAGGTCGGGCCGGCGACGTTCCAGTGGTGCTTCTTGTAGAGCGCGTAGAGGATCGTCGTGTCGGCGAGGATCTCATTGAGGAGCTCGGCGCTCTCCGCGCGCACGGACTCGTCGAGGCCGATGGGGAGCGAGCGCATCTCCGAGAACCGCTGAACCTCGACTCCGAGCTTGGCGTACTGCGGTTCGGGCGAGACGTGGCCGTTTCCGGTGCTTCGTCGTCGGGTGGTGGTGGTCGGCGCCACGAGGGTGTGCCTCCGTTTCGTTCTGGCGTGTATCGGTCGTCAGTCATGCATGACCGATGCCGCCGTCAGCCGGAGGCGAAGCGGCGGCGCATCCGCGCGTCGCGGGAGCTCCCACCGATGAGTCACGGCTCTCATGCCGGTCAGAATGGCCAAGAAGCCACGAGGGCGTAGACCCATGACCCAGACGACGATTCGCGACTTCACGGGCGAGGTCGTGCTCCCCGGCGACGCGGCGTACGACGGACACCGCGAGGTGTGGAACGCCATGGTCGACCGCCGGCCAGCGATCATCGCGCGCTGCGAGAGCGCTACCGATGTTGCCGCGGCCCTGGCCTTCGGCCGCGCCGAGGGAATCGAGATCGGCGTGAAGGGCGGCGGCCACGGCGTCGCCGGCTTCTGCGTGCCGGACGGCGGACTGATGATCGATCTGTCGCCCATGGGATCGGTCGACGTCGACCCGGAGGCCCGGCGTGCGCGGGTGGGCGGTGGTGCCCTCCTCGGACGGCTGGACGCGGCGACGGAGCCACACGGCCTGGCGACGACGGCCGGCAACGTCTCGCACACCGGCGTCGGCGGCCTGACCCTCGGCGGCGGGATGGGCTGGCTGGCGCGACAGTTCGGCCTCGCCTGCGACAACGTCGTCGCGTATACGGTCGTCACCGTCGATGGCGATATCCTCGTCGCCTCGGAGGACGAACACGCCGATCTCTTCTGGGCGCTGCGCGGCGGCGGCGGGAACTTCGGGGTCGTGACGGAATTCGAGTTCCGCCTCCATCCGATCACCGGCCGCGCCCTCGTCTCGGAGCTGATGTTCGAGCCGGGACAGGCGATGGACCCGATCCGCCGCTGGCGCGAGCTCCTGCCCGGCGCCCCGCGTCCGGCGACGTTGACCGTCGACATCTGGACGCCGAAGTCGACGGCCGATCTGCCCCCGATGCTCGCCGGGCGGCCGTTGGTGACGGTGGGCTTCGTCTGGGTCGGCGAGATGGACGAGGCTCGCGCGTACCACGCCGAGTTCCTGAAGGCGATCGGTCGTCCCAGCCTCGAGCGAGTCGAGGAGATGTCCTACGTCGAGCTCCAGAGCCAGGGCGACATGGCTCACGTCCACGGGACCCGCCGTTACGCCTCCGGCCACGATCTCATCGAGATCAGCGACGCGGCGATCGAGGCGTTCCTGTCACGCGGCGCGGAGGACGGCGCGGATCCGCAGATGCTGCCGAACAGTGGATTCCAGGGCTATGGCGGCGCGATTGCCGACGTTCCGGCCGAGGCATCCGCATACAGCCAGCGCGACACGCTGGCCGAGTGGTTCGCCGGCCAGGGCTGGACGGATCCGGGCGAGGACGCGGCCCGCATCGCGGCGGCCCGCGCGGCGGGCGCGGCGATGGCCCCGTTCGCGAGCGGCGTCTACGTCAACGCCATCGCTGATGAGGGCGAGAGCGGTATCCGCCGCGCGTACCGGCCCGAAAACCTTGTGCGACTGCGGGAGCTCAAGCGCCGATACGACCGGGACAACGTCCTCCACCTCAACCAGAACATCCGGCCGGTCGACCAGGCGACGCATTAGGCGGGTCGGCTGCGCACCTCCTGCACGAGCCACGTGTTGCTGTCGGGATCCTTGAAGGTGAGGTACGTGCCGTAGTCGGCGCGCTCGGGATGGAGCCCGGGGGCCCGCCCGGCATCCCCGAAGTGGAACGGCTCCCCGACGTCGACGCCGCGCGATGTCAGGTCCTGCTGGGCGGCCTCGATGTCGTTGACGATGAGGTGCATCCCCTCGTACGAGCCCGGCGCCGACTGCGTCAGCCCGACGCCGATGGTGATCGAGCACTCCGAACCCTGCGGGGTGAGCTGCACGACCCGGAACTGGTCGTTTGCGCTGAAATCCACGTCGACGTTGAAGCCGAGCTGCTCCGAGTAGAAGGCCTTCGCCCGATCCACGTCGGAGACCGGGAGCACGAACATTTCGAGCCGATACTTCACGTTGCTTCCTCCTTCGGTGGCTGCTGGCGCCACCCCGCCACG
The DNA here is from genome assembly GCA_036274575.1 of Candidatus Limnocylindria bacterium. Taxonomy (GTDB): domain Bacteria; phylum Chloroflexota; class Limnocylindria; order QHBO01; family QHBO01; genus JACDBZ01. Next base: position 13,159 of record DASUFJ010000071.1, read on the forward strand.
ATGGCACCCATGATGCTTGGGCTCAAGGTGCTACGGCCCGAAGCACGCGTTGGGAGGTCGGCATGCCTGCCGGTTCGACGAAGAAGGAGAAGCGTCAGTACGAGCACATCAAGGACTCCTACGAGGACCGCGGTGTGAGCGCCAAGGAAGCCAAGGAGCGCGCCGCGCGGACGGTCAACAAGGAGCGTCGCAAGAAGAAGAAGAGCTAGGCGGCGGCCCGCTCGTTAGAGTCGGGGCGTGCCGCTGCGAATCGACTGGCGCCAGGCACTCGCCTGGCGCATGAAGCGACAGCTGCTCGACCCGATCGGTGACGGGTCGGTCACCGATGTCGTGCGCCAGCTCGGCGCCGTTCAGGCTCAGGTCGCCTCGTCGGCGGAGCTGGCGATTCGCCTCCGTCGCCGGACCTCGCGCGCGGGCGAGGTCGCGGCCGCGGTCACCCGTGGCGACCTGCTGAAGACGTGGGCCATGCGGGGTGCGCTCCACCTCATCACGCCGCGGGAGGGCGCGGCCTTCCTCTCGGTGATCGCCGCCGGTCGCTCGTGGGAGCGGCCGAGCTGGCAGCGCTACTTCGGCCTCACACCGGAGAAGATGGGCCGCTTCCGCGAGACCGTGCGCGAGGCGATGGACGGGACGACGCTCAGCCGCGAGGACATCGTCGCGGCGGTCGCCGCCGATCCGGTGCTCGTGAACCTGGCCGATGAGCTCCGCTCCGGCTGGGGCACGCTCCTGAAGCCGCTTGCCTGGCAGGGGGACCTCTGCTTCGGGCCGAGCGAGGGAAACCGCGTCAGGTTCATGCGTCCCGACGATGCGAGCCCGAAGTGGACGGGCCTTCCGGATCCGGAAGAGGCGATGCCGATGGCGCTCGCGGCATACCTGCGCACCTACGGACCTGCGGCGCCCGACGCTTTCGGCCGATGGCTGGCCGGCGGCTGGTTCCCGCGGCGGCGGCTGAAGGCGGCCTTCACCGAGATGGGGGATCGGATCACGGAGGTCGAGGTCGACGGTGAATCGGCATTCGTGCGCAGCGAGGACCTTGACGAGCTCGCCGCGACGCGACCCACGGCCGCGCTCCGGATGCTTGGCGGCTTCGACCAGTACGTCCTCGGTCCGGGGACCGATGACGGTCACGTCACCGCGCCGGAACGACGCCGGGACGTGAGCCGGCAGAGCGGCTGGATCGCGCCGGTCGTCGTCCACGGCGGACGCGCCTCCGCCACGTGGAAGCTGGACGGTGATCGGGTCCTCGTCGAATGGTTCGCCGAGTCGGGTCGCGTCCCGCGTACCGCATTGGCTCGAGAGGTCCTCCGGCTCGCTTCGATCCTGGAACGCGACCTCGAGCTCGAGGTCGCGTCAATTCCCATCGGTACCGGCTAGGGGCCCCGGAATCCGTGGCGCGTGCACCCGGTGCATTCATCGGCCAAGGAATGCTGCCGTGGGGCTCGGAATCGGTCCGTTTGTGCCCAATTCGTGCACTGCAGGCACATTCCGGCCGGAAAACGGCGGTCCGAAGGCCTTCCGTCTCCGTTGCGTGCATGACACGCAAGCCGCGGCGGCCGGTGGCGAGCGACCGCGGCGGGCAAGCGCTCATTTCGTGGGCGAGGGCTTGATCGGACGCGCCATACTGCCGCTGGCCCCATGGCCGGTGGCGGCGATGGGCGACCGAGAGGAGGACATCTGCACATGGTCTATGCGGACCCCGGGGGATCGCTCGGATTGAGCCGAGGGTGGTTGATCGGCCTCGGCGTGGTCATGATCATCCTGGGCCTCGTGGCCCTCTGGAATGTCGTCGACGCGACGATCGTGACGACCGCGATCGTCGGATGGGTGCTGGTGATCGCCGGCGTCATGCACATCGTGGGCGCGTTCGGCGGCGGAAGCACCGGCGGCCGGATCCTCTCCGCGCTGCTCGGAATCCTCTACATCATCGTGGGGTTCGACCTCGTGTTCGATCCTTTGCAGGGCACGCTCGCCCTCACGATCGCGGTGGCGATCATGCTCCTGATCGACGGGGTGATACGGATCTTCACGTCGATCAGCAACCGCGGCGAGGGTTGGGGATGGATGGTCGCGCTCGGCGTCATCAACATCCTGCTGGGCATCTGGATCTGGACGAACTTCCCGATCTCAGGCCTGGTGATCGGCTTCTTCGTCGGGCTTCAGCTGCTCTTCATCGGCCTCACGTGGCTGATGGTCGGCTTCATGTCGGGAGACAGCGCGGCCGCAGCCACCTGACTTCCGTCCGACGGTACGCCGTGAGGCCGTCCGGGCTGCTGGCTCGGGCGCGCTCCTCCCGGCGTCCGTCGTCGTCTCATCGGCCGGTCGTGAGAACGGCCGATTCGCCCCGCGGGCCTCAGACCGGGATCAGCACCGCCAGCACGGCCACGCCGGCACCGATCACGAAGGACGCGACGCTGATCTGCCGCCCACGCCGCCGATCACGTGCGCGCGCCTCGGGTTCGGCGATCTTGACCCGGTCTCCCTCGCCGCCGAAGTTGAAGATGCCGAGCGCCGCGAACCCGGCACAGAACTTCATCTGCGCCTGGATGAACCCGGACGCGGCGACGGCGGCCGGAACGAAGAGGATCAGCCGGACGATCGGTGCGACGTGGAGCGCGACCAGAAGCACGAGCAGTGCGACAGTCGCCAGGGTGCCGATGATGCCGGCTCGGCGGCGCTTCGCGATCTCGGCCGGACCGATGTTGCAGACGCCCGGCTCATACCGCTCGGTCGAGACGGTCTGAACGGTGCCATCGGCGAATCTGAGGGTGGCCACGGGGGGAATCATTGGTCGCCGGCGGCCAACGCGCAAATCGGCCCACAATGAGCCATGCAGCCGCGCGTCGACCGACCCGCCATCCCACCGGAGTACGGCACGGCCAAGGCGACCGAGTTCCTCGATTGGAGCCATGTCGAGGAGCGACTCACGACCGATCGCGTCTATTGGCTCGCGACCGTGGATGCGGCAGGACGGCCACGCGTCCGTCCGGTCGACGGCCTCTACGTGGATGGGGTGATCTACGTCGGCGGCAGTCCGAAGACTCGCTGGGTCCGCGACGTCGCGACCAATCAGTCCGTCGCCGTCCACCTCGATGGTGTGGACCGGGTCCTGACCCTGGACGGTGAAGTCGAGGTCATGACCGCGCTCGACGACGCGCTGGCCGAACGGATCGCGGCCGCCTCAAAGGCCAAGTTTCCCGAGTACGGGATGACCGCCGCCTTCTACAAGCGGAACGGGGCGATCGCCATCCGGCCCCGGACCGTCATCGCCTGGACCGACATCACCCGCGACCCGACCCGCTTCCGCTTCGACGACTGAGCCGTCGCGCCGATGAGTGGGCGTCACAGATACCGTCTGACAGCGCAGAACTGGCCTCTGCCGTGCAGCAAAGGAGTCGCATGAACTTCAACAGCATCCTCATCGGGTCGGCGGATCCTCAGCGTCTGGTCGACTACTACACCAAGCTGTTCGGTGATCCTGCCTGGAACGACGGTGGATACACCGGCTGGCTCATCGGCAGCGGCGCCATGACGGTTGGGCCGCACAGCGAGGTGTCCGGCAAGAACCCACAGCCGGGACGGCTCATCTGGAACATCGAGACGCCCGACGTGCAGGGCGACTTCGACCGGTTCAAGGGCGCCGGCGCGATCGTCGTGCGCGAGCCCTACGGGTTCGGGGACGACGACGGCTCCAACCAGGCGTCGATCGCGACGTTCGCGGACCCGGATGACAACTACTTCCAGCTGATGAGCCCGATGCAGCCCGACTCGGCCTCCTGACGGTGCCGGTCCGGCTCTTCTACGATCGTTGGCCCCAGTACAACCGGCGCCTGCGCGACGTCTTCGCCGCGATGTCGCCTGACCAGCTCGCCAACAGGCCGTCGCCCGAGGGCATGCCGATCTGGGCGACGGTGGGGCACACGGCCGCCATGCGGGTGTACTGGCTATGTGAGATCGCAGGGGAGCCGGGCGCCGAATCGACGCCGTTCACGGATCTCTCCGCCGGCGGCTGGGAGGACGATCTCGACCACCCGCGCGGTGCGGATGAGCTCGTCCGGGCGTTGGACTCAACCTTCGGCATCGTGGAGGGCTGCCTGGACCGATGGACCCCCGACGACCTGACGACGACGGTCGAGCGCACGTACGGCGATACGGTGCAGCTCCATTCGCGCAGCTCGATCCTCCAGCGAATTTTCAGCCACGAGGCGTACCACTGCGGTGAGCTGTCCCAGACGCTGGGGATCGCCGGGCTGCCGCAGATCGATCTGTGGCGGCCGAACGTCGCCGGCGAGGCGGATTGACCGGCGAGACCTAGGCGCTGAGGCAGGCCACGACGGCGCGGGAGGCGCGCTCCGGAAGGGGGATCCGCGAAGAGCCGTTGATCCACAGATCGGCGTCGGCCCCGTCGCGCCAGGCGAAGATGCCGCCGAGACGCAAGAGGCGCTGGTAGAACGCCTTCGACCCCTCGAACCCACGAGCCACGAAGAACGCCTCGTCCTTCGCATCGGCCCGTGCTCGGAGGTCGCGCAACGTGGCGGCGATGGCATCGGCAGGCGGATCGCCGTCCAGCGCGAAGATCACGGCGTTCGGCCGGCTGGGCGGCAGCTGGTGGAGCTTCGTCAGCAACGGCCCGGCCAGGGCGGCACCGCGCGGCCGCGTGACCTCGAGGTTGAGGCTGGGTGCGTCACGGAACGTGAGGCTGAAGTCGGGACCGCCGCGCGCGGCCCCGTACGCCTCGAACGCGAGACCGATCCGCCGATCGGCGAGCAGGAGGTGCGCCACCCGAAGCTCCGCCCGTACGTCCAGCCGCGCGTCGGCATCGGTGGCGCTCCGCAGCTTCTTCCGGATCTTGTCGCGGTGTTCCCGGGCGAATGCCCGGAACCGCCGTGACGACGCGAGCCAGCCGGTGATCTCCTCGTGCAGTGGGTCGCCGCCGGGCACGAGCTCATCGGCCAGGCGCTGGACGGTCGTCGGCGCGGGTTGCCGGCTCACGCGAGGTCGAGGCGCACCAGGATGCGGGGCAGGCGGGCGCTGGTCGCGTCAGTGGTGAGGACGCGGCGGAAGCCGGCGGCATCGAACATGGAGGCGATGCCGACGTATCCGGCGCCGACCTCGACACGCCGCCCGCCCGGATCGATGGGATAGGCCTCGACTCCCGGCGCCCCCGCCTCGCGTGCCGCCTGGATGACGCCGTGGAGCAGCGCGGTCGCCACGCCGCGCCGCCGGAAGCCGGGCCGGATCCGGAAGCAGCCGATGGACCAGACCGGCTGCTGGTCGACGAGCGGAATCGTGCGCGAGCTCATGAGCCGCGGTGCCTCGGTGCGGACCGCGACACCCACCCATCCGACGGCCTCGCCATCGATGAAGGCGAGGAATCCCGGCCCCGGCGAGGGTCCGTGCATCTGCCGTTGCAGCCGCTGCCGGCGATCGAGGCCCTCCGCCTTCGCGACGGCATCCTTGCCGCGCCATGGCTGGCAAAGGCACCCGTGCTCGCCTGTGACGTCGAGGACGGACATGACGTCGGACCACCGATCCGCTGTCGCGCGAACGACGTCGATCCTCGTCTCGATGGCGGTGTCTGGCACACCGTCACTCTAGCGCCGGTCGGCGCTGCCCTCAGCCGGCGCGCCGGTACGCGAGATACACGGGGCCGCTAGCGAAGCGCCTCTGCTCGATGAGCTCGAGCTTCAGCGGCCGGCCTCCGCGGGGGAAGAACGGGGTCCCGCCGCCGATGACCACCGGATGGACGACGAGGCGGAACTCATCCACCAGCCCGCGCTCGATGAACTGGCCGGCGAGGTTCGGCCCGCTGACGTCCAGGTCGCCGTCAAACTCGCGCCGGAGCTCAGCCAGGATCTCGCCGACGTCGCCTTTCACGAGCCGGGCGTCGTGCTCGATCGACGTCAGCGACGATGAGAAGACGACCTTGGGCTGCCGGTTCCAGATGCGCGCGAACTCGCGCATTGCATCCGTCGCGTTCGGATCGGTCTCACCCTGAGGCCAATGGGCGGACATGACCTCCCAAATGCGTCGGCCGTAGAGCGCCGCGTCGGCCTTCCGGGTCTGCTCGTTCCACCAGGTGTGGATCTCTTCGTCGATGGTTCCCCAGGAAAGGTCGTGATCGGGCGTCTCGACGAAGCCGTCGAGGGATACGTTCATGGCGTAGATGACCTTGCCCATGCCGGACGCCGCCCTAATGCTTCGTGTCAACGACGCAGAACCGATTGCCCTCGGGGTCGGCGAGGATCACGAAGTCGGCGTCCGCCGGCTTCCGGTCCCATTGCACCTCGGTCGCGCCGAGGCCCTTGAGCCGCTCCACCTCGCCCGCCTGGTCATCGGCATAGAGGTCGAGGTGGATGCGGGGCGGGATCTGCAGCGCGGACCGCACGCGGTCGAGCGATACGTTCGGGCCGGTGCCATTGCGCGGCCGCATGAGCACGAAGGACTCGTTGTCGCCGCGCTCCTGCCCCCGTGGCGCATAGTCCAGGGCGGCGGACCAGAAGGCGGCCTGGCGCTCGATGTCGTCGACGCGGATGACGATGGAGCCGATGGTGACCATGCGGCAAGCGTAGCCCTTCCGCGCGTAGGATCGGGGAGTGAACGACGCGGGATGCCTCCTGTGCGACCGCGACCGTGCCGAGCGGGAGCTGAACCGCACGACCGTGTGGGAGGACGACCTCTGGCGGCTGTCCATGCCTCGCCGTGGGTACACCACCGGCTTCGGCTACCTCGAGCCGAAGCGGCACGTGCCGCACATCACCGACCTCGACGGAGCGGAGGCGGCGACGTTCGGGACCGTGCTCGCGCGAGTCACATCTGCCCTGAAGCAGGCGGCCGATGCGGAGATCGTCTACGCGTACGTCTTCGGCGGCGGCATCCCGCATCTCCACGTCCATCTCGGGCCGCACCGCGCCGATGACGCGCTGAACTCGAGCATCATCCGCGGCGAGCTGACCGAGGTGCCGCTGGCCAACGGCGCGACACGTATGGTGAGCACAGAGTTCGCGTACCTGCCGAGTCACGAGATCGAGGCGGTTATCGACCGGGCGCGTGCGCTGCTCGAGTCGTAGGCATGTGAAGCTGTCAGCCGCCGGTGGCTATTGCCACCAGCCGATCGGCAAGCTCGTCAGGAACGCTGAGCATCGGGCAGTGGCCCGATGGGATCTCGTCCCCGGCGTCGATCCCAAGGCGGTCCCGCACGAGACCGCGCATCCAGGTCGCCGGGAAGAGGCGGTCATCACCGCAGATCAGGACGCGTGTCGCCACGTCGGGCCAGGCATCGAGTGGCCAGCGCTGCTCGTAGGCCCGTTCCGATGGGTGGTTGCGGGATCGCCGGATCGCCTCGGCCGCCAGCTCCGGCGACACGTCGTGGTAGTAGACCGCGATGTCGTCGCCGTCGTCTGGGCGTTCCAGATCCGTCTGGCCGGTGTTGCGCCACCAGTCGGCGGGGCGCTCTCCGGGGCGCGGGACCATCGCCGACACGAGGATGAGGCTTCGCACCACACGTCGAGCGCAGACGAGCGGCGCGGTGAAGGCGCCGAACGAGTGGCCGACCACGACGACGTCGTCACGGCCATCGACGGCCGCGACGAGGCTGTCGGCATACGTCCACAGGTCGGCGGACGGATCATCGGCCGGCAGGTCCACGGCCACCATCTCGTGGCCCCGCGTCTTGAGTGCCTCGGCGACGAGGTGCCAGTTCCACGCTCCGTCACCGGCGGCGTGGACCGGCAGGAACGTGAATGGCACGTCAGTCCTTGTCGATGAAGTCGAGCGTCACGGTCGCGAACAGCGGTGACTCGCCGAGGTTGTAGTGCGTGAGACCGGGCAGGACGGCGAGCGCGTGACCTCCCTTCGGCCGGCCCTCGCCCATCCAGCCACCGTCGCGAAGTCCACCGTCCAGGAGCTTGAAGGCCTCGACGTAGTGCGACGGGGGAGCCATGTCCGCATCCGCGCAGACGATCATGGTCGGCACCTGGAGGCCTCGCATCTCCTCGGAGTAGTCGAAGTCCTTGGCCATCCCCGCCCCGACCTTGTCGAGCAGCGTCCCGAAGTCCTCCGGCCGCGGCGCGAGCCGCTGGTACGTGTCCCACATCGGCGTGCCCTTCAGGGCATCGGCCGCGGCCCCACTTACCTGCTCCTGCTGAGCCAGCATCTCCGGCGGGATCGCGTCGCGCCGGATGTGTGCCGAGGCCACGACGAGCCGGCGGATCATCTGCGGGTGCTTCACGCCCGTGAAGAAGGCCACCCCGCCGCCGAGCGAGAAGCCGACGACGTCGGGACGATCCAGGCCGAGATGGTCGATGAGCGCGGCGACGTCATCGGCCATGAGCTTGATGTCGAGCGGGCGGTCGATGTCCGCGGTCCGTCCGTGCCCCTGGAGGTCAGGGACGATGACCTGGTGATTCGCGGCCAGCAGCCCGGTGACCGGCCCGAACATCTCGCCCGAGCCGAGGCCCCCGTGGAGAAGCACGATCGGTCGCCCAGTGCCGTGCGTCTCGTAGTACATATGAAGTCCGTTGATGTCGGCGTACGCCGGTGCACCCTTCGTCTCCGTGGTCCAGCTCGTCGTCACGTCCTGCTCCCTGCCGCTTGGCACTGATTTGTCTTCACTCCATCAGACCGCCTCCGGCCCTGCTTCTCATCGGTGATGTCGGCTCAATTTGGCGCCGGTTGGCACGCGCTTCGCAGGCGAGGCGGTCGTGGAGCGGCCGCGCGGGTACCTGCTCGACCTGCTGATGGCGACCATGAACTCGATTGCCACCTGGACGACGGCGGCGGGCGACCCGCGCATCGGCCTCCAATGGCGCGATCGAGTGACCGAGATAATGATCGCGGCCGGCAGGTATCGGCCCTACGAGGAGCTCGTGGCGCGTGCCGCGCGCGCCCTCGAACTGGACGCTGGCGCCCCCGACGCGCTTCGCACCGCCTGGCCCGAGATGGAGCCCTGGCCGGACGCCGACGCGCTGGATGACCTGGACGTGCCATACGCGTTCGTGACGAACTGCTCGGAGGACCTCGCGAGGATCGCGGTCGAACGATCCGGCCGCCGCCCCGCGTTCACGCTGTCGGCCGAATCCGCGGGCTGGTTCAAGCCTCGAGCCGAGATCTACCGCGCCGCGAGCGGGCGGATGGGTCTCCGTCCCTCCCAGGTCCGGTTCATCGCCGGGGCTCCTTACGACGCGCTCGGCGCGAGCAACGCAGGGCTGCATGCTGTCCTCGTGGCGCGACGGGCTCTCGAGACACCGATGCCGGATGCCGTTCCGGTCGTCCGCTCCCTGGATCAGGCACTCGCCCTCGACCCTTGGTGCTAGGCTTCGACAAGCCCGAGCATTTACTTCCCAGAGGGAGGAGGACGTAAATGCACAGCGCGACCACGCCCAGGTTCGGCCGCCGGCTGGCGGCGACCATGGGGGCGCTCACCCTGGTCCTGGCGGCATGCCAGGGCGGCGGGAGCGAAGAAAGTGGCGGGAGTGGCAGCGGCGCCGCCGCCGGAGGCTATCCCGACCACGAGATCACGATCATCGTGCCGTTCTCGGCCGGCGGGCCGACCGACACCGTGACCCGGCTGATCGCGGAGCCGATGGCGCAGGAGCTCGGCGCCGAGATCGTCGTTCAGAACGTCGAGGGTGCCGGCGGCACCGTCGCAGCCGGCCAGGTTGCGGATGCAGAGGCCGACGGATACACGGTGCTCATGCACCACATCGGCATGTCAACGGCGCCGACGCTCTATCCGGACCTGGCATACGATCCGCTCGAGGACTTCGAGACCATCGGCCTGGTGACCGAGGTGCCGATGACGATCATCGGCAGCCCGAACTTCGAGCCGACGACGATGGAGGAGCTCGTCACGTATGTCGGGGAGAACCTCGACACCGTGACGTATGCGAACGCCGGCATTGGCGCCGCGTCACAGCTGTGCGGGCTCCTCTTCGAGACCGCGACCGGTCTCGACGTGACGGAGGTGCCGTATGACGGCACTGGTCCGGCGCTCGACGATCTGCTGGGCGACCAGGTCGACTTCATGTGCGACCAGACCACGAACACGACCGAGCACATCCTGGGCGATGAGGTGAAGGCGTACGCCGTCACGACGCCGGAGCGCATCGACGCGCTGCCGGACGTGCCGACCACCGAGGAGGCCGGGTTCGGCGAGATCGGTGTCACCGTCTGGCATGGCCTCTACGTGCCGGCGGGGACGCCACAGGAGGTGATCGACGCGCTGAACTCCGCCCTCGTCGCGGCGCTGCACGATCAGAATGTGATCGACAGCCTGGCCGACCTCGGCACGGCTCCGGTCCCCGACGATCAGGCGACACCCGCGGCGCACACCGAGAAGCTCGAGTCCCAGATCGAGCTGTGGAGGCCGATCATCGAGGAGGCCGGGGTCACCGCCGGCTGAGATCATCGGACGGACGGGGGCGGCCGCACCGGCCGCTCCCGTCACGTACGCGGGAGGCTAGATGCCGCAGCTCGACTTCCGGCGTGCCCTGAAGGACGTGCTGGCCGGGGCGATGTTCATTGCCTTCGGCCTGGCGTTCGCGTTCGGCGCCCTCGACTACGCGGTCGGGACGCCACTGAACATGGGTCCCGGCTATATGCCCCTCGCGCTGGGACTGGTGCTGGCTGGGCTCGGCGTTCTCGTCGCCATTGAGGGCGCCATCGTCGGCAGCGACGAGCCATTGGGCGGTGTCTCATGGCGAGCGTTGGTCCTCATTACGGCTGCCCTGATGTTCTTCGGCCTGACCGTGCGCGGGCTTGGTGTCGCCGGCGCCCTGCTGGGCACGTCGTTCCTCGCGGCTCTGGCGCGCAGGGCGACGTCGCCGCTGGAAGCGCTCGTCATCGCCGCCGCACTGACCGTCGTATCGGTCGTGATCTTCATCATCCTGCTCCAGCTGCGGCTCCCGCTGATCGGGCCGTGGGTTCCGCTCTAGGTCGGCCGCATGGAGCTGCTTGACAACCTCAGGCTCGGGCTCGAGACCGCCCTGCAACCGCAGAACATCCTCTTCGGCTTCGTTGGCGTGGTCCTCGGCACAGCGGTCGGTGTCCTGCCGGGAATCGGGCCAACGGCCACGATCGCGTTGCTGCTGCCGATCACCTTCACCTTCGAGCCTGTCACGGCGCTGATCATGCTGGCCGGGATCTATTACGGCGCCCAATACGGCGGTTCGACCACCGCGATCCTGATCAACCTGCCCGGCGAGTCGTCGGCTGCGGTGACCGCCATCGATGGCCACGAGATGGCGCGCGCCGGCCGCGCGGGCCACGCGCTGGCCGCGGCCGCCATCGGCTCATTCGTCGCCGGGACCGTGGCCACGCTGGTGGTCTTCCTGATCGCGACGCCGCTCGCCCGGATCGCGCTCACCTTCGGTTCCCCGGAGATCTTCGCGCTGGTGATCCTGGGCCTCATCGCATCCACGGCACTCGCGCGCGGGTCGACAATCAAGGCCCTGGCCATGATCGTCCTCGGCCTCCTGCTGGGCATGGTGGGCCAGGACGACTTCACCGGCACCCCCCGCTTCGTGTTCGGGGTACGCGAGCTCTATAGCGGGATCGACTTCGTGGCCGTCGCGGTCGGGATGTTCGGCGTCGCCGAGATCCTTCGGAACCTCGAGGGCGAGCAGACGCGCGAGCTCGTGACGAAGACCGTCGGCAGGCTGCTCCCGGGCCGTGAGGAGCTGCGCCGGATGGTCGCGCCGATCGCCCGTGGAACCGCCCTGGGGTCCCTCCTTGGTCCGCTGCCAGGAGCCGGCCATGTGCTCGCTTCCTTCCTGGCCTACTCGGTAGAGAAGCGGGTGTCACCCCGGCGCCGGGAATTCGGGCATGGCGCGATCGAGGGCGTTGCCGCGCCCGAATCGGCGAACAACGCCGCGGCTCAGACCGCGTTCATTCCGCTCCTGACGCTCGGGCTGCCGGCGAACCCGGTGATGGCCCTCATGTTCGGGGCGATCATCATCCATGGCATCAGTCCGGGGCCGAACGTGATCACGAACGAGCCGGCCCTGTTCTGGGGCCTGATCGTCTCGATGTGGGTGGGCAACCTGATGCTGCTCGTGCTGAACCTGCCCCTGATCAGGCTGTGGGTCCAACTGCTGAAGATTCCCTACAAGATCCTGTTTCCGATGATCATCGCCTTCGCCGTGATCGGTACCTACTCCATCGACTTGAACGCATGGAGTGTCTTCGCGATCGCGTTCTTCGGGATCGTCGGGTACGTCCTCATCAAGCTCGGCTGCGAGCCGGCACCGCTGCTGCTCGGATTCGTGCTCGGCCCGCTACTGGAGCAGCACCTGCGGCGCTCGTTGATCATCTCGCGCGGTGACCCAACGATCTTCGTCCAGCGGCCGGTTTCGGCGATCCTGCTGGCCATCGCCATCGGCGCCCTGCTCCTCGCCGTGCTGCCGGCGATCCGGCGCCGGCGCGAGGTCGTGTTCGCCGAGGAAGAGGAGGCCTAGGGCAGGTCGACCTCGTCGAGCCGCACGGTCCGCTGCTCTTCGATGAGCCGGGCCGGGTCGGGATCCAGGGCCGCGCGCTCCGGTGACGCGTAATAGGCCGCATCGGCTTCCTGAAACGCATCCCATCCGTCGGGGTGCCGGAGGAGCCAGATGAATCGGCTCTCGTCCTCCACCATCCAAGCGCCGACGATCGTGAACCCGGCGGAACGACGAATGGGCACGATCTTCGTGCGCCACTCCGCCACCCACTGGGGCATGGCACCCGCCGCGATCCGGTAGTCGCGCAGCTGTGTCGCCATCCCACGGATTATCACCCGCGGCCGAGGGCAGTCGCGACGTCCGCCTCGTTGCCCTCCGCATCGGCGAGGACCCACCAGTCGGGGGCAAATCGGTCGGTGACGAGCACGCCGCCGGCCGCGATCGCCGCCTGGACCCGGGCCTCGGCGAGCTCCGCCGGCACCCAGCACGCGAAGTGCAACCGATTGCGCTCCGATCGCGGCTCGTCCATCTGCTGGAACCAGATCGATGGGCCCCGCCCGCGCGGGTCGACGAGATCCTCGTCCGGGCTGTCCGGCCGTCGGATGTAGCCCAGCAGCGCCTGCCAGAAGGGCATGACGCCGGGAATGTCGAGCGCGTCGATGACGATGGGCAGGACGCTCTGGACGATGGATGGATTCGCCGCGAACCCGAGCCGCCGGGCCGCACCGGAGATCCGGCTCGCCAGGTCGACGTCGTCGATCGTCATGCCGAACGACTCCTCCGTTGCGGTCACCAGGCGGGCGGTGACGCCGTCGTCGCGAAGGTCGAGGTCCGGCCGCCCCGGTCCGGTGCCGTCCAGCTCGCCGATCGCCTGCGCCAGGCGAGCCGATCCAGCCAGCGAGCCGGTGGCGAAGAAGGCGTGGGCGCCGTCGCCCAGCACCCGCCAGTCCTCGGTGCCCTCCGCGTCCTCGAACTGGCGCGGGGTGATGTTCTCGCTCACCCCGCAACCGCGTTCGCGGGCGCGTGGGCCCTCGCCACCTCACCGATGATCTCCGCGAGCTCCCTCGGCTTCGACCACATCGGCCAGTGGCTGGTCGGCAGGTCCACCCAGGTCGCGTTCCGCAGCTCCGGAATGCCGGCCAGGAAGGCCCAGTCGGGATGCTCGCGGGCGTACTTCTGATAGTCCTCGGAGCTGAAGCCGGTGGCGATGAGCGTGCTCGGGATGTCGTTGCGCGCATCGTTCGTGAGCTCGACGGACTCGCGGATCAGCGAACCCGGAACCGGCACAGCGCGCTGGCGGAAGGTCTCCTTCTGCTCCTCCGAGAGGCCGGTGAGGTTCTCCTCCGCCTCGATCTCGTCCCAGACCATCGGCTTCTCGTCGGCCGCGAAGTCGGGGTCGAGCGCGCCCTTTCCCGGCGCCGTGTCGACGTAGACCATCGCCGCGATCCTCTCCGGCACGCGGTCGCTGGCGGCGTAGCCGGAGAAGCCGGTAGCGCTGTGGACGGTGAGCACAACCGGGGCATCGGCCGCTTCGATGGCCTTCACGATCGCGTCGACGTGGTCCTCGAACGTGATCTTCGATCGGTCGGCATCCGCCGACTCGAGGCCGGGGAGCGTCAGGGCCGTGACGTCGTGGCCTTCGGCACGGAGGAGGTCCGCGACCTCGTCCCAGGCCCAGGCGCCCAGCCAGAAGCCAGGAACCAGGATGATCGGTGCTGAGTCTGTAGCCATGGTGTCCCTTCCTACGATTGCTTGAAAGCGATGCGCATGACGAGGCGTCGCTTGCCGGGGTGGCTGACGGGTCGCATGCCGGCCGCCGCGAAGATGCTCTCGGCGCCCACGTGAATCTCGTCCCAGGTGACCTCGCCGGCCTCCGTGCGCATGGGGTACGCCTCGAGCGCATCGGCTCCGTTGTGACGCGCGTGGTTCACGGCCGCGCGGGCCAGTGCGTAGGCGATCCCTCGATTTCGATAGCCGGACCGCACGAGCACGCACGTCGCAGCCCACACGCTCCCGTCCGCCTTGTCCTCGCTGCGGCCCTCCCACGGTGTCCTGTAGACACGCAGGAGCCCGAAGTACGCGGGTCTCGGCTCGACCCCGCACCAGCCAACCGGCTCATCGCCGAGGTACGCGATGAGGCCCGTCGTCGTCGTCGCCTCCGGGTCGCCCGCATGCGTCTGTTCGCGCAGGCGCTGAGCACGCTCCCGGGGCGGGTAGGTCTTGAACGCCTCGCCCGGGTGAAGCTTGTAGCGCTGGCAGAAGCAGACCGCCGACGACCCGTGGGTGCCGAAGACCGCCTCGATATCCTCCCAGCTCGCCTGGTTGGCGGGAACGACGCGCAACTCGTCCGTCATGCGGCCGCCGGCACCTTCGCCCAGCGCATGACGCGCAGGGCATGGAGCGTGATCCATCGGCTTGGCTGTCCGACGTGCTCGCCGAGGTCCACGGTCAGGTCCTCGTGGTAGGCGGTCTCCAGCGGCCAGCGGCCATCACGGTCGACCTTCGACGCCACGACCTCGAGCGCCTCGTTCATCCGCTCGTCGGGCTTCCGTCCGCTGGCGCGGAAGTAGTCCAGGACACGGACGACGTCGTAGTTGAACGAGTACGGGAAGCCGACCTCCAGCCAGCGCGGCTGCGCAATCTCGCCGTCGGACAGCCGCCGCATCAGGCGACGCTCGAGCAGATACTCCTCGCCGCGCTCGCGGGCGGCGCGGACGTCGACGTCACCACCCGACGAGCGTTCGTACTCGAGCAGCCCCTCCAAGACGTTGATCGAGGTGTCGAACGAGCCGCGGGTCGAGCCGTTCTCCCGCTCGCAGTTCCAGCCACCATCGGCCATCTGCTCGCTCAGCAGCCGATCGACGACGCCGCTCATGTCCCGCCCGAAGTAGGCCCCGATGGCGGCCACCCGCCCGTTGATGCACGGCTCCACCTCGCCGTCGAAGAAGCGGAAGCTCGGGTCGTAGTCCCAGCGGGCGGCCTCGTGGACCGGCGCGACCGCCCGCTGGATAGCCTGGTCCGCGGGATCGGGACCCAGCAGGTAGAGGAGGTGGAGGGTGTCGAATGTGCCGCTACCGCGCGGGAAGAAGGTGCCGCCGCCCCAGCGGCCGTCGGCATCCTGGGCGGTCAGCACCTGCGCGCCCCAGCCCTGCCGGACGACGCGGGCACGCTCGACTTCCACCTCACCGGGCGGCGAGTCGGTCAGGTCCCGCATGACCTGCCAGCGGATCGAGGGGTCAGCCTCGAGCAGCCAGTCCGTCGCCCTCATGCCGCCATCATGCGACGGCGGGAGCTACCCGGTTCGCGAGGCCGGCCCAACGCAGCACGCGCATCGCGCGGAGCGTGATCCATCGGCTTGGCTGGCCCTCGACGTCCCCGAAGTCGACGAGCAGGTCCTCGTGATACTTGTGATCCAGCGACCAGCGGCCATCTGCGTCGCGCTTCGACTCGACAATCTCCAGCGCCTCCTTCATCCGTTCGTCGACTTCGGGTCGCGCGCTGCGGAAGTAGTCGAGGACGCGCACGACGTCGTAGAACCACGAGTTCGGGAAGCCGACGTACAGCCAGCGCTTCTGCGGGATCTCTCCGTCGGACAGCCGGTGCAGCAGTCGGCGTTCGAGCAGGTACTCCTCGCCGCGCTCGCGAGCGGCGCGAACGTCGTCGTTCGCTCCGGTCGAGCGCTCGTACTCCAGCAGCCCCTCAAGGACGTTGAGGGTCGAGTCGAACGAGCCGCGGACCGAGCCGCGCTCCTGCTCGCAGTTCCATCCACCATCCGCCATCTGGTCCTTGAGCAGCCGCTCGACGATGCCCTTCACATCCTGGCCGAAGTAGGCGCCGATGGCGACGACGCGGCCATTGATGCACGGCTCAACCTCGCCGTCCCAGTAGCGGAGGTTGTCGTCGTACTCCCAGCGGGCGGCCTCGTGGATCGGGGCGATCGCGCGCCTTGCCTCCTCGCTCTTCGGGTCGAGTCCGAAGACGGATAGCTGATGGAGCACCGACGTGGTGGAGGTCCATTCGGGGAAGTACGTCCCGCCGCTCCAGCGGCCGTCCGGACCCTGTGCGGCAAGGAGCTGCGCGCCCCAGCCCTCGGTCGCGACCTTCGCACGTTCGGCGGCGACCTCGTCCGGTGGCGCATCGGTCAGGTCGCGCATCACCTGCCAGCGAATCGCCGGATCCGAGTCGAGCAGCCAGTCGATGACGTCCACGTGTGGTCCTCCGCGTGCATCGCCGCGCTTGGGGCGCGGCGCATCGGCATTTGGGTCGATGCTGACGCCAATACCGGACACGGGACGGCAGGAATTAGCCGGTCCGATCGACCTCGCGATGCGAAGGGACGTGCGACTTCGGGAGCCCATGCCCGAGAACGTCGTTTTCGGTCCAGGGCGCCGAGCCGGCCAGGTTGCCGTGACCCTCGCGACCGAGCGCGGTCGCCATCCATGAGGCGATGGGTGCGCGTCGGACGTGGCGACCGGTCGGCGCGAGGTCGTGCATGAGGTTGAGTGCGAGGACGGCCATTCTGAGAGAACAGGGTGCAGGTTTCGTGCCGCGACGAGCACTTGACATGCAGGATTTACGCTCACGACATGAACACCGACAGCCTCCCGATCGGCCCCGACAGAGACAGCCTCATCGCCCTCATCAGGCAGACCTGGCCGGAGACCGTCGTGGCCACCCTTCCCGACGCCGCCTTCTTCTCGCTCGACGAGTCGAACTGGCCGAACTACGCCACGGTGGTGTGGAGCGACGCATTCGACGAGGGCGCGCCGTCCGATCTCTCCGCCAGGCCCGAGGTGTATCGCTTGAACATCGGCGTCGGGAAGGAGTCGTTCGAGCGCCTCGTCGGAGGCATGACCGATCCCGACCACGCCGCCTTCGATCGGTTCGTCCCGCATCCCGTGTACGGGAGGCAGCGCTGGATCTCGATCGTCAACCCCAGCCACGAGACGGTGCGCGACGCCGTCATGCCACTCTTGAGCGAGGCCCACGATCGCCTCGCCGCCCAGCGCGAACGCCAGAAGCCGATACGGCCGTAGGATGGAGGAGTGACCCTCAGTGATGTCTTCGATCCCACCGTCCCGCCGAGCGGTACCGGCTGCGTGGAATGCCTCGACAGCGCCGACGGGTGGTGGTACCACCTCCGCCGATGTGCGAAGTGCGGCCATATCGGCTGCTGCGACACGTCGCCCTCCCAGCATGCGAGCCGGCACGTCGCTGAGAGCGGCCATCCCATCGTGCGTTCCTTCGAGCCCGATGAGGACTGGTTCTACGACTACCGCGTCGACGGCTACGCCGAAGGACCTGAGCTGGTGGCGCCGGCCCACCACCCGGTCGACCAGCCGATCCCCGCACCGGCGGATCGCATCCCGGAGGACTGGGAAGCCCACCTTCACTGACTCCGCTGTCTCCGGCCGTGATTCGCCATCGATCAGCGCTGGACGGGGCTGCTAGATTGGGGCCAGGCGAATCCCACGCCCAACCTCGGCTCCGGCGCTCACGCCGCCGGCATCGGTGAGGCAAAGGGGACTTCCAGTTCCCGGGATGTCGACGGCACCCCTTCGTGGTGGCGTGCCGAGGGAGCGTGAGTCCTTCGTCCCGCCGCGAACGAAGGAGCGTGCAATGACGACCCAGAAGCTCTTCAAGCGCCGCGTGCGTGCGCGCATGTCCAAGACGGGGGAGAGCTACACCGCCGCGCGACGCAACGTCGTGATCGGCCGTGAGCGCCTCGAGATCGCCCGGACCAGGCTGGCGAGCGCCAAGGAGCTCGCGTCCGACGAGAAGCTCATCGAGGCCACCGGCAAGGACTGGGAGGCCTGGATCGCCATCCTGGACCGGTGGGGAGCGCGCGACCGCAAGCACGGCGAGATCGCCCTCTATCTCCACGACGAGCACGCCGTCCCGTCGTGGTGGACCCAGACGGTCACGAACGGCTACGAGCGGGCCCGCGGCATTCGCGCCAAGCACCAGCAGGCCAACGGATTCACCATCTACGCATCGAAGACGTTCGCGCACCCGCTCGAGAGTGTCTTCGAGGCCTTCCTTGATGACGGCCTTCGCGCGCAATGGCTGCGCGACGCCAGGATGTCGGTCCGCACGTCCAAGCCCGGCAAGCTCGCGCGCTTCGACTTCGACGACGGGGCGACTCGCGTCCTCGTCACCTTCGACGCCAAGAGCGCGGCGAAGGCCACCGCGTATGTGGCCCACGAACGTCTCCCCGACGCGGACGTCGCCGAGGCGGCGAAGGTCGCCTGGAAGACGCGCCTGGTGGCGCTCGAGGGCTTCCTGGAGGCGGACCGATGACCGAGCCACGCCTCCTGCTCGACGGGCTCGCGTACGTCGAGTCCCCGCGCTGGCACGACGGCCGCCTCTGGTTCGCCCACTGGGGGACCGATGAGATCATTGCCGTCGATGTCGACGGCCGGAGTGAGGTCGTCGGCCGCGGCGCCGGCGGCCTCGGCTGGTCGATCGACTGGCTCCCCGACGGGCGGCTGCTCACGACGGGCAGCGGGCTGTACCGCCACGAGCCCGGCGGCTCCGTGGTTCCGCACGCCGACCTGAGCCATCTCGCCGACGATTGGAATGAGCTCGTCGTGGACGGGCGCGGCAACGTCTACGTCAACGGCCGCTGCGAGTTCGACTTCAGCGGAGGGCCCCCCGCCGGCGTGATCGCCCTCGTCACTGCGGATGGCGAGGTCCGGCAGGTGGCGGATGGGATCTCTTTCCCGAACGGGATGGTGGTGACGCCCGACAACCGAACGCTGGTCATCGCCGAGTCGATAGCCCAGAGGCTCAGCGCGTTCGACATCGGCGATGACGGCAGCCTGTTGAATCGGCGGGTCTGGGCCGACGGAATCGGCGCTGACGGTATCTGCCTCGACGCCGAGGGCGCGATCTGGGCTCAATCGGGCGCCATGGAAACGGCGATGGTCCGTGTCCGCGAGGGGGGCACGGTGGTCGAGCGCATCGACCTGGATCGGAGCCCGTTCGCATCGATGCTCGGCGGCCCTGCCGGAAGGACGCTCTTCATCCTGGCTGCCGAGTGGCGCGGCTTCGAGGAGATCGAGTCAGCCATCGCGGATCGGACCGGGCAGGTCCTCGTCGCCGATGCGCCGGCGCCGCACGCCGGCCGGCCATAGCCGATCCTCAGGTCGTCGCCGGCGCGGGCAGTGGGATGCCGTCCGCGCCGGCGCGGCGTTCGTGGTCAGGCCTGGTCGAGCACCTCGCGGAGCTTCGGCCCGAACGCGTCGGGGTCGCCGCCCCAGCCGTACTCACCCCCCAGGAAACCGCCGTGGTGGCTCGGGAACACGACGACCGTCTTGCCGAGCCGGTCGGCGACGGCATACGCGCCGCGATTGGCCATCTCGCCCTCGGACTCCTTGCCGGCCGCGAGGATGATCGTTGTCGACGCACGCTCGAGCGCGTCGAAATCGGGCTCGTAGTGCGTGGTGCCGAAGATGTTCTGCGCCAGCATCACGTCGGTCCGGTCGCCGTTGTCCTCGGCCGGCATGCCGAAGGCTGCCGGATCCGGGGCCGGCTGGCTGGCGATGTCGTCGGGGAATTCGCCGCGGTGCCCCGTGATGGCCATGAAGTGGGCCATCCCGGCGCCGAAGCCTCCACGCTGGTACGAGTCGGAGATCGCGCGGACGGCCGCCTTGGCGTTCTCGGCATCGGGGAGGATGGCGGCGAGCGGCGGCTCGTGGGCGACGAGGATCCGGACGTCCTCCGGATGGGCCGCGACCAGGGCGAGGGCGTTCACTGCGCCGCCGCTGCTGGCGAACATGTCGACCGGCCCGCCCACTTCCTGGATGATGCGGTGGAGGTCATCGCCGTGCTGCTCAGGATTCGATGTCGTCGATGGATCGTCCTTCGTGCTGCGCTCGGCGCCGCGCGGGTCGTAGGTGATGATCGTGCGCTCCGGGAAGTGGCCGGCCAGGCTGGCGAAGCCAGAGGCGCCCATGGGCGAGCCGATGAGAAACAGCGGAGGCTGGTCGCTCGCGGTCCCGCCGCGGACGTCATAGGTGAGGGTCGCGCCCGGCGCGGCGAGGGTCCGTGTCGTCGCTTCGGCAACGGTCATGGCTGGTTCTCCTGCTCAGCTGGTTGCTGATATGACGGGATCAGGCGGCGGATGTCATCGACGGCGTACGCTCGACCGATGCAGATCCAACCGAAGCAGCCGTCCACGAAGGGAACGGCCGACATCTTCATTGGCGACGTGTGGCTCGACGTCCTGGTCCGTGGCGAGGAGCCGTCGCGGATTCGCGTCAGCCTCGTGCGCTTCGCGCCCGGCGCGCGGAACGCCTGGCACGCGCACGCCGTCGGGCAGACGCTCCACGTCACCGACGGCGTCGGCCGCGTGCAGTCGCGCGGCGGTAGGGTCGTCGAGATCCGCGCCGGCGACACGATCCACACGCCGCCGGGGGAGTGGCATTGGCACGGCGCGGCGCCCGACCACTTCATGACCCACCTCGCGATGTGGGAGGCGCCTGAGGACGGACCCGAGTCCGAGTGGGGCGACCACGTCAGCGACGAGGATTACGGGGGTCACGCCGGCACCAGCTCGTAGCGCGATCCGGCTCACGTCAGACCGCCGCCCGGTCCTCGGCGAGGATCCCGTCGATCTGGCCAAGCGCCTCGACGAGGCCCTGCTCCATGCCCATCGCCAGCAGCTGCTCCATCGCCTCGCGGCTGGGGAAGCGGCTCTCGATCGACATCCGGGTGCGCCCGGTGCCGGCCTCCGCGATCGTCACGACGAACTCGTTGGCTGGCAGGTCCGCGTTATCGGTCCCATCGTCGTTCCTGAACCCGTCGTGGACGACGAGCCGATTCGGTGGCGCGACCTCGACGATGTCCCAGAAGCCCTTCGGCTGATCGCCCTCGGGGCCCGTCATGTGGTACTCGACGCGGCTGCCGGGCGCCAGGGCGTGCTTCGTGAACGTGGCCGGGTAGGTCGGCGGACCCCACCAGCGCTCGAGCTGCCGCGGATCGGCCCACAGCTGCCAGACACGGTCGGGTGAAGCGTCGAACTCGGCGTCCACGGTCATGGTCAGGGCGTCGGCGTCCTTCTGGACGGCAGTCACGGTCATTTCTCGGTCTCCTTGGTAAGGGTGAGGAGGTCAGTCATGCGGTCGATCCGGCCGCGCCACAGCTCCTCGTACTGGTCGAGCAGACGCCGCGCGGCGAGGAGACCCGCAAGATTCGTGCGGACCACCTTGCGCCGACCATGGCGCTGCTTCGTGATGAGGCCCGCCCGCTCGAGGATTGCGACGTGCTTCTGCACCGCCGCGAAGCTCATGGGGAAGTGGCCGGCCAGCTCGGCCACGCCCTCGTCGCCGTCGATGGCTCGGCGGACGATGTCGCGCCGGGTGTGGTCGGCCAGGGCGCCGAACATCCGGTCGAAGTCGGGTGGAGCGAGCTGCATTGATACAACCATAAGGTTGTACAACGGAGGATGTCAAG
>DASUFJ010000072.1:0-5245 GCA_036274575.1 Candidatus Limnocylindria bacterium
CTGCGTGATCGGCAAGAACGTGTATGTCGATGTCGACGTCGTCATTGGCGATCGAGTCAAGGTCCAGAACAACGCGAGCCTCTACCGCGGCGTGACGGTCGAGGACGGCGTCTTCGTCGGTCCCCACGTGTGCTTCACGAACGACCGCATCCCGCGTGCGATCACCCGTGAGGGCACGCTCAAGACCGATGCCGACTGGGACGTCTCGCCGATCCTCGTGCGACGCGGCGCCGCGCTCGGGGCGAACAGCACCATCCTGCCCGGCATCACCATCGGTCGATGGGCGATGGTCGGCTCCGGCAGCGTCGTCACGCGCGACGTCGCCGATCTCGAGCTCGTCGCCGGCAACCCGGCGCGCCGGCTCGGCAGCGCCTGCCCCTGCGGTGAGCCGCTGCGGGACGTGGATGGCTCGCCCTACCGCGGCACCTGTCCTCGGTGCGGCGAGCCGTTCCCGCCGACCGCGGATCCGGCATGAGGGTCCTCACGGTCGTCGGCGCGCGGCCGCAGTTCGTGAAGGCCGCGCCGGTCAGCCGTGTCCTGCGCCGCGACCACGAGGAGATCCTGGTCCACACCGGCCAGCACTACGACGAGGCCATGAGCGCCGCATTCTTCCGCGATCTCGAGATTCCCGAGCCGGACCTCAACCTCGAGGTTGGAAGCGGCTCACACGGGGCGATGACCGGCGAGATGCTCCGGCGCCTCGAGCCGATCGTCCTGGAGCGGGAGCCGGACGGCATCCTGGTCTACGGAGACACGAACTCGACCCTGGCGGCGGCCGTCGTCAGCAGCAAGGCTGTCTACGCCGACGGGCGCCGGCCGTGGCTCGCCCACGTCGAGGCCGGCCTCCGCTCGTTCAACCCTCGCATGCCCGAGGAGCGCAACCGGATCGTCGCCGACCACCTCGCCGACGTGCTCTTCGCGCCGACCGGCGCGGCGATGGCGAACCTCGAGCGAGAGGGGCTCGCCCGTCGCGCCGTCCGCGTCGGCGACGTCATGGTCGACGCCTTCCACTGGGCCGCCGCACGCGCCGGCTCCCGCCTGCCGGAGGTCGCGCGCGACTTGCCGCGCTACGTCCTGCTCACGCTGCATCGCGCCGAGAACGTCGACGACCGGGCGCGCCTGACGTCGCTGGTGGCGGGGCTCGACGTCGGGCTGCCGGTCATCTTCCCGATCCACCCGCGGACCCGCGCCACGCTCGCCGCTGCGGCCGACCCACTGCCCGCGAACGTCGTGCCACTCGATCCGGTCGGCTACCTCGAGATGGTCGCCCTCGAGACGCATGCCGCCCTCGTCGCCACCGATTCGGGCGGCGTCCAGAAGGAGGCATACCTGGCCGGCGTGCCGTGCGTCACGCTCCGTGACGAGACCGAGTGGGTCGAGACCGTGGATGCCGGCTGGAACCGGGTCGTCGGCACCGAGCCGGGAGCCGTCGCAGCCGCGCTGGCCGACGCGTCGTTCATGGACCGGGATCGCCCGAGACCGTCCCTCTACGGCGACGGCACCGCGGCGACCGAGATCGTGGCGGCCCTCGAGGCTCATGATGGGCGGCGCCGCGACGCGAACCCCGTACCACAGGAGGCCCTTCGACCGTGATCCCGATCGCTCGCCCGCAGATGGGCGAGGAGGAGAAGAAGCGCGTCTGGGAGGCGATGGACTCAGGCTCGCTGGCGCAGGGCCCCCGCGTCCGCGAGCTGGAGGAGGCCTTCGCGGCGTTCATCGGCGTGGAGCACGCGGTCGCCACCAGCTCGGGCACGACGGCCCTCCACCTCGCGCTGCTCGGCTACGAGCTCGGCGAGGGCGATGAGGTCATCACCGTGCCGTTCACGTTCATCGCCAGCGCCACGAGCATCCTCTACACCAGGGCGCGGCCGGTCCTGGTCGACATTGCCTCCGACGACTTCACGCTCGACGTCGACCAGGTCGAGGCGGCCATCACGCCTCGCACGAAGGCGATCATGCCGGTCAGCCTGTACGGGCAGCCGGCCCGGATGGATGACATCGCCAGCATCGCCGATCGCCACGGCCTGGCGGTGGTGGAGGACGCGGCGCAGGCCCACGGCGCTTCCATCGGCGAACGGAAGAGCGGGACGTGGGGGGCCGGCGTGTTCAGCTTCTACCCGACGAAGAACATGACCACCGGAGAGGGCGGCATCGTGACGACCGGCGACGCCGAGCTCGCCGATCGGATGCGCCTCCTGCGCGAGCACGGCATGCGCGTGCGCTACCACCACGACATCGTCGGGTTCAACTTCCGGATGACCGATCTGGCCGCCGCCATCGGCCTGGCGCAGCTCCCGAAGCTGCCCGGATACAACGCGCGGCGCCGCGAGATCGCCGCGCGCTACGACCGCGAGCTGCACGGCGTGATCACTCCGAGGGAGCGGCCCGGAACGACGCACGTCTACCACCAGTACACGATCCGCGTGAACCAGCGCGATGCCTTCGCCGAGCGGCTGAAGGAGCGCGGTGTCGGCAGCGCGATCTACTACCCCATCCCGGTCCACCGCCAGAAGCCGTTCATCGAGCTCGGCTACGGCGAGGAGCGCTTCCCGATCACCGAGCGCCTGACCGATGAGGTGCTCAGCATCCCGGTCCATCCCTCGCTGAGCGACGACGAGGTCGCGACCGTCATCGGCGCGGTGAACGAGACCGCCTCCGAGCTTGGGGCGCTCACCCCCGTCGCCGCCGAATGACCGAGACTCGCGGGCGCTCGCTGCGCGCGGGCGTCATCGGCCTGGGGATGATGGGCCGCAACCACGTCCGAGTGTGGGACGAGGCGATCGACGGGGTCGACCTCGTGGCCGTCGCCGATCCCGACCCGGCGGCGGTGCGTGCCGCGACCGGGGGACGGCGGGCGCGAGGCTTCGACGACCCGGATCGCATGCTCGCCGAGGAGGAGCTGGACCTCGTCAGCGTCGTTGCGCCCACCAGGCTCCACCTGCCCGTCGCTCTCGCCGCCCTCGGGGCAGGGGCCCACGTCCTGGTCGAGAAGCCGATCGCGGCGACCCGCGACGAGGCGCTCGAGATGATGCGCGCGGCGAAGGCGGCCGGCCGCCTCCTCACCGTCGGTCATATCGAGCGTTTCAACCCGGCCATCCGCGAGCTGCGCCGCCGCCTCGACGGCGGAGAGCTGGGCCGCGTCTTCCAGATCAAGGCCACGCGCCTGGGGCCCTTCCCGGCGCGCATCCGGGACGTGGGCGTCGTCGTCGACCTCGCGCCGCACGACCTCGACATCATGCGGTTCCTCATCGGCTCGGAGCCGGTGCGGATCTACGCCGAGACCGAGCGGCGGATCCACACGGAGCACGAGGACCTGTTCAACGGCACCATGAAGTTCGCGAACGGCGTCGTCGGCGTCCTGGACATCAACTGGCTGACGCCGTCGAAGCGTCGCTCCCTGACGGTCACCGGCGAGCGCGGGATGTTCCTGGCCGACTACATCGCCCAGGACCTCGTGCTGTTCAGCAACCCTGAGGCCGCCGAGACGTGGACCCAGCCCGGCGGCTCGGCACCGGTCGCCTCGGTGTCCGAGGGCGAGATGACGCGCTTCTCGATCCGTCGCCAGGAGCCGCTGGTCGTGGAGCTGGCGGAGTTCGCCGCCGCGGTGCGCGACGGAGGGCCGCCGCCGGTGGAGCCGCGCGACGCGATGATCGCCCTCCTGCTGGCCCGCAAGATGGTCGAATCGGCCGAGAGCGGGCAGGTCATCGCCGGACCGGCGCTCGAGGAGGCGCTGGCATGAGGATCGCGGTCGTCGGCCTGGGTCACATCGGCCTGCCGCTCGCGGTCCAGTACGCCTCGCGCGGGCATGACGTGCTCGGCGTCGACATCGCGCCGCGCATCGTCGACGCGATCAACCGTGGCGACTCGCCGCACCTCGACGAGCAGACGCTCATCGACCGCGTCCCGGAGCTCGTCGCCGAGGGACGCCTGCGCGCCACGACCTGGGAGGCGCCCGAGGGCGTGCCCCAGGCGGAGGCGATCGTCGTCATCGTGCCGGTCGTCGTCGATGCTGAGCGCCAGATCGACTTCGGCCCGATCGACGCGGCGACGCGCCAGATCGCGGCCAATGTCGGCCGTGGCGCCCTCGTCGTGTACGAGACGACCCTGCCGGTGGGGACGACGCGCGACCGCTTCGGACCGATGCTGGCCGAGGGGAGCGGCCTCGAGCTCGACCGCGAGCTGTTCCTCGCCTTCAGCCCGGAGCGCGTCCTCGTCGGCCGCGTCTTCGTCGACCTGCGGCGCTACCCGAAGGTCGTGGGCGGCACGAGCCCCGAGAGCACGCGGCGCGCCGTCGCGTTCTATCGGTCCGTCCTCGACGAGGGGACCGAGGTCTTGGCCGTGGCCAACGCCGAGACTGCCGAGATGACGAAGCTGGCCGAGACGACGTACCGCGACGTGAACATCGCCTACGCCAACGAGCTCGCCGCCTACGCCGCGCGCCGCGGCATCGACGTCAGCGAGGTCATCGGCGCGGCGAACTCGCAGCCGTACAGCCACATCCACCAGCCCGGCGTCGGCGTCGGCGGGCACTGCATCCCGGTCTATCCCCACTTCCTGTTCAACACCGATCCCGAGCTGCGCATCCCGCCGCTGGCCCGCGAGATCAACTAGGGGATGGCCGGCTTCACGGTGCGCACGATCGAGGAACGTATCGGCTCCCTGCGGGAGGCGCCGGTCCTCGTCCTCGGCATCGCATACCGCGGCGACGTCCGCGAGGACGCGTTCAGCTCCGCGTTCCGGCTCCGCGATGAGCTCAAGGCTGCCGGGGCGCGGGTCTTCGGCCACGATCCGTACTTCGACGACGACCACCTGCGGAAGATGGGCTTCGAGCCATATGCGCTCGGCTCCGGCGCCAAGGTGCGGGTAGCCGTGCTCCAGGCGCCGCACGGCGTGTACGCGGAGCTTCGCCCCGAGGCGGTGGCCGGGGTCGAGCTTTTCGTCGACGGGCGCAACGCCATCGATCGGGCCGCCTGGGAGGATGGCGGCGTGCCGTATGTCGGCATCGGTCGCTGAGGGAGCCCGGCCGGCGGTCGGGCTGGCCGCGGGGCGTGGGACCTGGGTCGTCATCCCGACGTACAACGAGCGCGAGAACCTCGAGGGCATCCTGAGCGCGATCCTCGCGGCGCTACCCGAGGCCTCGGTCCTCGTCGTGGACGACGCCTCCCCGGATGGCACCGGAGCGCTGGCCGACACGTTCGCCTCCCGCGAGCCGCGCGTGTCGGTCCTCCATCGGGCCGGGAAGGAG
>DASUFJ010000073.1:0-56686 GCA_036274575.1 Candidatus Limnocylindria bacterium
TTGTCGGCGGTCGACACGCGTCGCACTCCTTGTCGTGTGCCGGTGTGTGGTGGGCCCGGCAGGAATCGAACCTGCGACCGTCCGGTTATGAGCCGGTTGCTCTAACCATTGAGCTACGGGCCCGCTGGCGTGACGGTGGACAACTCCGAGTATAGACGTCCGTCTTTGCACAACGACATCGACATTTCTCCACGTTGTGGATAACTCGGATGACCGATGCACCCCCGCCGCCTATCATCGCTCCCGTCGCATCGGCGACGATTCATCCGCCCGCTGCCGCACGAAGGTGATGCGTTGACCAAGGTAATTTCGATCGCGAACCAGAAGGGCGGAGTCGGCAAGACGACCTGCTCCATCAACCTCGGCGGGGCGCTCGCCGAACGCGGGTATCGGGTCCTGTGCGTCGACATGGATCCCCAGGCGAATCTCACCGTCGGGCTCGGCGTGTCGCTCTCCGACGTCCGCGAATCGATGGCGGACGTACTCTCGGATGACCGCGTGGCGCTCGATGAGGTCGTCCGTGAGACGGAGACCCAGGGGCTGTGGGTCGCTCCCGCAACGCTCGAGCTCGCGTCGACCGAAGTGGAGCTGTTCACGGCCATCGGTCGAGAGATGGTGCTGCGCGATGCGTTGAGCGGCTGGGCCGATCGGCAGTTCGACGTCGTGATCGTCGACTGCCCACCGACGCTCGGACTGCTGACGATCAACTCGCTCGTCGCATCCAGCCGCGTGATCATCCCGGTCCAGACGCAGTACTACGCGATCAAAGGCCTCACGGCCCTCATCAAGGTGATCAACACGATCAAGATCAAGCTGAATCACGACCTCGAGGTGCTCGGGCTGCTGCCGACGTTCTTCGACGGGCGCACGGTGCTCGCACGAGAGATGCTCGAGAACCTCAAGCAGCTGGGGGACCACCGAGTGTTCACCACCATGATCAAGCAGACAGTGAAGCTTGGGGAGGCGCCCCTGACGGGTAAGCCGGTGACCGAGTACGCCACGAACTCCTCGGCGGCGCGCGCGTTCCGGGATCTGGCCCAGGAGGTGATCGAGCTTGGCTGAGAAGCGCGCCGCATTCCGCGAGAACATCCACCGCCTCTTCGACGAGGCGCAGACAACCGACCTCGCCCCCGGCATCGTGTCGCTCATCGAGTCCCGGGCGACGCACGCGCAGATTCGCGAGATCCCCGTGGGCAAGATCCTGCCCAATCCTGCGCAGCCCCGCCTCTCCTACGACGAGGAGTCATTGACCGAGCTTGCCGACTCGATCCGCGAGCACGGCGTCCTGCAGCCGATCCTGGTCAGACCCAGCGGCCCGAAATTCGAGCTCATCGCCGGCGAGCGACGTTGGCGTGCGTCCGGCATGGCGAATCGCGATTCGATTCCTGCCATCGTCGTCGAGTTCGACGAGAGCACCGCGCTGGAAGTCAGCATCATCGAGAACCTCCAGCGCGAGGATGTGTCGCCGCTGGAGGAGGCGGCGATGTTCCGGAAGATGACGGAGACGTTCGGCTACTCCGTTCGCCAGCTGGCGCAGAAGGTTGGCAAGGACAAGGGCTACGTCGAGAACCGCCTTCGGCTGACCGATGCACCCGCGGACATCCGCGAGCTCGTGTCATTGCGCAAAGACACGATCAGCCACGCCTATGAGCTGATGAAGATCGGCGACGAGCGGAAGCGGAGGCGCCTCGCGAAGCGCATCGTCGCCGGCGACCTGTCGCTGGCCAAGCTGCGGCTCATCACCGGCACGGCCAATGGCAAGGCCGCGGAGGGTGAGCCGGAGCACGCACCGAGGCGCCGGGCGAAGACCGCCGCCGGCCATGTCGTCGCGGCGCGCGAGGCCGATGACGCGCTCATGGGCGCGCGCGCCAAGCTCGCGGAGGGCATGGACGACATGATCGACGTCCTCCGGCAGCCGGAGCTGATGGAGCAGATTCCATCGGTCAACCGGGAGAACTTCGTGAAGCACCTGACGATCACGAAGCTCAAGATCGAGAACGCGATCGCGATCATCCGGGCCGGCAGCCCGCCCTCCGACGAAGCCGATTAGTCGCCTCCCGCACTGAGCCGTTCCGCGGACGACTCAGGCGGTGTAGGACATGACCTCTCGGTGGTCGACGAGGAAGTCGACCAGCTTCGACTGGGCATCCGGGTCGATCCGCCTCAGGCCGGCGATCGCCTTCGGCAGCTCGAAGATCGGCGCGGAGAGCGAACCCGCGGTGTCGATGCCGACGACGTGGTCGGGCCCACCACCCACCAGGAAGGCGCGCTGGAAGCCGCGCTCGTCGAGGCCGGTCGCCTTGCAGAAGGCCGCGATCGCCCGCCCCACCCCAAGGCGCTTCGCGAAATCCATGAACAGGTCCGCGGCCCATGCGTCCACCTGGGCGGCGTCCTGCTCGGAAACCATCCCCCGGTACTCGCGCTCCTCGTCGGGGCTCACGAGGCCGATTCTAGCCGAGCGAGCCCCCGCGCTGAGGCCGCCCGCCGTCCCGCCCTGCTGCGCTATCCTCGGCCGGGATGCTGGAACCGCACGCCGACCCGCGCACCGAGGACACGCTCGTCTACGAGCTGTTGGCGACCGCGCGTGGCGGAGAGCCGGCCGTCGTGGGGCGTGCGACGTTCAAGGGCGGCACGACGAGCGTGGACGCTCCGGAGGGGGTGCGCGTCGCCGTCGATGAGCTCATGGCCCGCGCGTTCGTCGACCGCGTCGAGGCCGATGAGCGACCTCGCGGCTACCGACGGACGGGCCACGGCATCGTCGACATGCTCATCCCCGGCATGCCCGAGCACTTCATCGCCCGCATGCGCGGCCTCTGGCTGCCCTACCCTGACGGCACCGTCGTCACTGCTCGGCCCGCCGAGGCCGGCTCCGCACCGGCACGGACCATCGCGGAGCCCGTCGACATCGGTCCCCCGGTGACCGATCCGGGCATCCGCCGGGCGAGCCTTGGCGTCGCCGACCAGACGACGAACACGCGGCCGCTGGTCGTGAGCCACGCCCCGGACACGGGCATCCGCCCGGTCGGGCCCGCTCGAGGACCGGTGAGCCGAACGGACTGCGGCTGGCTCGTCTGACGGCTCGAACGGTCGCCTGAGGCGGCCCACCAGCCGCTATCATCCGCCCATGGCGCTCCTGAAGTACCTCACCATCCCGCTGGGGATCCTCATCGTCGCCGTCGTCTACTGGTTCGCGAGCTACGAGTGGGCCGGGTCGGTGCTGCTCCTGATCTTCGCCATCGCCATGGCGATCATGGGCTGGATCCTGGTTCCCACCCTCAACGACGTCGGCCCCACCGCGCCGGTCGACACCGACTGGCACGAGCGCAAGGCCTGAAGCCGTCCGGCCGCCTGGCCGAAGGTCGAGGCGCCGGGCCTGAGGCGCCGGGCACGAGAAGACCGGACACTGCGGCTGCCCTGGCGGCGGAGCCGCCAACGCAGTGTCCGGCTCACATGTACTAACGGCGCTCCCCCCGTCCCGTTATGGCCGCGGCGGATTCGGTTGACATGTAACCTCAAGGTGACATATGCTCCGGCCCATGGAGCAGGACGACGCGCTGTTTCGGGCCCTCGCGGATCCGTCGCGGCGACGGCTGCTGGATCGGCTCTACGAGCGTGATGGCCAGACGCTGGGCGAGCTCGAGACGGCGCTGCCGCAGATGACCCGCATCGCGGTGATGAAGCACCTTCGCGTCCTGGAGCGAGCGGAGCTCGTCGTTTCCCACCGGAGCGGCCGACGTCGGCTGCACTACCTCAATCCGGTCCCCATCCGACGGCTCCACGACCGATGGCTCGACAAGTTCCGCATGCGCGCGGCCGACGTCCTCCTCTCCCTGCAGACGTACATGGAGGAGCCCACCATGGGTACCGATGCCGACGCGGCGGAGCGCCCGCGCTTCGTCTCCCAGATCTTCATCCGCGCCACGCCCGAGCAGGTCTGGCGCGCCATCACCGAGTCCGAGTTCACCCTGCGCTACTACTACGGCAGCACGGTCGAATCGAGCTGGACGCCGGGATCGACGTACCGCTACGCGATCTCGGGCAAGGACGCCATCGTCGGCACCATCGTCGAGGCCGATGCACCCCGCCGCCTGGTCCAGACCTTCGACGCACGCTGGGACGATGATGTCGCCGCCGATGCGCCGTCTCGGCTCACCTGGGAGCTCGAGGAGACGGCACCCGGCATCACGAAGGTGACGACCATCCACGACGAGTTCCCGTCGAAGACGGCGA
Source organism: Candidatus Limnocylindria bacterium (assembly GCA_036274575.1). Lineage (GTDB taxonomy): Bacteria > Chloroflexota > Limnocylindria > QHBO01 > QHBO01 > JACDBZ01. The sequence continues at coordinate 4,231 of DASUFJ010000073.1, forward strand.
CCTACCACCAGGTCTCGGGCGGGATGCCCTTCATCCTGTCCGGCCTCAAGTCACTGATCGAGACAGGCGAGCAGCTCGCGCCGCGGGAGGCGGCCGCGACCGCCTGATCCACCTAAAGGGGGTGCGGGCCGGAACGACCGGTTCCGCACACCCCGGGCCGACCCCGCGATACTGTCCCCAGACAACCGCGCTGGGGAGCGACGTGACATGACGACTGGAGCCGCGGCGGCCGCCGACTGGCGAGCACTCGGCGACGTTCTCGCCGGGGAGGTCATCGTTCCGGCATCCGACGGCTACGACGAGGCGCGCAGGACCGCCAACGGGCGGTACGACGGCGTGCGGCCGGCCGCCATCGTTCGCTGCGCGACGCCATCGGACGTCCAGGAGGCGCTGTCCCTCGCGCGTCGCCGAGGTCTCGGGATCGTTGCCCGCTGTGGCGGGCACTCGATGGACGGCCGCTCGTCGACGGAGGGCGTGGTCATCGACGTGACGCCCATGCACGACATCGCCATCTCGGCCGATGGCGTGACGGTCGGGGCGGGCACGAGGCTCGGAACCATGTACGACACGCTCGCCGACGGAGGGCTCATGGTCCCGGCCGGCTCATGCCCGAGCGTCGGGATCGCCGGGCTCACGCTCGGCGGCGGGCTCGGCTTCGTCGGTCGGAAGTACGGCCTGACCTGCGACCACCTCCGGGCGGCCAGCGTGGTCCTGGCCGACGGCCGCATCGTCGACACGGACCAGGATCACGATCCCGACCTCCTCTGGGCGCTGCGCGGTGGCGGGATGCTGGCGATGGGCATCGTCACCCGGTTCGTCTTCACTCCCCGACCGGCGACGGACACCACGAACTTCCGGCTCGTCTGGCCCATGGATCGCGCGGTCGATGTCATCGATGCCTGGCAGCGCTGGGCGCCGGCGAGCCCCGACGAGCTCAGCGCGAGCCTGACGCTCACCGCGACGGCCGCGCTCGAGGCGCCCATCGTCGAGGTCTTCGGCGCCATGCTCGGGACCGAGGCCGAGACCGTGGCGCTCATCGATCCACTCGTCGAAGGCGTCGGCGAGCCGGCTGAGGCGTTCGTGCGTGCAATGCTTCACCGCGATGCGGTTGCGCACTGGGCCGGCCTCGGGGATCGGTTCCCGAGGAAGCCCATCGCCCCCGATTCGCCGCGCCCTTACAGCCTGGCCAAGTCGGAGTTCTTCCGCCAGCCCATCCCGAGCGACGGCATCCGCGCCGTCCTCGAGCACTTCGCCGCCGGCGCGGCGCTCAGCCCCGAGCGGGAGCTCTCGTTCATCCCGTGGGGCGGCGCGTACAACCGGCTCGCTCCCGAGGACACGGCCTTCCCGTTCCGCCATGAGCTCTTCACGCTGAAGCATGCGATGACGGTCGATCCCGCCGTGCCGGGCTTCGCGGAGATGCAGGCCGACGGATGGGTCACGCGATCGTGGGAGCTGACGCACCCGTGGGCCACCGGCGGAGTCTTCCCCAACTTCGGGGATCCCGATCTCGCCGACCCGGCGGCGGCCTACTACGGCCCGAACTTCGCTCGCCTCAGCCGGGTGAAGGCGCAGTACGATCCCGACGGGGCGCTTGGCGCCAGCATCGGCCCGTGAGCCGCGAGGCCGAGGACTTCAACCGCCGCCTCCTCCGCGCCCGTGACGCGATGGACCGCGCGTACGCCCAGCCCCTCGACGTCAGAGCCGTCGCGGCGGTCGCGCACGTCTCCGAGGCCCACTTCATCCGTAGCTTCCGCTCCGTCTTCGGCGAGACCCCGCACCGGTACCTGCAGCGCCGGCGCGTCGAACGGTCGATGTTTCTCCTGCGCGAGACCGATCGCAGCGTCACCGACATCTGCCTCGACGTGGGCTTCACCAGCCTGGGCACGTTCAGCCGGACATTCCGCGATATCGTGGGCGAGACGCCTTCCGGCTATCGCAAGGGGCACGGGCCCATCGTCGCCCCGCACTGCGTGCAGCTGGCGGCCATGCGGCCGAGGGATGCCGCCGCCGAGCCGGCCCAATCGAGCAATTTTGGAGAAGCCGTCGCCGCCCCGGCATCCTAGGGTGGGGTCGTCCACATCGACACATCCAGATGGGAGAACACCCAATGATCACCAAGCTCAACGTCGCTTCGATCTACGTCCTCGACAAGGACGAGGCGCTCGACTTCTACGTCAACAAGCTCGGGCTCGAGAAGGGCAACGACGTGCGCCAGGGCGACTATCGCTGGCTGACGATCCGGGTCCCCGGAGAGGAGGGCACCGAGGTCTCGCTGGAGCAGCCGGGATCGCCGCTGCACGACGAAGCCACGGCAGCGCAGCTCCGCGAGCTCATCACGAAGGGCGCGCTCGGCGGGCTCGTGTTCATCACCGACGACGCTCAGGGGCTCTACGAAACCTTGAAGCAGCGAGGGGTCACCGACTTCACCCAGGAGCCGACTGAGCACTTCTACGGTACCGACATGGGCCTCCGCGATCCATTCGGCAACCCGATCCGGATCCTTCAGCAGGGAAAGGCCGCCCAGAAGGCGACCGCCTGAGCCCGCCCGTATTCAGTTCAAGGAGAACGTGAGATGCCCGCCAGCAAGCAGGGAACGGCCACCGACAAGATCTGGACAGATGAAGAGCGAGCCGCGATCCAGGAGAGCGCGCGCGAGCGCAAGAAGCGGGCGAAGCTCTCCCCGGAGGAGGAGCGCGAGGCCGGCGAGCAGGAGGTGCAGGCGAAGATCGCCGAGATGTCGGAGCCGGATCGCTCGATGGCCACCCGGATCCATGCGCTGGTCCAGCAGGCCGCGCCGGTCCTCGTGCCTCGCACGTACTACGGCATGCCGGCCTACGCCAAGGATGGCAAGACGATCTGCTTCTTCCAGCCCGCCTCGAAGTTCAAGGTCCGCTACTCGACGTTCGGATTCCAGCCCGACGCCAGGATCGACGACGGCGAGTTCTTCCCGGTCGCCTTCGCCGTGACCGAGCTGACCCCCGCCGCGGAAGGGCGGATCGCCGAGCTCGTGAAGCGGGCGGTCAGCTGACCCGCGCATGACGGACTGGGGTGCGATCGAGGTCCGTGGGGCCCGGGAGAACAACCTCCGCGACATCGACCTCGATATCCCGAAACGGCGGCTGACGGTGTTCACCGGCGTCTCGGGCTCGGGCAAGAGCTCGCTGGTGTTCGAGACGATCGCGGCCGAATCCCAGCGGCTGATCAACGAGACGTACAGCGCGTTCGTCCAGGGCTTCATGCCGACCCTGGCACGGCCGGACGTCGACTCGCTCGAGGGCCTGACGACGGCGATCATCCTCGACCAGGAGCGGATGGGCGCCAACGTCCGTTCCACCGTCGGGACGGTGACCGACGCGAACGCGATGCTGCGCGTCGTCTTCAGCCGCATCGGGAAGCCGCACATCGGCGGGCCGCAGGCGTTCTCCTTCAACATCCCCTCGGTCACCGGCGGCGGCGCGATCAAGGTCGATCGTGGAAAGGGCGTGACCGAGAGCCGGACGTTCAGCGTGGCGGGCGGCATGTGCCCGCGCTGCGAGGGCATGGGAACGGCCAGCGACATCGACCTGACGCAGCTCTACGACGAGACGAAGTCCCTCAACCAGGGCGCGATCAGGGTTCCTGGCTACACGGCGGATGGCTGGTCGACCCGCTTGTACAGTGAGTCCGGCTTCCTGGACCCCGAGAAGCCCGTCCGCGACTTCTCCAGGACCGAGCTCAACGACTTCCTCTTCAAGGAGCCGGTCAAGGTCAGGATCAACGGCATCAACCTGACCTACGAGGGCCTCGTTCCGCGGATCCAGAAGTCGATGCTGTCGAAGGACGTCGACGCGCTTCAGCCGCACATTCGTTCCTTCGTCGAGCGCGCCGTGACCTTCAGCTCATGTCCCGACTGTGGTGGCACCCGGCTCAACGCGGCAGCCCGCTCGTCGAAGGTCGCGGGGATCAGCATCGCCGATGCCTGCGCCATGCAGATCAGCGACCTGGCTGCCTGGGTGCGTGGGCTGAGCGAGCCGTCCGTGGCCCCGCTGCTGGGGGCGCTGGGCGAGAGCCTCGACTCGTTCGTCGAGATGGGCCTCGGCTACCTGAGCCTCGACCGGCCGTCGGGGACGCTCTCGGGCGGCGAAGCGCAGCGGACGCGCATGATTCGGCACCTCGGATCGTCGCTGACCGACATCACCTATGTCTTCGACGAGCCGACCATCGGCCTCCACGCGCACGACGTCGAGCGCATGAACACGCTGCTCGAACGCCTGCGTGACAAGGGCAACACGATCCTCGTCGTCGAGCACGACCTCGAGGTCATGCGGATCGCCGACCATATCGTCGACATGGGTCCCGGCGCCGGGCCGCATGGCGGGAGCGTGGTCTTCGAAGGCACGGTCGACGGGCTCGTCGCCTCGGGCACCGCGACCGGACGCCACCTCGACATGCGCCAGGAGCCGAAGGCGGCGCCGCGCGCGCCCAGCGGCTCGATCCCCATTCGCAGCGCCCGACTCCACAACCTCGATGACGTCTCGGTCGACGTGCCGCTCGGCGTCCTCGTGGCGGTGACCGGCGTCGCCGGGTCGGGAAAGAGCTCGCTGATCCACGGCTGCCTGCCCCGCACCGATCCATCGGTGACGGTCATCGACCAGTCCGCCATCCGCGGCTCGCGGCGCTCGAACCCGGCCACGTACACCGGCATCCTGGATCCGATCCGAACCGCGTTCGCGAAGGCGAATGGCGTCAAGCCGGCGCTCTTCAGCGCGAACTCGGAGGGCGCCTGCCCGAACTGCAACGGCCTCGGCATGACCTACACCAGCCTCGGCTTCATGGCGGAGGTCGTGAGCGTGTGCGAGGTCTGCGAGGGCCGCCGCTACACCGATGACGTCCTCCACTACCAGCTCCGCGGACGCAACATCGTCGAGGTCCTGGCCATGCCGGTGGAGGAGGCGCGCGAGTTCTTCACCGAGAAGCCGGTGCGGACCCTGCTCGAGCGCATGGCCGATGTCGGCCTCGGCTACCTCTCGCTCGGCCAGTCCCTCGACACGCTGTCGGGTGGCGAGCGCCAGCGGCTCAAGCTGGCCATCGAGATGTCCGGCGACACCCAGGTGTACGTCCTCGACGAGCCGACGACCGGGCTCCACATGCAGGACGTGGACAACCTCATCGGCCTGCTCGATCGACTCGTCGAGTCAGGACGCACGGTCATCGTGATCGAGCACAACCTCGACGTCGTCGCCCGGGCCGACTGGGTGATCGACATGGGACCGGGGGCCGGCCACGACGGCGGGCGCGTGATCTTCGAGGGCCCTCCGGTCGAGCTCGTGCGGGCGCAGGGCTCGCTCACCGGAGAGCATCTCAAGCGACGTCTCCAGCCGGTCGCCGCGGGCTGACCGCGCGGCTCCCGGACGCCGGTCGACAGCTCCTCGCGCGGCCGAGCCTGCCGTACGCGAGCCCGACCGACGGAGGAGCCTGTTCGGGCTAGCAACCCCGTTAGCGATCAGGGGCGCCAGGCCGGCTGGCTGCCGCGGCCTTCCCACAGCAGCTCGCCGGTCGCGGCGTCGAGCACCTGGATCATCGGCTCCGGGTAGCTGATCTCGACGGCGATGCGCGTGCCGTCCGGCGACCAGGCGGGCGAGGCACCGATTGCCCCGGCCCACAACGGCTGGCCCGATCGATCGACCGCCGCCAGGACCGGCAGTCCATTCGCGTCGTGGTCGAATGCGAAGACGACCGCGTTCCCGTCCGGCGACCAGGCCGGCGACCAGCCCTGGACGAAGTCACTCGCATTCGACCCGTCGGCACCCGCCATGAGCAGGCGATCCTGCGCTGCCTGGATGAGGACGGCGGAGCCGTCAGGCGCCCAGACAGCGTCCAGCGCCCGGGCAAACTCGCTCGGCTCGGCGTCCTCGACGCCCATGACGAAGATGGCGGGCTCCAGTGGCGCCGGATCCCCGGGGCCCTCAACCAGGTGCATGAACGTGATCCGATCGCCAGCTCCGGCCCAGCGCGGCACGCTCCCGGCGCCGAGGTAGCGCCGCTCGCCACTGGCGACGTCGGCGAGCCACATCATCGGGCCATCCGCCTCGTGGAGGTCGCCGTAGAGGATGCTCGTGCCGTCGGGAGACCAGCTGAACGGACCGGTGTACTCGTCCTGCAGGGGCGCCACGGGTCGCTCGTCGCTGCCGTCGGCATTCACGACCGACACGGCCCAGTTCGAAGCGCCGCCGATCTTGGGCGGCGCAAACAGGAGCCGGCTGCCGTCCGGTGACCAGACGGGGAAGGTCGCGCCGGTCGATTCAGGGCGACTGACGCCGGTCACCTGCCGGAGGGAGCCATCGGCCTCGACCACGAAGATGTGGCTGACGGCGCTTCCCGCTCCGGCGGGCTGCACGAACGCGAGGCCGGCGGCCGCGTGGCCCTCGAAGGATGGGGATGCCGCCTGCGCCGGCGTCGCGGCGGGCTCGACGGGCCCGTCAGAGGGCACGGCCGATGGGGACGGCGAGGCGACGGGCGGCACGGGCGCTCCGGGAGACGACGCACGACATCCGGCGATCACCACCGCCAGCACGAGCACGAGCAGGGACGATGCCGCTGGGCGAGCAGGGCCATCAAGGCGAACGCTCATGGTGTGGTCTCCCTCCGATCACGGACTGGGCGGTTGGCAGCCTCACTGTCGGGCCTGAAGGGGTGAACGGCATGCGTCAACCATCGGTGATGTGACCACGTCGTTCGACGTAGCCACCTGCGCAACTCGAGGCGGCGTGTTCCTCGCTGGCCCGCGCTTGCATTCGGCCCCTCGTCTGATGCATGCTGAACCTCATGGTTCAGTATACGGGCGCCGGCCGACTCGATGCTTCGTTCTCCGCGCTCTCGGACGCCACGCGACGCGGGGTTCTGGAGCAGCTCGGAAGTGCCGACGCTTCGATCACGGAGCTCGCCGAAGAGTTCCACATGACCCTCACCGGTATGAGGAAGCACGTTCGCGTCCTGGAGCAAGCCGAGCTCGTCACCACGGAGAAGGTCGGGCGCGTGCGGACCTGCAGGCTCGGCCCGCGGCGACTGGAGGAAGAGACGGCGTGGATCGAGAGGCACCGCCAGCTCTGGGCCTCACGCTTCGCCGAGCTGGACGAGGTTATCGAGGAGCTGAAACAGAAGGAGATGGTCGATGGACGCAAGAAGAGAGATTGAGCGCGCCCCCGTGAAGAACCGCACGACAACCGAACGGAAGTCCGACCGCGAGCTGGTGGTGACGCGTACCTTCAATGCTCCGGCGCGCCTCGTGTTCGATGCGTGGACCAAGCCAGAGCTGTTCAAGCGGTGGTGGGTGCCCAAGTCGATGGGCATGGCCTTGCTCGTCTGCGAGATGGATGTCCGTGTCGGGGGCAAGTACCGGCTCGTGTTCGGCGTCGGTGGCTCGAAGGTGATGGAGGTCTTCGGCAAATACATCGAAGTAACCCCCCACTCGCGCCTCGTCTGGACCAATGATGAAGGTGATGAGGGGGGAGCCGTCACCACGGTGACGTTCGAGGAAAAGGGCGACCAGACGCTGCTGGTCAAGCACGACCTCTATCCCTCGAAGGAAGCTCTCGACGGTGAGCTCGCCTCCGGGGCGGCGGAGGGGATGCCCGAGCAGCTCGAGCAGCTGGAGGAGCTCCTCGTCACCGTGGGCGCCAGCGCCGGTGGGAAGAAGCGATGACGCGATGCTGATACAGGTCGCAGACGGTGTGCTGACCCACCAGAGCGAGCTGCTCCGGAACAACGCGGTCGTCGTGCGGGGCCAGGCAGGCGTGCTGCTCATCGACCCGGGGATCACCGGCGACGAGATGGTCTGCCTGGCGAACGACCTTCGTGAGATGGGCCAGCCCGTCGCGGCGGGCTTCGCGACGCATCCCGATTGGGATCACGCGCTCTGGCATGCCGAGCTCGGCGATGCGCCCCGTTACGGTACGGCCCGCTGCGCGGCGGCCATGCGAGCTCTGCTGGCGGACCGGGATTGGAAGGCGCGCATGGCCGAGGTGATGCCGCCGGAAATCGTCGAGGAGATACCGCTGGACCTGTTCGGCCGCATCACCGGCCTGCCGGCCCAGGCGGCGCAGATTCCCTGGGATGGTCCTCGAGTCCGGATCATCGAGCATCCGGCGCATGCCCAGGGCCATGCCGCACTGCTGATCGAGGAGCGCGGCGTTCTCGTCGCCGGCGACATGCTGTCTGACATCCTGGTTCCGTTCCCCGACCTGGGCGCCGCGGATCCGATCGAGGATTACCTCGGCGGGCTGAGCCTGCTCGAGGGCGTGGCTGGCGGCGTTGATGTCCTGATCCCCGGTCACGGGTCCGCCGGCGGCGCCGACCAGGTCCGCGCACGGATCGAACAGGATCGCGCGTACGTGCATGCCCTGCGTGACGGCGATGCGCCGGATGACCCGCGCATCGGCCCATCGGCCACCTTCGGCACGGACTGGCTGCCCGGCGTGGCTGAATGGCAATTCCAGCATTTCGCCGATAGACGAGCGAACGAGGGAACATCCGGCCAGATATCCGCCAGCGGCACGGAGCGGCCACTGAAACCCGACGACCGATCAGGGGGTTGACCCGGGCGGACGCAGTACGTGGGTGGCTCCGGCGGTAGGATTCGAACCTACGACCAAGCGGTTAACAGCCGCCCGCTCTACCACTGAGCTACGCCGGAACGCAGCGACGAGCCTGTGCGGAGACCCATCGGGACGGCGCCGATGATACCGTGCGCCGCTCGAGGCGGCAAAGGCGACAACGCGCGATCCTGGATCCGCGGCTGATTGGTGCTTCCTACCAGGTCTCCCAGCGCGCGAAGTCGTCCAGCGTCCGCCAGCCGCGCTTGAGCGACGGCGACTTCTGGTCCGGCAGTGGATGACCCACCGGGATGACGCCCACGGGCGTGAAGTCCGCCGGGAGTCCGACGGCCTCCCGCATGCCATCGAAATCGCCACCCGCGAATCCGGCGGCCAGGCCCTCGTCGACGGCGGCGAGCAGGAGCAGCATCACCGTGCAGCCGACGTCCATCCACCAGTACGGCACCGCCCACTCGTCCTCCGTCCCGGGCGGGTCAGATGGATCGCGCTTGTCCGGCTCGTTGTATCGATCGACGTACACCTTCGCCGAGACGGCCGGAACGAACAGCGCCGGCGCCTCGCTGATCCACGGGTCGAAGCCACGCTCGGTGTACGAGGCCTCCCACGCGAGCTCGGCGAGGCGACGTCGGCGGCCTGGCTCGGTCACGATGACCAGCCGCTGGCCCTGGCTGAAACCGGCCGAGGGCGCGCGTTGCGCCGTCGCGGCGATCCGCTCGAGCACCGATCGCTCGATCGGATCGGGGGCGAAGTGGCGGACCATCCGCCGCGTCCGAATGACGTCGCTGAACTGCATGGCGAAACGATACCGCCCGGCTCCCTCTCCTACCGTCGCCGCGACAGCCGCGGAGCCGCTACTCCAGGTAGTCCTTGAGCTTCCGTGACCGCGAGGGATGGCGCAGCTTGCGGAGCGCCTTGGCCTCGATCTGACGGATCCGCTCGCGCGTGACGTTGAAGTCGCGCCCGACTTCCTCCAGCGTTCGGCTGCGGCCGTCCTCCAGGCCGAAGCGCAGCTGGAGCACGCGCCGCTCGCGCGGCGTGAGGGAGTCGAGCACGCCCTCCACCTGCTCCTTGAGGAGCTGATGGCTGGCGGCATCCGCCGGCGCCACGGACGCGAGGTCCGGGATGAAGTCGCCCAGGTGGCTGTCCTCCTCTTCGCCGATCGGCGTCTCGAGGCTGACCGGCTCCTGGGAGACCTTCATGATCTCGCGCACCTTCTCCGGGCTCACTGTCTGCGGGCCGTCGGCGACGCGCTCGTCGACCTCGGCCTCGGTCGGCTCGCGCTGCAGCTTGTCGCGCAGCTCGCGGATGATCTCGTCGCGGCTCATGCGCCGCGCGATCTCCTCCACCGTCGGCTCGCGACCCAGCTCCTGCAACAGCGTGCGGCTGACGCGGATGAGGCGGTTGATGGTCTCGACCATGTGGACCGGGATGCGGATCGTGCGCGCCTGGTCGGCGATGGCGCGGGTGATCGCCTGGCGGATCCACCACGTCGCGTACGTGCTGAACTTGAAGCCCTTCTCGTAGTCGAACTTCTCGACAGCCCGGATGAGGCCGATGTTCCCCTCCTGGATGAGGTCCAGGAAGCTCATGCCGCGGCCGATGTACTTCTTGGCGATCGACACCACGAGGCGCAGGTTCGCCTCGGTCAGGCGCTTGCGCGCATCGGTGCTCTGCTCGACCAGGCGGCCGGAGCGCTTCTCGAGCGGCACGTCGAGCGGGATCGAGGGGTCGTAGCCCAGGCTCAGCAGGTACTCGCTGTCGTGCCCGGTCTCGATGTACTCCCTGACGATGTCCTGCGTCGTCTCGCGTGCCCAGCGCTCGAGCTCGTACAGCTCGTTCGAGCCGGCGTGGCTGACCGCCCGGAACCGATACGTCGCCCCGAACAGGATGGCGTCCTTGATGCCCTGCGGCGGGTCGGCGGCCAGGACCTTGAGGATCGACTCGCCCTCCATCAGCCGCGTCCGCGCCTCGTCGTCGAGGTTGTTCGCCTTGCGGAACTTCGAGAGCTTGATGGGCGGCGGCTCGATCGTCTTGCGCCGACGGATGGTCCACCAGTCGATCGCGTCGTGGGTGACGTGCGGCGCCTCCTTCGGCAGGTCGAACGCGCGCATGGCGGCCATGCTCCGTGCCTTCGGCTCGGAGTCGAGCGTGACCCACGTGAAGAGGTTCACCAGTGACCGGGACGGATCCTCAACGATGAGCTCGCCGAGCTCGATCGCCTTCGCGAGGACGACCTCCTCCTCGGCCGTCAGCAGCGCGACCTTGCCGATTTCCTTGAGGTACATCCGGACCGGGTCGTCGATGCCGATGAGGTCCGCGGCGAGCGCCTCGAGGTCCTCCTCGGCCGCCTTCGGCTTCTCACCGGTCGCCGTCGTGGGAGTCTCGGTCTCCTCGTCGGGCTCGCCGATGAGGGTCGGCTGGTTGTCGGCGTCGAGGACCTCGACCCCCGCCTCCTCGGCTGCGGCGTACAGCTCCTCGACGGCGCCCATCTGCTGCTCCGGCTCCGGGATCGCCTGGAGGATCTGATCGTGGGTGATGAATCCCTCTTCGCGGCCCTTGGTGAGGAGGTTCTCGACCGCGGCAGAGTAGGCCTCGCCGTTGCCGGCGCCGTTGCCGCGGGCCTTGGGCGTGGCCGGCTTCGACCGGCCGCCCCTGGCGGGCGCCTTCTTCGCCGGCGACGGCTTCGCCGTCTTGGCGGGAGCGGCCTTGGCGGCCGCCTTGGCAGGGCCGCTCTTCGCAGCAGCCTTCGGGGCAGCGGCCTTCGGGGCAGGTGCCTTCGGGGCCGCGGCCTTCGAGACGGTCGCCTTCGCGGCCGGCTTCGCCGTGGCCTTCTTGGTCGTGTCGTCCTTCACGGCGGCGGGCTTCGCCGCCGGTCGCGTTCGCGTCGTGGTGCTGGTCGCCACCGGGTTACGTCCTCCTCTCGCCGACCAACGCGGCCGACGGGTTGATTGCCTGCTCGAGCTGCTCCCGTTCGAGATGCAGCACCTGGAACTGTCGTTCGAGATCGTGGATGTCGGTCGACGCCTCGTCGCGCGCGCCGACGCTGATGAGCGTCTGCAGATCGGTCAGCCGCTCCTGGACCTGCTCCTTGCGGAGCCGCAGGAAGCACACTCGCAGCGCCGCGCGATCCGTCTCCGTGTCCGGCCGCACGCCCCGAGCCCTGGCGGATGCCAGCACGCTCCGCGCCAGCTCCGCCGTCCCCGCGTCGAGGCCGCCGACGAACGCCTCGAGCTCCGGACGATCCGGACCCGTAGCCGCGGCGATCCAGGCCTCAGCCAGCGCGCGCGCCGACGAGTCGCGGAGCGGAAGGTCCGTCCCCCGCTGCTCCTCCGCGAGCCCCGGGTTGAGCAGGAGCAACGTCAGCGCCTCTCGCTCGAGGGCGTTGAGGACCGGGGCCTCCGCGAGCGGGCCGGCGTCGACCGGCCGGATCGGCAGCGGCCGTGGCCCACGCGCAAGCTCGTCGCGGAGCACCCGCTCGTCGATTCCCGCCAGCTGCGCGAGGCCGGGCACATACGAGTCGCGCTCGACACGATCCGGGATGCGCCGCAGGAGATCGAGCATGCGCCGGGTGTAGGCGCTTCGACCGTGCGGCTGCCGCATGTCGACCTCGCTGGCGGCCCGCTGCATGAAGTACGGCAGGAGCTCCTCCGCCGCCTCGACCGCGGTGCGCCAGCCGTCCGGATCGGTCCGGATGAGCTCGTCGGGATCCTTGCCGGCCGGGATCCTGATGACGCGAACCTTCGAGACGACCGGCCCCAGCTCCTCGAGCAGCCCGCGCTGCGTCGCTGCCTCGCCGGCGAGGTCGACGTCGTACGCCAGCGCGACCGCGTCCGCATAGCGGTTGGCGAGCTCCACCTGGCCCGCGGTGAGCGCCGTCCCCAGGCTGGCCACGACGTTCGCGAACCCCGCCTGGTGGGCCGCCATGACGTCGGTGTAGCCCTCGACGATGACCGCCAGCTTCTCGCGACGGATCGCCGTCTTCGCGAGGTCGATGCCGTACAGCGTCCGGCTCTTGTCGAACAGCGCCGTCGCCGGGGAGTTCAGGTACTTCGGCCCCTCCGCATCGGGCAGGATGCGTCCGCCGAGGCCGATGGGGCGGCCGCTCGCGTCGCGGATCGGGATGATGATCCGGCCGCGGAACGCGTCGTAAACGCCACCCCGGTTCGACGGCTTGGCGAGGCCGGCGTCGGTCAAATCGCCATCGGTGAAGCCCTTCGCGCGCAGGCGCTTGGTCATGGCATCCCACGTCTTCGGCGCGTAGCCGATGCCGAACCGATCGAGCGTCTCGTCGGTCAGGCCGCGCTCCGCGAGGTAGGCGCGAGCCCGCTCGGCCTGGTGGGCCTGGAGCAGGACCTCGCGGTACCAGGCGATCGCCGACTCGAGCGCCTCGCGGAGGCGTCGACGGCGGCGATCCTCGCCGGCGTCGCGCTGCGAGAGCTCGACGCCGGCCCTCTCCGCCAGCCTGGCGAGCGCCTCCTTGAAGTCGAGGCCGTCCCGCCGCATGACGAAGGTGAAGATGTCGCCGTGCTCGCCGCAGCCGAAGCAGTGCCACGACTCCCGTTCAGGCGTGACGGTGAAGGACGGCGTCTTCTCAGCGTGGAACGGGCAGAGGCCCTTGAGCAGGGTGCCGGCACGCTTGAGTGGGACCGTCTCCCCCACCACCTCGGCGACGGGGAGCTTTGACTTGATCTCGGCGACGATGCCGGAAGGGGAGCTGATGCGGATGCCCTCGCGCACCGGTGGCGCGCTTGTCAAGTGCTTTGTCAAGATGCCAGAGCCTATTCTAGCCGATTGTCAAGGTTGCGGCAAGATCCAACCGGGCCACGACGCTCCGAGCGTTCACGCGCGCTGCGCGAGTAAACTTCCGCACCGGACCGCACCGCACCGCACATCGAGGCCTCATGCAGGAGACCGATCCGCGCCCGCCCGTCACCGCGCCGCCCGATGTTGAACGCGCGGATCTCGTACGGGAAGCGTTTCACGAGCTCCACGGCCGGCGTCTCCACGGATTCGGGCTCCTCCTGACCCTCGGCGATCGGCGAGGGGCATCGCGGCTGGCCGGCGAGGCGCTTGCGGCCGGCGCCGACCGCGCCGGGCACCTCCGTCACCCCGAGCGGGCGGCCGCATGGCTGCGCGCTCGGGTCGTGCGTAACGCGGGCGGCGCCGGCGTCGCGCGCGACCACGTCGGCGACGATCGGGCGGCACTCGCCGACCTGGGCGCCGATGGTCCCGTCATCGCCGGCCTTGCCGCGCTGGACCGCACCGAACGGGCGGCGGTCATCGCTTCCTCGATCGAGCGACTCGACACCCGGGACGTGGCGACCATCGTGGGCCGGGAGGCCGGCTCGCTCGAGCGGCTCCTGTCTGGGGCTCGACGCCGGTACGCCGCCGCCTACGAGGCAGCCGCGATCGACGACCCGCCGCTGAACGGACCCCTCGCCGTCAGGCTCCACGAGATCGCGATGCGAGCGATGGGATGAAGGACCTCCACGAGTCGTTCCGGGCCTGGCTCGTCGACGGCGCGCGTGACTCCCTGCCGCGCGATGTCGCCCTTCACGCCTCTGCGTGCCCGGATTGCCTGCGAACCGTGGCCTCCTTCGACGCGCTCGCGGCCGTCGATCCCGGCGTCGCCCCCCTGCCGCCGCCGTGGACATCAAAGTCCCGGCCCTGGACGCCGCGTACGACGCTCGTCGCCAGGGCATCGGCCGCCACGCTGGCGGTTGCCGTCATCGTCGCGGCAGGTTTCGTGGCGGCCGGTGGCCTGCTCGACCGCCCGGGCAGCGACGCGACGGGCGCCCGCCCGACGGCCCAGGGTGAGGGCGTGCTCGGCAATGCGGCCGGGCCAGCCTCCGAATCGGCCACGGCTACGGCGACCGCCACCGCCAGCCAGGCGAGCGCGTCTCCATCACCCTCGCCGACCGCGGAGCCGACTGAATCGCCCGAGCCGATCCCCCCGGACAATCCACCGATGGGCGGCGGTCCCCCGCCGATCTCGACGCCGCGCCCAACGCCGGCGCCCGTGATCACACCCACACCGCGACCTGCGACCCCACGCCCGGCAACGCCCACCCCGGCCCCGACTGTCGTCACGACCTCGGCCCCATCTGCGACCGTTGCCCCGACACCGACCCCAACCACAGCTCCCACCGAGACCGGCGAGCCGGCTCCGTGACGCCGGGCTACTTGTCGCGCGACTCGGTCGCGGCGATGGCCGCCTGGGCCGCGGCGAGGCGCGCGACCGGCACCCGGAACGGCGAGCAGGACACGTAGTTCAGCCCGACGTCGTGGCAGAAGGCGATCGACTGCGGGTCGCCGCCGTGCTCCCCGCAAATCCCGATCTTGAGGTCCTTCTTCGTCGCTCGGCCCTTCTCGACGCCCATCCGCACCAGCTGGCCGATGCCCGCCGCGTCAAGCACCTGGAACGGATTCTCGGGGAGGATCTTGCGATCGACGTACTGCATGAGGAACTTGCCCTCGGCGTCGTCGCGTGAGTATCCGAACCCCATCTGCGTCAGGTCGTTGGTGCCGAAGCTGAAGAACTCGGCGTGCTCCGCGATCTCGTCGGCGGTGAGCGCGCCCCGCGGCACCTCGATCATCGTGCCGAACTTGTAGTCGACCTGCTGGCCGGAGGTCTCGACGATGCGGGCGACCTCCGCCTCGAGGATCTCGCGCGTCTTCCGCAGCTCGTTCACGTGACCGACGAGCGGGATCATGATCTCGGGCAGCGCTGTCTTGCCCTCGGCCGCCACGCGCGCCGCGCCGGCGAGAATGGCGCGCGTCTGCATCTTCACGATATCGGGGACCATCAGGCCCAGCCGAACGCCGCGCAGGCCGAGCATCGGGTTCTGCTCGACCATCGCCTCGACGGCGTGAAGCAGCTGCTCCTTCTCGGCCAGCTCCTTCTCGAGGCCTGACCGGTCGCCATCGGTCGACGCCGGCTCCACCCTTCCCTCGCGCTGGATGAGCTTCATCGCGCGCGCCGCGTCCTTCTTGCCGAAGACCTTGGTGAGCCCCTTCTCGAGGGCCGGCGTCACGCGATCACCGACAGCGTCAATGGGGCTGGGACCGCCGCCAACCTCGACCAGCGTCCGGAGGCGGGTCGTCTCGGCGATGAGCTCCTCGTGCGAGGGAAGGAACTCGTGGAGCGGCGGGTCGATGAGACGGATGACGACCGGGAGGCCGTCCATGGCCCGGAATAGGCCGGCGAAGTCATCGGTCTGGAGCTGCTCCAGCGAGGCGAGGGCCTCGTCGAAGGCGCCGATGGTGGCTCGGTCATCATCGGTGCGGTCCTCATCGGCCTTCGCCTTCGCCGCCGTGGCGGCGTGCGCGTTGAGGATCATGCGCTGCACCGTCGGCAGCCGGTCCTGTTCGAAGAACATGTGCTCGGTCCGGCAGAGGCCGATGCCCTGGGCGCCGAACGCCCGGGCCCGCTCCGCATCTCGCGGGTAGTCGGCATTCGCCCAGACCTGGAGGCGGCGAGCCTCGTCCGCCCAGCCGAGGAGCGTGGCGAGATCGTGCTCGTCCTCGAACTTCGCCTCGATGGTGGGCAGCTCGCCGGCGAAGATCTCTCCCGTCGTGCCGTCGATCGAGATCGTCTCACCTTCGGCGACGGTCACCGAACCGGCGCGCATCTGACGCTTGCCGTAGTCGATCCTCAGCGACTCGGCGCCGGCCACGCACGGAAGGCCCATGGAGCGGGCGACGACCGCGGCGTGCGAGGTCGCCCCGCCGCGCGCGGTGAGGACGCCTTTCGCGGCCAGCATGCCGTGGACGTCGTCAGGCGACGTCTCCACCCGGACGAGGATCACCGGGTGGCCGGCCGCCTTCGCCTCGACCGCTCGATCGGGATCGAAGATCGCCTGGCCCACGGCGGCGCCCGGCGAGGCATTGAGGCCCTTGCCGAGCAGCCTGTCGGAGAGGCTGGCCTTGGCCGCGTCGTCGAAGCGTGGCAGGAGGAGCTGGACGATCTGCCCCGGGTCGACGCGCTGGAGCGCCTCCTCCCTGCTGATGACGCCCTCGTTCACCATGTCGACCGCGATCTTCACCGCGGCCGGCGCGGTGCGCTTTCCGGAGCGCGTCTGGAGCATGTAGAGCGTGCCGCGCTCGATGGTGAACTCGAGGTCCTGCATCTCGCGGTAGTGCGACTCGAGCTTGGCGGCGATCTCCTCGAACTGCGAGTAGACCTTGGGCAGCTCGTCGCGCATCTGGCTGATCTTCTCGGGCGTGCGGACGCCGGCCACGACGTCCTCGCCCTGGGCATTGGTGAGGTACTCGCCGTAGAGCGCCTTCTCGCCGGTGTTCGGATCGCGGGTGAAGGCGACGCCGGTCCCGGAGTCGTCGCCCATGTTGCCGAACACCATGGTCACGACGTTCACGGCGGTGCCGAGATCGTGCGGGATCCTGTTGAACTCGCGGTAGTCGTGCGCGCGCTTGCCGAACCAGGAGTCGAAGACGGCTCGCACGGCAAGCTCCAGCTGCCGATACGGATCGGTCGGGAACTCGTCTCCCGTCTTCTCCTTCACGATCTGGGCGAAGCGGTTGCCGATGTCGCGCAGCTGCTCGGCGGTGAGATCGGTGTCGAGCTTCGCCTTGGCCTTGTGCTTGAGCGCCTCGAACGGCTCGTCGAAGTCCTCTGCCTTCAGGTCCAGCACGATCCGCCCGAACATGGCGACGAAGCGTCGCCACGCGTCCCACGCGAAGCGCTCGTTCCCGGTGAGCTCGATCAGGCCCTCGACCGTCTCCGGGTTGAGACCGAGGTTGAGGACGGTATCCATCATCCCCGGCATGCTGAACGCGGCGCCCGAGCGCACCGAGACGAGCAGCGGGTTCTTGGGGTCGCCGAAGCCCTTGCCGGTCTGCTCCTCGAGCTGCTTCATGTGGGCCACGACGTCGTCCCATAGGCCGTCAGGCAGCTTTTTTCCAGCGGCGTAGTACGCGTTGCACGCCTGGGTCGTGATCGTGAACCCGGGCGGGACCGGCAGCCCTGCGTTGGTCATCTCCGCCAGCCCGGCGCCCTTGCCACCCAGCGTCGAGCGCATCGACGCGTCGCCCTCGCTGAACGTGTAGATCAGCTTCCCGTCGGCCTGCGCTGCGGCGGCCTTACGGGTGGTGCGGCGGGGCTTGCGGGCAGTCGTGGCCATGCGGGAACTCGGCTCCTCGTACGCGATCAGGGGGTGCCCGAAATTGTAGCCCTCAGAGCCATCCGCGCCATCGGGCCACGAGCAGCGTGACCACGGCCAGCGCGAGCATGAGACCGACGACGACGAAGAAGACGTTCGGATTGTCGAAGAAGCCGACCTTGAAGTTCATCCCCATGATCCCGGCGATGACGACGGCAGGCAGGAGGATGACCGATGCCCAGGTGAGGATCCGCATGATGTCGTTCGTGCGCTGGGCCGTCCGGGTCATGTGAACGTCGAAGCTGCCGATGAGCATCTCGCGCGCATTGGACAGCGCGTCATACGCGCGGTCCAGCCGGTCGGTCACGAGGGCGAGAGCCGTTGACTCGCGATCGTCGAGGTCGGGCAGGAAATCGGGCCGCGCCAGCTCGGCGAACACCTCGCGATGAAGGCCGGCGACCCGGCGGCATCGGGCGATGCGTCGCCGCATCGCCACCAGTTGCCTGAGCATGTCCTCCTCCCCCCTCAGCGCGGCGTCGTCGAGCCTGTCGACCTCCAGCTCGAGCTGCTCGGCGGTGCGGAAGAACGAGTCGACATGCCAGCCGAGAATGGTCACCAGGAACTCCACAGGGCTGAGGAGGCCGATCTCGCGCTGGTCGGTAATGCGCTCGCGGCGCTCGTCGAGCATCTCGATGACTCTCCGGTGCTGAGTGACGATCCACCCGGACCCCACGAGGATGCGCATCGCAGCTGGCGTCTCGTCCTCGGCCGAGACCGAGAGGACGCGGATCTCGACCGCGCCATCGAGGACGGTTGCGCCTGGGTCCTCGACCTCGCCGCGCAGCGCCTCCGCGGCGCTGTCGCTGAGACCCAGCGCGCGCCCGAGCAGGTCGGTCTCGTCCGCGTCCATGCCCATGACGTCGATCCACAGCAGCTCATCGGGACGCAGCCGCTCCCGATTCCACGACGCCAGGTCGACCCGCTCATCGGTTCCATCGCCGCGGGACAGCAGCGCTTCTATGCTCACCGAGCAAGCCAATGCAACCGCCGTGCCCGACCCTACCAGGACTCGCGCGGCCTCCAGTCGATCGCGATGGGCTGTGTCGAATCCAGGTCAGGCGGTGTGCCCGCCGTTCGGAGGACCATGACGTGTCCATCCTGACCGGCGCTTCTGGCGCGCTCGCCGTCGGGCATCCTGACCGAGGTCGGCCCGGTCCACGTCTCCCAGCCCAATCGCTCATAGAACGCATTACTGCCGGTGGCCAGCGCGCCGATCGCGTACTCGTCTCGCACGATCTCCGCCACCGCCACCATGACGGCTGATCCGTAGCCGCGACCCTGCGAGTCCGGCATCGTCGCGACGTTCTCGACATAGCCGGCATCCAGGATGACAGCGCCATCACGACCAACGTGCACCTGGCGGTCGATGATCATCGCGTGGGATGCCGGACGACCGGCGTCTTCGGCCACGACGTGGATCCCATGGCCCAGGTGGTCCCACAGCTCGGCGGCCGACTCGTGGAACGCCGCCTCGCAGAGCGCGCTGATCTGCGCCCAGCGCTCGGGCTCGATTTCCTCGGTCAGTGCAACGCGAATCAGCGGGGCGCTCAAGTCGCGCGGGCCCTCGA
This sequence comes from Candidatus Limnocylindria bacterium, assembly GCA_036274575.1. Classification (GTDB taxonomy): domain Bacteria; phylum Chloroflexota; class Limnocylindria; order QHBO01; family QHBO01; genus JACDBZ01. The sequence continues at coordinate 23,569 of DASUFJ010000073.1, forward strand.
CATGCCACTCCGGGCTTGCAGGATCGGCCAGAGGTCGTCGACGCGGATCCGGTAGTCGCCGCCAATCCGCCGGGCCGGAATCCGGCCGGCACGGATGAGGCGCCGAACGTGCTCAGGATGGAAACCGAGCACGGTGGCCGCCATCCGCGTGCTCAGTTCGAGGCCCGCTACCTCGATCTCTGCGTCGTCCGCCACGCCGGACATCGCCACGCCCATGGCCTTCGCCCTGTCGGCGGTGACGGCGATAGCCTCAGCCTCGCGGGTGCGGAGCGCCGCCTCGACGGCCGCGGCGAGCTGCCGGCGAAGAACGCCGGCCTTCATCGCCTGACGTGGAGCCAGCCGCGGGTGAGCGCCCATCCGAACAGTGGCCGGATCGCGGCGATCGTGCGCCGCAGCCAACCGCCGTCCTGGCGGTAGAGGGACCGGGCCTTCGCTGTGACGCGCTGGCGGTCGGCTCCGGCCAGCTCCCGGGCAAGGGCGGCGAACTCCTCGAACGCCGCGCGGTCATCATTCGCGAGCCAGCGGGCGTCGGCGAGGGCCTCGCGGGCGGCAGGGTCGCCGGGCAGAAGCTCGGCTGCGTGCGTCGCGGCCTGGATGGCGCCGCGGACGTCGCCGGTGCGTGCCAGCCCCTGGGCCAGCGCGAGCTGCGCGGCGCCATTCCGAGGGTCGAGCTGCACGGCGCGACGGGCGGCCTCGACGCCCATCGCCGGCTCCGCGGCTCCGAGCCGCTCGCGGGCCTCGGCGATCGTCCAGCTCGTCTCGCGCGGGTCGTTGCGCGCGAGGCGCGCGAACTCGTCCGCGGCATCGCGGTGGGCCCCCTCGCGGGAGAGCACGTCGGCCAGGAGCTCGCGGTAGCGGATCTCCTCCGGATCGAGGCGCACGGCGTCCTGCGCGTCGCGCTCCGCCTCGTCGAGCCGGCCGAGGGCCATGAGCGCCCTCGCCCGCAGCTCGTGCGCCGCGTCGTCGCCGGGACGCTTGGCGAGGATCGCTTCGGTCATGCGCAGGGCAGCCTCCGCGTCACCGCGCTCGAGGGCGTCGGCAATCTCCTGGAGCGTCGCGCCCGTCACGTGGATGATGCCTCGCGCGGGACGCCTTCCCACGGAGCACGCCCCGCAACGAGGTCGGCGACGCGCGCGGGGACCTGGTCGAGCGTGACCCGCTCCTGGGTCATGGTGTCCCGCTCGCGGATCGTGGCGGCGCCGTCGTCGAGCGAATCGACGTCGACCGTGACGCAGAACGGCGTGCCGATCTCGTCCTGGCGGCGATAGAGCTTGCCGATGGAGGCGGTGTCGTCGTACATCGCCGGCACGAGCCGCTTGAGGTCGGTGGCCAGCCGGCGGGCGCGGTCGACGAGCTCGGGCCGATTGCGGAGGAGCGGGAGGACCGCCGCCTTGACCGGCGCGAGCTCGGAGCGGAGACGGAGGACGACACGCTTCTCCTTCCCGACCGTCTCCTCCGTGTAGCCGTCGACCAGCGCGGTGAGGACCGCGCGCTCGACGCCCATGGCCGGCTCGATGACGTAGGGCACCACGTGCTCGCCGCTCGCCTCGTCGAAGACCTCGAGCCGCTTGCCGCTGGCCGCCGCGTGGGCCTTCAGGTCGAAGTCGGTTCGATCCGCGACGCCCTCGAGCTCCGACCAGCCGATCGGGAACTCGTACTCGATGTCGGTGGTCTGCTTGCTGTAGTGGCTCAGCTCGTCCTTCTCGTGTGGCCGGAGCCGCATCCGTCCCCCGGCGATGCCCATGACATCGGTCCACCAGCGGTGGCGCGCGTCGACCCAGTATGCGAACCACTCATCCTCCTCGCGCGGGTGGACGAAGAACTCCATCTCCATCTGCTCGAACTCGCGCAGGCGGAAGATGAAGTTGCCCGGGGTGATCTCGTTGCGGAAGGATCGGCCCATCTGCGCGATCCCGAACGGGAGCTTGCGCCGGATCGTGGTAGCCACGTTGTCGAACTGGACGAACATCGCCTGCGCCGTCTCGGGACGCAGGTAGGCGACCGACGCGGAGTCGGCGACGGGCCCAACGTGCGTCGCGAACATGAGGTTGAACTGGCGCGGCTCGGTGAGCGTGCCGCGCTGGCCGCAGTTCGGGCACGCGATCTCGGACGGGGTGCCCTTGAGGTCGTCGGCGCGGAAGCGGAGTTTGCAGTTGCGGCAGTCGACCATCGGGTCGCTGAAGCCGGCGACGTGGCCGGACGCCTCCCACACCCTGGGATTCATGATCACCGCCGCATCGATGCCGACGATGTCGTCACGCAGCTGCACCATGTGCCGCCACCACGCGGCCTTGACGTTGTTCTTGAGCTCGACCCCGAGCGGTCCCCAGTCCCAGAACCCCGCCATCCCGCCGTAGATCTCGCTCGACGGAAACACGAAGCCTCGCCGCTTCGCGAGGCTGACGATGACGTCGAAGTTCGGCGCTGGCACGGACCGATAGGGCTCCTGGTGCGACGGATGTTGACTGATGGGGTCGTCGAGTCTACCCGAGCAGGCTCAACAGCAGCGTGAACGCGACCCAGGTGACAAGCGTCATCGCGGCGAGCGGCAGCCAGTAGTGGCGCAGCAGCGTTCCGGAAGCGCGCCCCTCCACCAGCGGGAGTGCGGCCAGGACCGGCCCGACGTCGTCGTCACCACAAGTCCAGGCCACCTTGCTTCGGAGCGCCCCGACCTCGACTGCGGCAACCGAGCGCTCTTCTGAGGGCTCCATGCCAGCCACGATCGCCGCGAGCCGGCCGGCATCGGCCGGCATTCCCTCGAAGAGGTCGAGCTGTGCGAGGAGCGTCGCCCGTTCGAGCTCGAGTCCGTCACCGTCCGATAGGCGCGACAGCTGCGAGCGCGCCGCATCCGGGTCATCGAGCAGCAGGTGGACGAACGCACGCCAGAAGGTCGTTTCGACCGGCTCCGTGTCGCTCGCCGGGGCGGATGCAAGCCACGCTGCGGCCTGCGCCCGATCTGAGGGGTCGCGGATGCCCGTCGCCGAGCGATAGCGCGCGGCCGAGACGCGACCCGCCCACATGACGAGCTCGAAGGCCGCCCAGCGGCGGCGTCCGACGGTGGCCCAGTGCAGTGTCCCGAACAGGATCGGAAACAGCGCCACGCTCGTCCAGCCGAGGATGGTCTCCGGCACGTTGGTGAACTCCCGCGCCGCAGCTCCCATCAGGATCGACAGCGGCACCGAGATGAGGGCACCGACGATCGAAGCGATGACCATCGACCGGATGAGGCGCCCCCGCAGCCAGCGAGCATGGTCGCCGGGCCGATATGGCCTGCACGGCCTGAGAACATCGGCGGAGGGGCCCGCGGTCGGGACCGATGCGTCCGGGGAAGGGATCGAATGCATGGCATGAGTCATCTGACAGTCTCGAGAAGGCGTACGTGACCTGTGTCATCGCGCGCCATCCCAGCAGGGTGGTGATATCGGTATCCGGTGCAGGCTCGGGTCAGGAGCCGATCGCCCGGCCCAGGATCAGCGCGCCGACAGTCAGGGCGATGACGGGCAGCCATACGCGGATTAGGAAGAATCGCGACGCGCGGCCTCCGACCCCTCGCCGCACCGACAGCACGGCCGCGACGTCGTCCTCGCCACACACGAACGCCCGCTGGCCGCGCAGCGCGCCAAGGTTCGCCATGGCGACCGCGCGTCCGAGCGGGTCGGGCCATCGCTCCGCCGAGGCCGCTACGGCCTCGAGGTCCGGCTCGAGGCCCTCGGCCAGCGAGATCTGCGCCTCGAGCGCCGCAACGGCGTACTCGTAGCCCTCGACCCCTCTGAGGCCGGAGATGCCGGACCGCGCACTCTGCGAGTCGCCGGCGACGAGGTGCGCGTGGGCTCGCCAGTAGCGGGTGTCAGGATCTTCGTCGTCACCGGCCGGATGAGTCCGGAGCCACTCCGCCGCCGCCGCGGCATCGGTCGGGTCGCGGATGCCGGTCGTGGCGGAGTAGCCCGCGGTCGCGTACCGCGACCCCCAGACCAGGATCTCCATGGCCGCAAGCCGGCGCGGGCCGACGGCCAACCACAGGATCACGACATAGACCACCGCGAACCCGGCGACGTCGAGGAGCGTGACGATGAGATCGGCGGCGGGCCAGGATCCGGTCATTGCCAGCTCGAGGGAGGCTCGAAGCGCCGGAGGGACGACGAGCGCGACGATCAACGCGATACCGAAGGCCAGGAGGACTCGTCGGCGAAGGGCTCGGGCATGCTCCCCGATCACGTACGGGCGGCACGGGGACGTCGACGCGGAGACCGCGGCGGATCCCGAGTCGCTCACGACGGGATGCCAGCCTCGCGAGCGGCCAGGTCGCGGGCCGCGACCTCCTCCAGGAAGTCCCGCGAGCGAAGCTCGCGCTCGAGCACGGCGGACACGGTGGCGTGGAGCAGCCGCTCGACCTCACGATGCAGCGGCGGCTCGAGCCGGAGCCGCAGGACGCCGACGAGCGGCGAGCGCTGGAGATGGCGAAGGATCTTGAGCGCGTCGGGCGAGATCTCGCGCGCGGCGAGAGCCTGCGGCCGGCACTGCGGGCAGAGGACGCCGCCACCGACCGCCGAGAAGGCGTTGCCGGCCGGCTCGATGTCGCCGCCGCACTCGAGGCACCGCCCGAGCTCGGGACGGAAGCCCATCGCGTCCAGGAGGTGGAGCTCGTACCAGCGCGCCACGACCTCGCGCGTGATCTCCGGGCCGGCGTCGAGGGCCGAGAGGGCCTGGGCGAGGAGGCGGAAGGCGTCGTGTGAGTCGGCCGCGCCCTCGCAGAAGCGATCGGCCAGCTCGACGACGTACCAGGCCGCGGCGGTCGAATGCAGGTCGTTCCGGAGGCCGAGGTGCGGGTCCTCGAGCGACGACGAGGTCACGACGTCGAAGGTGCGTCCCACCGCGAGCACGAGCTGGACGTCGCTGAACGGCTGGAGGCCGCCGCCGATGCGCGAGCGCGGGCGTCGAACTCCCTTGGCGATGACGCGCAGCTTGCCGAGGCGTGGCGTGAGCACGGTGAGGACCCGATCGGCCTCACCGAGCTCCATGGTGCGGAGCACGATCGCCTCGGTCTTGTACACGCGTGGACGGGGGCTCACCATCCTCCGCCTAATCTGCTACGTGCATGTATCATGATGACATGCAGCATCCGCGGCCGCCGACATGACCCGCCTCGTGGAGGAAGTTCGGTACCCTTCCGAGGTGGACATCAGGACCGAGTTTACGCAGATCCTGGCCGACATCGAGTCCGAGATGTCGGAGATCCTGAACGAGCGCGGCGGTCACGCCCGGCCGCTGTACGAGATGCTCGCCTACCACCTCGGGATCGACGGCAAGGAGGGACGCGGCGGCAAGCGGCTGCGGCCGCTCCTCGGGGTCCTCGCCTATCAGTCCCTGGGCGGTGACTACCGCAAGGCGCTGCCGGGCGCGGCGGCCGTCGAGCTGGGGCACAACTTCAGCCTCGTCCACGACGATATCGAGGACGCCGACCGCGAGCGCCGCCACCGCCCGACGCTGTGGGCGGTGTGGGGCGTCCCTCTGGCCATCAACGCCGGCGACGCGCTGTTCGCGCTCAGTCGCCTCGCGCTCTATCGGCTCCTCGACTCGGAGGAGCATGACGACCGGCAGGTCATCGACCTCATGCGCATCTACGACGAGACCTGCCTCGCGCTGTGCGAGGGCCAGTACCTCGACATCAGCTTCGAGCGGCGCGACGACGTAACCGTCGACGCGTACATGGAGATGATCGGCAAGAAGACGGCGGCGCTCATCGGCGCATCGGTCCAGGCCGGCGCCATCCTGGCCAGCGACGACAAGGCGGTGCACGAGGCGTACCGCCAGTTCGGCTACGACCTCGGCATGGCCTTCCAGATCGCCGATGACGTGAAGGGCAGCTTCTGGACCTCGGCCGACTCCGGGAAGGCGGAGGCCGGCGACATCCGGAAGCGCAAGAAGACGCTGCCCATCGTCTGGGCGCTGGAGCATGCCGTCGATGCGGACCGGCAGCGGCTGCTCGAGATCTACGCGCACGGCGTCGGTGGCACCGATGGGCGCGGCCAGGCGACGCCGGATGAGCCGGTGTCCGACGCCGAGGTCGCGGAGGTGCTCGCCATCCTCGAGCGATCCGGCGCGCGGGAGCACGCACTGACGGAGGCGCGCCGCTACCGGGATCTCGCCCTCGACCGCGTCGAGCAGCTTCCGGCCCTGGCGGAGGGCAAGCGTGGGCTGGCGGCCCTCGTGCGGTCGATGATCGCCGCCTGACGGCCGAAAGTACCCGCCGCGTCCCGCATCGGCGGGGCAACCGCGTGTTCGCAGGGGCTACTCCGTCTCGGTCGGCTCCTGCTCGCCGTTCACGTCCTCCTCGCGGCGCGGGCGGGAGACGATGACCTTCGATACGCGGCGGGGCTCGGCGCCGTCGACCATGATCCGCACCTCGTCGCGGAACTGGACCTCGGCGCCGGGAAGCGGAATGCGCCCGACGCGGTGGACGACGAAGCCGCCGACCGTGTCATACGCATCCTCGTCCGGCTCATCGTCGTCGGAGAGGTCGAAGAGGTCGCGCACGTCGTCCATGCTCACCCGCCCATCGAGGCGATAGGCGAGCTCCTCATCGGTCGATAGGTCCTCGACCATCGGCTCCTCGGTGTCGTACTCGTCCTGGATCTCGCCAACGATCTCCTCGACGACGTCCTCGAGCGTCACCAGCCCGGCGGTGCCGCCGTACTCGTCGACGACGATGGCGATGTGACGCTTCTGGACCTGCATCTCGTGCAGGAGGTCGTCGACCGGCTTCGACTCGGGGACGTACACCGGGGCGCGGACGAGCTTGCGGATGTCGATCGTGCCGTTCGTGCGGCCGTTGCCCTTCAGGTATGGCAGGAGGTCCTTGGCGTAGAGGATGCCGACGATGTTGTCCAGGCTCTCCTCGAATACCGGCAGCCGCGAGTGGCCGGCGCGGACGATCATCTCGAGCACTTCGTCCAGCGAGTCATCGACGTTGATGGCGCGGATGCCGATGCGCGGGACCATGACCTCGTGGACGACCTTGTCCCCGAGCTCGATGACCCCGTGGATCATCTCCTTCTCCTCCTCCTCGATCCCACCCTGCTCCGAGCCGGTCTCCACCAGGAGCTTCAGCTCCTCCGTCGAGAGGTAGCCGCCCTGCGGCTTCTCCTTGCCGCCCAGCAGGCGCACGAGGACGGCGCTGATCCGCGTCACGAACCAGACGATCGGTCGCAGCGCGCCCTCGATGAACGAGATCGGCGCGGCGACGAACAGGGCGAGCCGCTCCGGGAAGTTGAGCGCCAGAGTCTTCGGCACCAGCTCGCCGACGACGATCGAGGCCAGGGCAATGGCGAGGGTGACGATGACGAAGGCGATCGTGTCCGCGGCATTGGCAATGAGACTGATCGGGATGTCGTCGATGAGCTCGGCCAGGTAGCCGGAGAAGGCCTGAGCGCCGGCAGCGCCGGCCAGGAAGCCGAGGAAGGTGATGGCGATCTGGATCGTCGCCAGGAAGCGGCTCGGATCCTCGGTCAGGCGGTGCGCCGTGCGGGCCGCGCGGTTGCCATCATCGGCGAGCTGGCTCAGCCGATGCCGCTTGACGGTGATGAGGGCGATCTCGCTGGCGGCGAAGAAGCCGCCGACGAGGATGAGGAGCACGACAACCACGAGGTCAATGCCTGGGTTGCCGCTGGTACTGCTGCCTTCGGGCATGGGCGCGGTTTCGGCCAGCCTCCCTACGGGTTCCGATCCGCCCCCGAGGGGACGGGCGCGTCGCCTTCGGCGGCGCCTGCATCGGCATCGGCGGCTTCGGCGGCCCGACGCCTGCGCAGCTCGATCGGCCGTGCCGGGACGCCGACGACCGTCTTGCCTGGTGCGACGTCATGGTTCACCACGGATCCCGCCCCGGTCGTCGCCCCCTCACCGATGGTGACCGGCGCGATCATCATCGTGTCGACGCCGATGCTCGCGCCGTCGCCGACCGTCGTCCGATGCTTCGCCCGTCCGTCGAAGTTCGCGGTCACCGACCCCGCTCCGACATTCACGTTCTCGCCGATCTCAGCGTCGCCCAGGTAGCTGAAATGATGCTGCTGCGTCCCGGCGCCGAGGCGGCTCTGCTTGATCTCCGCGAAGTTGCCGATGCGGCAGCGCGCCCCAATGTCGGCCCCGGGGCGCAGGTGGGCGAATGGACCGATCTCGGCGTCCTCGGCAACGGTGGCCTCTTCGATCACGCTCGACCAGACCCGCGTGCGCGGACCGATGCGGCTGGCCCGCACATGGCTCGACGGGCCGATGACCGCGTCCTGTGCGATGACGGTCGCGCCCTCGAGGATCGTCCACGGCTCGATGCGGGCGTCCTGTCCGATCTCGACGTCGGCGTCGATCCGCGTGGTCGAAGGGTCGACGATCGTGACGCCGGCTCGCATGTGGCGCTCGGCGATGCGGCGCCGCATGAGCTCCTCGGCCGCGGCGAGCGCCACGCGGTCGTTGATGCCCATCACCTCCCGCGCATCGGCGGCCTCCACGACGCACGCGTTGCGTCCATCGGCCACCGCCCGGGCCACGAGGTCGGTGAGGTAATACTCGCCCTTCGCCGAGGCCTCCACGCGACCGATCGCGTCCGGCAGCCAGGCGGCGTCGAAGGCGTAGATGCCCGCGTTCACCTCATCGATGGCGCGAGTCGTCTCGTCGGCGTCCGCCTCCTCGACGATGGCGCTCGCTCCTCCGCCCGCGCCGCGGACGACACGCCCGTACCCGGCGGGATCCGCGACTCGGGCCGACACGAGCGCCAGGGCGGCACCCGAAGCCTCCCGCTCCGCCACGAGGCGCCTGAGCAGCGCCGCGGTCTGAAGCGGGACGTCGCCCATCGTCACCAGGACCGAGGTCGCCCCATCGGGGACGCCCGAGAGCCCGAGCCGAACCGCGTCGGCGGTGCCGCGCTGCGGCTCCTGGCGAACGGCGACCGCCCGCTCGCCGAGCGTCGCCTCGACGGAGTCCGCGCCGTGGCCGGTGACGACCACCGGCTTGCCCGCCACGCCAGCGTCGGAGAGCGACGCGAGGACATGGTCGAGCATCGGTCGTCCGGCGAGAGGGTGGAGAACCTTCGGGATGCGGGATCGCATCCGGGTCCCCTGGCCGGCGGCCAGGACGATGGCCGCGGGGGCGGTCAGTGGTGAAGACACGTTGCGCGATGGTAGAGGTGCCCGAATCGCAGCGTCAACCGCATGTCAGGCCGTCGCGATCGCCTCGATCTCGACGCGCGCGCCCCTCGGCAGCTCCTTGACGGCGAAGGCGCTGCGCGCCGGGAACGGCTCCGGGATCGCGCGTTCGTAGACCACGTTCACCTTCGGCCAGTCTGCGATGTCGACGAGGTAGACGGTCGTCTTGAGCAGCCGATCCAGGCCGGAGCCCGCGGCCTCCAGGATGGCCCCGAGGTTGGCGAGGGCCCGCTCGGCCTGGCCGGCGGCGTCCTCGGTGGCGAACTCGCCCGTCGCCGGGTCAATCCCGAGCTGGCCGGCGGTGAAGACGAAGTCGCCCGCCCGCATCGCCTGGCTGTACGGTCCCGCCGCCGCTGGGGCGTCCGGCGTGCTGATCTGCTCACGGCTGGTCATCGGTCTCCTCCTCGGCGATCGGCGCGATCGCGGCGGGCGTCATTCGCGTTCGTGTCATCCTCGCATGCAGGCCGCTCGTCGCGAGCCGGTCGACCACCGCGGAGGCCCGCTCCGCGTCGTCGGCGAGGCTGAAGATCGTGGGGCCGGAGCCGGTGAGCTGCGGGTCGCCGCCCGCGTCGGTCACCGCCCGGAACAGGTCGTCCAGCTCGGGCCGCAGCCGGCGGGCGGGTGCGAGGAGGTCATTCCGCAGCCGTCCCCACTCGTCAGGCCGGAGCTCCGCAAAGATCTCGGCGGTCGAGAGCCCGAAGGGCGGATGGACGAGGGCGACCCATCGCTCGCTCGGCTCAATGGCCTCGACACGCTCGCCGATGCCGGAAACCCGGGCGGCGGCCATCCCGGCGGCGAAGAAGGGAACGTCGGCGCCGATGCCGGCGAGGTCGATGAGCTCCCCCGCCGAGGCCGCGTCCGGCGCCCCGCGCCAGGCCCGTCCAAGGCGCCACGCCGCCGCCGCATCCGACGAGCCCCCACCCAGCCCGGCGGCGGCGGGGATCCTCTTCTCGACACTGAGGCAGACGGTATCCGGCTCGCCATCCAGCGCGGCGACGAGGCCGCGCCACGCGAGGTTGTCGGCACCGACCGGGACGCCGGTGGCTTCCTCCCCATCGAGGCGCAGCCCCGAGCAGCCAGGCATGAGCAGCAGCCGATCGGCGAGCTCGAGGAGCACGAAGGTGCTCGCCAGGAGATGGTGGCCGTCCTCCCGCCGGCCGAGGACGCGGAGCGAGAGGTTGAGCTTTGCCGGCGCCTCGAGGCGGAGGGCCGTCACAGGCTCGGCGCCAGCCGCGCGGCCAGGCATGCCCATTCGTCGACGTCGAGGGTCTGTGGCCGTCGGTCGGGGGTCACCCCGCAGGCCGCCAGCGCCCCATCCAGCGTCGCGCGTTCGATCGAGAGCTCGCGTCCGAGGCCGTTGTGGATCTGTTTGCGACGCTGCCGGAAGCCGGCCTGGACGACCCGGTAGAACGGGTCCCGCTCCGGCCCGGGTGCGACGGCGGGATCGGTCCGCCTTCGCAGCCTGAGGATCGCCGAGTCGACGGCCGGCGCCGGCTCGAAGGACTCGGCCGGCACGCGGGCCACGACCTCCGCGCCGGCGATGTTCTGGACGAAGACCGAGAGGTAGCTCATCTTCCCGGGCGGCGCCGCGACGCGCTCGGCGACCTCGAGCTGCACGAGAAGCACGGTAAGCTCCGGCGGCCGCTCCCCCTCCAGGAAGGCGTGAAGCAGCGGGCTCGTGATGTGGTACGGGATGTTCGCCACCAGCTTGAAGCTCTCCCCGGGGAACATCTCGCGCGGATGAAGGTCCAGGGCGTCGGCCTCGATGAGCTCGAATTCCTCGATGCCGGCGAGCTCGCGACGCAGGTAGGCCGCCAGCCGTGCGTCGAGCTCCACCGACAGCACCGATGCACCCGCCGCCAGCAGGCGGCGGGTGAGGACGCCCAGGCCGGGGCCGATCTCGACCACCCGATCGCCCGGTCGGAGCTCGGCCGCGTCGACGATCGCGTCCAGCGCGGCCGCGTCGGTCAGGAAGTTCTGGGACAGGCTCTTCCTCGGGCGGAGGCCCTCGGAGCCGAGCAGGCGGCGCAGCTGTCCGGGCGTGGGCGGTGCGAGGCGTTCCGGCGCGAGCGGGTCGTTCACCGTCCGTCGAGCCACGGCAGAGCCAGGTTCGGCACCGCTTCCAGCGACGCGTCGGCGCGATCACCGGCGGCGAAGCGGAAGCCGCCCGCGGCGCCGATCATCGCCCCGTTGTCGGTGCACCACGCCGGCGGCGGCACCCTCAGGGCCAGGCCTTCGGCGGCGAGCCGCTCATCGAGGGTCCTCCGCAGCGCGCGATTGGCCGCGACGCCTCCGCCAAGGGCGACCGACGCGACGCCGTGGTCGATCGCGGCGGCGACCGTCTTCGTGGCCAGAGCGTCGACGACCGCCTCCTCGAAAGCGGCCGCGATCCCGTCGACCGGGATCGGCTCGTTGCGCTCGCGGTAGCCGTCGACCTCGCGGCGAACCGCCGTCTTTATGCCGGAGAAGCTGAAGTCGTAGACGCCATCGGTCCTCGCGCGCGGAAGACGCGATATCGGCCGCGCGCCCTCCGCCGCGGCCGATATCGCCGGCCCACCAGGGTATGGCAGGTCCAGGAGACGACCCACCTTGTCGAATGCCTCCCCGGCCGCGTCGTCCACCGTCTGGCCGAGCAGGGTGTAGCGCCCGTGGTCGTGCATGAGGACGAGCTGCGTATGCCCGCCGCTCACGACCAGGCAGAGGAGCGGGAACTCGGGCTCCGCCGGGAGCGGGTCGTTGGGTCCGGCATCGGTGAGCCAGTTGGCGTAGATGTGGCCCTCGATGTGGTTCACCGCCACGAGCGGGAGGTCGTGGGCCACCGCCAGGGCCTTCGCCACGTTCACGCCCACGAGCAGCGAGCCGATGAGCCCCGGCCCGTAGGTCACCGCCACCGCGTCGAGGTCATCCCACGCGGCTCCCGCGTGGTCGAGCGCCGCCTCCAGGGTTGGGACGATCCAGCGGAGCTGCTGACGGGCGGCCAGCTCCGGCACGATTCCACCGGTGGCGGCGTGCAGCGCGACCTGGGTGGCGACCTCGTTCGCCTCGATGCGGCGTCCGCCCACCACGACGGCGACGCCGGTCTCGTCGCAGGACGACTCGATGGCCAGGATGCGCTGCTGGCTCATGCGTTCTGCCGGGCGCGCTCCGCAGCGACGAGCGACGTCATCCGCGGATCGTCGAGGTCCGGCGTCGTCATCACCAGCGCATCCTCGCCGTCGTCGGTGTAGTAGCGCGGCCGCCGTCCGACAACCTCGAAGCCGAACGACCGATACAGCGCCTGGGCCGATTCGTTCGAGACGCGCACCTCGAGCGTCATCCGCCGCGCACGGAGTGCGCCACCGAGATCCAGGAGATTGAGGAGGAGCTGCCGGCCGATTCCCTGGCGCCGCCATTCGGGATGGACGCCGAAGGTCGTGATGTGCGCCTCATCGACCATGAGCCACACGCCGGCGAACCCCACGACGCGCTCCCCGGCCCGCGCGACCACATAGCGCGCCAGCCGATTGCCGCGGAGCTCCTGCTCGAAGGCGTACGCCGGCCAGGGCGTGGCGAAGCTGAGCCGCTCGATCTCGTGGACGGCCGCCACGTCGTCGAGGCGCATGGCCTCCACCAGGACACGGGCGGTCAGAGCCATCGGACCTCTCCGGGCGTCTCGTCCGAGAGGCCGCGTGGTGCGCGCAGGTAGAGCGGCTCGAGCCGCGCCAGGTTGTCGGCGTCGCCGTTCGCCAGCCGCTCGGCTGCCGCGCGGGCCATCTCGGCCGCGGCCCGCGGCGGGGTCGCATTCCGCAGGCCGAAGGCCAGCGCGAGCTCGCCCGGGGCAACGACCGGCTCGGTGGCGAGGCGCTCCTCGATGCGGTCACGGTCGGCGATGAGCGGACCGTTGCCGTCTCGGGCGAGGAGGTACCCCTCGCGGGCTCCGGCCCGCGAGAGCGCGATGGACGCCGAGGGTTCGGCCGCGAGCCACGCCTGGAGGCTGGGGATGCCGACGAGCGGCTTCCCGAGGCCGAAGGCCAGGCCCTTCGCCAGCGCCATGGCGACACGAAGGCCGGTGAACGAGCCGGGACCGAGGCCGACCGCCACGCCGGTCGTCGAACCGATCTCCCGCCCGTGCGCCGCCAGGAGCTCGATGAGCCGTGGCAGGAGCTCGGCTGACTGGCGCTGCGCGGAGCTCCACGCGGCATCGTCGATGAGCGACCCGTCCGGCTCGGCGATGGCCACTGACAGGTCCGTGGCCGCGCCGTCGAAGGCGACGATCATCGTCCGCGCTCCATCGCCGCCGCCAGCCGCTCGTGGTCCTGGCCGTGGGCGGTCCAGCTCAGCCGTCGCGACGACGGCTCCTCGTCGACCGAGTCGATGTGAACGTCGAGGCGTTCCGCGGGCAGCCATCCGTCGAGCCGATCGGCCCACTCGACGACGACCACGCCGCCCGCTCCTCGGTCGTCGAGCAGCCCGGCCGCGGCCGCTTCCTCCGGGTCGCCGAGGCGGTAGGCGTCGACGTGGAACAGCCGCAGCCGGCCGACATGCTCGTTCATGAGCACGAAGGTCGGGCTGTTCACGACGCTCTCCACGCCGAGGCCGGCGGCCACGCCCTTCGCAAGCTGCGTCTTACCGGCGCCGAGCTCCCCGCTGAGCGCCAGGACGGTCCCGGGAACGGCGGCGCGGCCGAGCGCGCGGCCGATGGCGCGCGTCGCCTCCGGATCGTCGCTGCGCACCGTGCCGCGGGCGGTGCTCATGGTCGTGGGGCGGCGCATGCGGGGAAGTATAGGAAGCCGCGCCGGCTCGCCGGTTCGAGGGTCCCTCAGGCGGTCAGTCGGCGGGCGATTCGGTGGCCTCGAGGTTGGCCAGCGGCACGATCGCGCTGCGGCCGTCGTCGAAGCGCACCAGCCCTGAGCGGACCGCGACTCCGGCCGGCGTGGCGTGCAGCGACTCGAGCACGCGGACGAGGCGGCCGCCAACCCCGGCATGCGGTCGCCGATGGGCGATCACGCGATCACCGGCCCGGGGCAGCGTCCGGCGCGCCGGGACCGGCCCGGCCTCGTAGACGTAGAGGCGAGCTTCGGCGCCGAAGAGGCTGGCCATGTGGCCGTCATGGCGCTGGAACCATCCGAACAGGTCGGCGTCGAGCCCCACCTTGCCATAGCCCTCGAGGACGATCACGGCGAAGTCGTCGCCGATGCCACCCACCTCCCGGCGACGCGACTGCGTCGCCTCGAAGTCGCGCAGCTCCTTGTCGAGGATGCCGCCCAGCACGATGCCCGCGACGCCCATCGCGCGCGCCCGGGTCAGCGTTTCCGCAGACGCGCGCGAGCCACCGACCAGGATCCGTCCCGAGGACCCGACGTCGATGGCGCCGGCCCGCAGCTCATCCAGCGGATCGTCGACGGCGACGCTCAGCGGTCCGTGGACGGCACGCCCGTATCCGCCGACGCCGCCGACCAGCGCGCCGGCGATCCGGATCTCGATGGCGTCGGACTCGACGGCCGAGACCTCGCCACGAACGTGGCCGAGGATCGGCTCGGGCTCCCCGAGCGACGCGATGAGCGCACGTCCGTCGCTCGAGTCATATCCGAGGAAGATCGCCGTTTCCGGGGCCGTGACGACGCGCCCGCGCCCGTCATCGGCGAGACTGTCGCCGGCCTCGACCTGCGTGCCGGGGGTGACGCTGAGCATCTCCGCGACCCGGTCCGGCGAGCGTCGCAGGCGCGCGGCGATCGGCACGCTTGCCCCTCGGTGAGCCGCACGTCGAGTGGCGAGGGTGTCATCTGGCTCGACTGAGCGGCCGACCTCGACGACGACCGCCGCGCCGGACGGGAGGCGGACCCGATGCACGGCGCTCACGCCACCACCCTCTCCTCGCGCTGAAGCGCGTCGCGCCAGCCGGCGATGACCGCGCGCCTGTCGTCGGCCCGCCGTGGGAGTGCGATCGGCACGCCGCGGGCGTCCAGGATGATGCCAAGCGCCCCACCGGTTGCCATGGCCTCGATGCGCGGCGAGCGCCTGGCCGTGCCGAGGCTGACGCCCGTGGCCGGCTCGATCGTCAGCTCGGCGGTCTGGCCCGCCGGCAGCGGCAGGACGTGGATCTGGCCGACGCGGACCTGGATGGGACCGACAGCCGGCCAACCGGGACGATGTGCGGTCACCCGCATCGCCGGGCCGCCGGCCTCGCCGCCGCGGGTCACGACCGCGGTGCCGAGCGGCGCGAGGAGATCGCCACCCAGCAGCGCCAGACCCTCGGCCAGCTCATCGTCCGGCAGCGACCCCAGCGGACCGAGGACGGAGGCGACGTCGATCGCAAGCTGGCTCACGCCGATCGGCCTGACCCCGTCGAGGAGGATTCGTGCCGCCTGTCCCGGATGCGGCGCGCCGGCCACCGTGCGCCCGGCGCCGATGACCAGGTCGACCGACCCGATGCCCATCTCCTCGACGAGCGATCCGATGGCCACCCGCGCGGCGGCGTGGGTCGCCGCGAGCTCGTCGGCCGTCTCCGGCATCGTGGCCGGGCGGGCGCGGATCGTCTCCAGCAGGTCGGCGACCGCGGCCTCGTCTCCCGCGTCGCCGGCGAGGCGCGCCACCCGGCCGGCGGCGCCCGCCGTTCGGGCGACGCCGGCGATCCCTCCTCCGGCACGGAGCCGAATCGCGACGGCTCCGTCCGGCTCGCCGAGCGCGACGATCGCGGCCCGCGCGCCGATGTCGACCGCGAGCACGCGGAGTGCGCCCCGCCGGCCGAGCTCGCCGACGGCCCTCGGGAAGGCGACCGATGCGAGATGCGCCTCCTCTTCCTGGACGACGCTCCCGCGCAGCTCCCGCAGGTGCTCTCGCAACGCGTCCGGATTCTCGTGGCGCGCATCGGCTCGCGGGCTCGCGACCGCCGTCGCCGCATCGGGCTCGAACATCGCGACGACCTCCTCGGCCAGCCGCGAGGTGCCGGCCCACACGACCGGCCCATTTCCGGTCGCGCGCGTCGCCGCCACCAGGCCCGCGGCCTCGAGCGCGCGCGGGCTGGCGGCGCTCTCGAAGCCACCCGCGACGAGCCAGGCATCGACGTCGACGGCCTGGAGCGTCGCGATGCGCTCGGCCAGCGTCCGACCATCGTCGAGGGTGACGAGCTCGGCCACCTCCCAGCCCGCCGCCTCGGCGGCACGCCGGGCTGCGCTTCCCGACAGCTCCCGTGAGACGGCGACCACCGCGAGACGGCCTGCGCGGCGAGCGGTGTGGCACTCGATTCGGTTCGCGGCCCGCAGGATGTCGTCGTACGCGCCGACGAGGCGCGGGTCGCCGGAGCGCTCGAGCTGATCGATCAGGGCACGCCGCAGCTCGGCCGAGCCCCACGCCGTCGGCTGCGCGGCGTGGGCGATCAGGCGCCAGTCGCCCCGGATCCGGCCGATCACACCGGCCTTCGCCCATGCCGACCCCACGTCGAGGAGGATCGCGAGCTCGGTCCGCAGGTCGGCGTCGATCATGCTCCGAGCCCCAGCCAGTCGCCGACGAGGAAGGCGAGGCGATCGAGGAGGAGGACGAGGCGGGAGAGGATGAGGTAGCCGAGCCATCCGCCCAGCCCGACCAGCATGATCCAGCGTCCGGTGGCCGCGGCGCCGACGACGAGCCTGCCCCGGCCGGCCCCGTGGACGAAGCCGAACAGGACGAGGACGGTGATCGCGGCCGAGCCCGCGGTGACCACCGTGGCAACGGCTCCCTCCTCGGGGCGTGCGGCCGCGGCGGCGAGCTGCGGGAGCAGGGTGCCGATGACGGCCCCGCCGAGCGCGAAGGCGGCCAGCGACCCGACCAGGACGGAGATCGGGACCGCGGCCACGGCGCGCGGAATCCATGGCGCGGCCGCCGTCGTCATGACCAATCCAAGGCCGATCCACAGGTCGCCGCGGGCGGCTGGCTCGGCGAGGAGCGGCTCGAGCACGCGCGGGAGGATGAGCTCCCGAATGGCGAGCAGCGCGAGGAGGCCGGTCGCGAGACCGGCAAGCAGGTGCTGCGACCAGCCGAAGACACGACGTTCGCCGAGCAGGCCGCCGAAGACCACGAGCGTCACGAGCGCCGCGATCCAGGTCACCAGGCCATCGGTGCCCGCCAGCCCGCTCACGACGCCTCGCCGGCGCCACTGCCACGCCCGAGCTCGCCGAGGCGCGAGACGACTCCCGCGCCCAGCACGACGAGTGCGGCAAGCATCCCCACCAGGACCGCGACGACCGATGGTCCGCCGGTCTCCGCGACGCTCGCGAAGTCGCCGACCTCCGCGGCCTCACGATACGTCGCCCCGTCACGCGGCGTGGCGATGAGCGCCGTGAGCTGGCCGCCATCCACGTACGGCTGAGCCTCGGGGATCAGCGACGTGGGGACCACGGCGGCGATCCGGAGGTCGCTGACTCGCGCCTGGACCTGTTCGACCCAGCTTCGCGGCCCGAGGTCGTTTCCGCCGATGACCAGCGCGAGGGCCGGCGCCTCATCCTCCATCCCGCCGGGCCCGAGGGCCGGCTCGCCCGCCATCAGCGCGTCGGCGACGCTCACCAGCGCGGCCTCGGCGCCCGGGATGAACCCGAGGTCGACGAGGCGCTCCTCGTTCACACCGGAGGCGGCGAGGCGCTCGAGCTCGGTGACGGCCAGGGCACGCCCCTCCGGCGTGAGGCTGATGAAGTCGAGGCGGGCGTCACGCTCGAGGAGGTCGGCGAGCAGGGTGCGCACCGTCGGCCGGATCTCGGCGTAGGTCCCCAGGTCCGGATCGAAGCCGACGAGGACGGTCGGGCTGTCGGGCAGCGTATCGAGGCCCTCCGTCATCCGCTGCGCAGCCGATGCATCGGCGTTCGCGAGAGGGAGGCCCGCGTCGATCGGCAGCAGAACCGCGGCCGCCAGGAGCAGCAGGAGAGCGAGCGGTGCGAGGCGGTTGAGGATCTCGCTTCGCTCACTCATCGGCGGAGCCCACGCCGAGCATGGTGCGGGCGGCCGCCACGGCGACCAGGATCGCCACGCCGAGGAGGATGCCGCGGAGGACCGCGGCGATCGGCACCTCGAGTGTCCAGGACGCAGCGGCGGACATGCGCTCGCCCGCCACCCCGCCGAGGGGGAGAAGGAGGATGAGCATGAGCGCGGCCGCGCCCACCAGGACGAGTGCCTGCCGCCCGCGACCGGCGACGGAGCGGCGCGCGGCGGCAATCGTCGTGAAGAAGAGGAGGCCGAACAGCGTCGCGGCGATCGGGACGAGGAGCGCGGCGATGAGCCACCGCACCGCGGGGTCGGTGGCGCCCGAGGAGCCCGGGCGAAGCCCGGCGAGGAGCATCGCGCCGATCCCGACCAGCACCATCACGGCGCCGACTGGATCCCCTCGCCGGCGCCACAAGTCGCCGGCTCGGCGCACTGCCAGCGCGGCGGCCGCCGCCAGTGCTGCGCCGGCGGCGACGAGGATGACGGCGTTGACCGCGACCTCGGCCAGGCGCCCGAGCGATTCGTTGACGACGAGGAGGTCGACGAGGAGGAGGACCCCGACGACGATGACGATCGCCGGGACCGTCGCTCGCCTCACGGGCGCCCCACGCCGAGCAGCAGGTCGTGCGGGTCGATGACGCCCGCCAGGGAGAGGATGCTCCCAGCCACGAGGATGGTGAGCGCGGCGACGATGAGTCGGTTCGCCGCGATGACCGTGGTGCGCTCGTAGACGTCGGCCCGCAGGTCGGCGGGGGCCTGGAAGAGCTCGGGACCGATGAGGCTTCCCCCGCCCGCCAGAAGGACCGATGGCGCCTGCGACGCCTCGGCGGTGCCGGACGACAGCGAGCCGGCACGGTGGCGCAGCCCGTCGAGGTGGAGCGTGGCCTCCTCCCGGAGGCTGCCCATGGCGATGGCTGCGGCGGGCCGAGCGCGGGTCGTCATCACGAGCCCGGCCGCTGCCGGCCGACCCTCGCCGACCATCACGACACGCGAGCGTCCGAGCCGTTCGGTGGTCCCCGTGGACTCGTGCGCGGCGTCGAGGGCGGATCCGGCGATGACCGCGGTGAGCGGGTCGTTCGTCAGCACGCGGAGCGGGACGCCGCTGCGGGCGGCGGCGCGTGCCACGTGGCCGAGGACCGGGAGCGCGGCGAGCGTCTGAAGGCGCCCGAAGGCATCCGTCGTCCGGGCGATCCCCGCCGTGCCGAGCGAGACCACCGCATCGGTCCCAGCCTCTGCCGCGAGCGCCATGGCGCGGCCGATGCCGACGAGGCCACCGGCGTCGGACGTCGTCCACCGACTGATGGGGCGGGCGACGAGCTGGAGGAAGACGAGGAGGACGGCAAGCACCACGAGGGTTGGGCCGATGCCGAAGCGCAGCGACGACGCGCCGAGCATGTCCCCGACGAACTCAACGAACCGGCCGACGAGCTCAGCCGGCGTCGGCACTCGTCTTCCTCAGCTCTTCGGTGAGGCGGTCGAGGCCGTCGGGGTCCTCGGCGATGCTGCGCACGTCATCCGCCTGGCGGCCGAGCAGCGCGCTGAAGAGCGGGCCGACCGCGGCCGCGAGGTCACCGATGAGGGGCGCAAGCGGACGATGGGCGTCGACGAGGAGCGCGGCCGGCGCGGCGAGGCCGCGACGGTCGAGCTCTTCCGCCACGCGTCGCTCGGGTCGGGACCTCACGGCACTGATGCTCCCGCATCGGCGGCCTGGACCGCGTCAAGCAGCGCGGGGACGTCCTGAGCGTGTGCGGTCGCCAGCACGACCGATTCGATCGGAGCCGGGCTCTCCTCGCGCAGGATGGGAACGATGATCCCGGCCGATTCCTCGGCGCTGAAGGCGCCGGTCTCGACGCCCAGGGGCGTCAGGGCGATGCGACGCAGCTGGAGCGGCTCCGCGACGGCGAGCACCGCCCGGGTCGCCGCCGCCAGCGCCGCCGGATCAGGGACCCGATCGTGGCCGACGGCCACGGCGTGGATGACATAGGGAGCCGCCAGCCGTCCACCGCCGGTGACGACGGCGTTCCCGGGTGCGATGGGCCCCTGTTCGACCGCCGCCCACTCGATCTCGTCTCCACCGGCGCGCTTGACCGATGCCGCCGTTCCGGCCGTCATGAAGAGCGACTCGGTCGCGCCGACGACCAGCGCGTCGACCTCGAGCTCCGCGATCTCCCCCTGCCAGACGTCGATCTCGATCGGTGCTGCCATCGTGCCCCTGCCGCGAGCGTGCCTCAGTCTGCGCCGAGATGGAGGCGCGGCAGCCGCTCTCGAAGCGCGGTCGTGACCTCGTAGTTGATCGTCCGCCGCTCGTCGGCGACCTCGTCGGCCGTGATGCGGCCGTTCCCCTGCTCGCCGATGAGCACGAACTCCTCGTCGTAGGTTACACCAGCCACTCCGCCGACATCGACGGTCAGGCCGTCCATGCTGACGGCTCCAACGATCGGCACGCGCTGCCCCCGGACCAGGGCCCAGCCGTTGTTGGCGTGAGCCCTGGGCCAGCCGTCTCCGTAGCCGATCCCCAGCGTCGCGATGCGAGTGCCCTCCTTCGCGCGGAAGCGGAGCCCGTAGCCGATCGCCTCGCCGGCCTCGAGGTCGAAGACGCGCAGCGGCAGCGCCTTGAGGCTCAGCGCCGGCGTGAGTCCGGCGTCGCGATCAGACGCCCAGCCCGGCAGGAGCCCATAGAGTGCGATGCCGGGACGAACGGCGCCTGCGAACGGCACACGGCCGGCAAGGATTCCGCCGGTGGCGCTGACGTGCACCAGCCCGGGGTCGATGCCCGAGGAGCGCATCGCGTCGATCGTCCGCGCCAGGCGCAGCAGCTGAACCTCGGTGTAAGCGTCGTCCTCGCCGGGGACGGCAAGGTGGCTCATGGTGCCTGTCAGGCGCAGACGGCGGCTGCGAGCGATGCGCGCGGCCAGCGACAGCGCCAGCTCCGGCTCCGCTCCCTGCCGGCCGAGCCCGGTGTCGATCTTGAGGTGCACGGCGATCGGCGCGTCGGAAGGCGCCGCCTCCAGCAGGTCGAGCGAGCGCTCGTCGTAGACGATCGGCTCGAGGTCCGCCTGGGCGACGACCGCTGCCTCGTCCGGACCGATCCCCCACAGCACGATCGTCGGTGCCCGGATCCCCGCCGCGCGCAGCCGCATCCCCTCGTCGACCGTGGCGACCGCCAGCCGCTCGACACCCTCGCCGACGAGCGTGCGCGCCACGGCAACGTCCCCGTGGCCGTAGGCGTTCGCCTTGACGACGCCGATGACCCCGACGTCCGGCGCCATGCGGCGGATCGCCGCCAGGTTGCCGCGAATCGCGCCGTGGTCGACCTCGACCCACGCCCGGTGCGGGCTGTGCGCTCCCGTCATTCGGTGCTATCGCCGCGGAGCTTGCCGATCGCCTGCGGAAGGAGGTTGGCGACGTCGCGGGCCATCACACCGGCCGAGCCGATGCGATCGGCGGCGATGAGCCCGGCGGCGCCGTGCACCGCGACCCCACAGGCCGCCGCGGCAATGGGGGCGGCGCCGGCAGCGAGAAACGCGCCGATGACGCCGGAGAGGACGTCGCCGCTCCCGGCGGTGGCGAGGGCCGGCGTCGCGACGTCAGCGCGATACACGTCGCCGCCCGGTTCGGCGACGACGGTTCGTGCCCCCTTCAGGACCACGACCTGCTCCCAGAGCGTCGCCGCCTCCGCGACCGCGGAGGCGCGCCCGTCGTCATCGCCCGAGTCGGGCGCGGAGCCGGCGAGCCGTGCGAACTCGCCGGGGTGCGGGGTGAGGACGAGTGGCGCCCGAAGCGATCGCCACCAGCGGGCGTCGGTGGCGAGCGCGTTGAGACCGTCGGCGTCGACGACCATCGGGAGCCCGGCCGCGCCGATGAGCTGCCGCGTGCGGCGTTGCGTCGCCGGCTGCCTGCCGAGCCCGGGGCCGATGACCAGCGCATCGTAGTTCCGGGCCTCGGTCGTGACGCGTCGCCAGCCTCCAGGGGCGATCAGGCCCGGAGCCTCCTCGTCGAGCGCCATCCACGTCAGCTCAGGGACGGTTCCGGCCAGCCGGGCCGCCACCGAGTCGGCGGTCGCGACGCGGACCACCCCGGCCCCGGCGCGCATCGCTCCCAGCGCGGCCAGGACCGCGGCGCCGGGATACTCGAGCGAGCCGGCGACGACGAGGACCCGGCCGAAATCGCCCTTGTGGGCGCGCTCGGGCCGCGGGGGGAGGTTCCGTGCCACCCAGCGCTGTGTGATCGATCGCGCCGTCGCCATCTTCGCTAGTCGTGCCGCCGGTGGGCCACGGCGACCGCCACGGCCATGTGCCGCTCGTGGCTGATCGAGACTGTCACCTCGTCCAGATCCATCCAGTCGGCGCGCCGAGCCGCGCGGCCGTGGAGGAGCACCTGCGGCGCCCCGGCCGGATTGGGCAGGATCTCGATCTCGCGCCAGCCGACGCCGCGCACCCCGAGGCCGAGGACCTTGCTGATCGCCTCCTTCGCCGCCCAGCGACCCGCCAGGCGCTCGACCTTGCGGCCCACGTAGCGCCGTTCGCGGTCGGTGAGCACGCGCTGGCGGAACCGATCCGGGAACCGCCCGAGCACGCGGACGATCCGATCGATGTCGATGAGGTCGATCCCCACCTCGTGACGGCTCATGGGCGGGATCGTGACAGAGCGCTACTCGACTGTCACCGATTTCGCGAGGTTTCGGGGCTGGTCGACATCGGTTCCTCGTGCCACGGCGACCTCGTAAGCGAGGAGCTGGAGCGGGAGCACGGCGATGACCGGGCTGATCGGCTCCGGCGTCTCCGGCACGTAGATGACGTCGTGGGCGTAATGGTCGATCTGGTCGTCTCCCTCGGTGGCGATCGCGATGATCGGCGCCGAGCGGGCCCGCGCCTCTGCGACGTTGCTCACGACCTTCTCGTACACCGCGCCCGCGGTCGCGATCGCCACGAGCGGCGTCTCCGGGTCCAGGAGCGCGATCGGCCCGTGCTTCAGCTCGCCGGCGGCGTATCCCTCCGCGTGGACGTAGCTCAGCTCCTTGAGCTTCAGCGCGCCCTCCATGGCGATCGGGAAGCCGACGCCGCGGCCGATGTAGATGAAGTCGCGGACGCCCGCGTACTGCTGGGCGAGCTTCTTGATCTGGGGGGCGAGTCGCAGCGTCTCGGCCGCCAGCCGTGGCAGGCTGCGCAGCGCCTGGCCGAACGTCCGGAGCTTGCTGTCGCTGAGCGTGCCGCGGAGGCGCGCGAGGTGGAGCGCGATCATCTGGAGCAGCAGCACCTGCGTCACGAAGGCCTTCGTGCTGGCCACGGCGATCTCGGGGCCCGCCTGGAGGTAGCAGACCGCGTCGGCCTCGCGCGTGATCGCGCTGCCCACGACGTTCGTGACGACCACCACGGTCGCGCCACGCTCCTCGGCAAGCTTGAGCGGCGCCAGGGTGTCCGCCGTCTCGCCCGACTGGCTGACGCCGATGACGAGCGTCTTCTCGTCGATCGGTGGCGGCCCGTAGCGCATCTCCGAGCCGACCTGCATCGTGGCGGGCAGGCCCGCCCAGTCCTGGATCAGGTACGCCGCCACCTGGGCCGCATAGCTGGCGGTCCCGCACCCGACAATGTAGACCCGCTGCACCTCGCGCAGCCGATCCTCGATGGCGTCCAGCTCCGGCAGCGTGACGGCGCCGGCCGCGTCGACACGGCCACGGAGGCACTCCTGGATGGCGTGCGGCTGCTCGTAGATCTCCTTGAGCGTGAAGTGCGGGAAGCCGCCCTTCTCGGCGGCCTCGATGTTCCAGTGGATCTCGGTCACGTCGCGGTCGACCTCGGTCCCCTCCAGGGACACGATCCGCGTCCCCTGCGGGGTCACGTCGGCGATGTCGCCCTCGTGGAGGACGACGACGTTCTTGGTGTGCTCAAGGATGGCGGGCACGTCGCTCGCCAGGAAGCCCTCGCCGTTGCCGAGGCCCACGATGAGCGGCACGTTCATCCGGGCGCCGACGATCCGGTCGGGGTGATCGGTGTGCATGACGCCGATGGCGTAGGCGCCGCGCACCTCGTTCAGGGCCAGGCGGACGGCCTCGACGAGGTCGCCGCTGTACTTCGTCTCGATGAGGTGGGCGAGCACCTCGGTATCGGTCTCCGAGGCGAATCGATGGCCCTGCGCGACCAGCCGGGACTTGATCTCGGCGTAGTTCTCGATGATCCCGTTGTGGATGAGCGCGAGGTGGCCGGTGCAGTCGGCGTGGGGATGGGCGTTCGCGTCGTTCGGGCGGCCGTGGGTCGCCCAGCGCGTGTGACCGATGCCGGGATGCCCGGCCGGGGCGCCGCCGTTCAGCTGCTCGGTCAGGTTGCTGAGCTTGCCGGCCTTCTTCTCGATGAAGACCTCGCCGCCGTCGGTGACCACGGCGATGCCGGCCGAGTCGTAGCCGCGGTACTCGAGGCGGCGCAGGCCCTCGATCAGGATCGGCGCCGCGTCACGCGGCCCGACGTAGCCGACGATGCCGCACATGTGCCCTCCTCGCCGCAGTGGCGGCGCTAGCTAAGACGTGCCTCGGCGAGCGTGGCGAGCTCGCGGGCGATTCGGTCGATCTCGCCGGCATCGTCACCCTCGACCATGATCCTGATCGTTGGCTCGGTGCCGGACGGGCGGACGAGCACTCGTCCGCGATCCCCCATCTGCTGCGTGGCGCGCTCGACGGCGGCCATGAACTCGCGATCCTGTCCCCAGTCGTCGCGGCGGCGGACGGCTGAGTTTATCACCACCTGCGGGAGCCTCGGGATCCGCGAGGCCAGCTCGGAGAGCGGGCGACCGGCCGCTCGGATGGATCGGACCAGCTCGATGGCGGTGAGCAGCCCATCGCCGGTCGTGGCGCGGTCGCGGAAGATGATGTGGCCGGACTGCTCGCCACCGAGCACCGCGTCGCTGCGCTCCATCGCCTCGAACACGTGCCGATCCCCGACCGGCGTACGAATCATCCTGCCTCCCGCCTCGACGACGGCGCGCTCCAGGCCGCCGTTGCTCATGACGGTGGCCACCAGCAGGCCGTTGCGCAGGGTGCCCGAGGCCAGCCGCTCGAGGGCGCAGATCCCCATCACCGCGTCGCCATCCGCGATCTCGCCGCGCTCGTCGATGGCGATGAGCCGATCGGCGTCGCCGTCGAAGGCGAGGCCGAGGTCGAGGCCGGCGGCGGCGACCGTCTCCGCCAGCCGCTCGGGGTGCGTGGAGCCGCAGCCGTCGTTGATGTTGACCCCGTTCGGGGCGTCGAAGAGGACGGTGACCTCGGCCCCCAGTCCGCGGAACAGCCCCGGAGCAATGGTGCTCGCAGATCCGTTGGCGCAGTCGATGGCGACGCGCAGGCCGGCGAAGGTTTCCCCGGCCACCTCGCGCAGGAGGCGCGCGTAGGCCTCGACCGGCTCGCGATCGGTGCGAATCCGTCCGAGCTCGGAGTTGGCGCGTGGCGCGATTACCGAACCGTCGTCGATGAGCCGGTCCAGCTCGGCCTCGATCTCATCGGTGGCCTTGCGCCCGTCGACGACGACCTTCAGGCCGTTGTCGGGCGCCGGGTTGTGCGAGGCGGAGACCATGATCCCGGCAGCGTGGCGGTCATCGGTGCTGGCGTGCACGAGGCACGGGGTCGTCACGATCCCCAGGTCGACCACGTCCGCCCCACTGCCGGCGAGGCCGGCGGCGAGCGCGGCGCTCAGCATCTCGCCCGAGCGACGCGTGTCACGGCCCAGCAGCACGCTCCGGCCGTCCGCGGCCAGGTGATGCCCGACCGCCCGTCCCAGGGCGAGGGCGAGCCGGTCGTCGACGAGCGACCCCACCGGCCCGCGGATTCCGTCCGTCCCGAACCGCCCCGCCATCTCCTACGGCGCCGGGGACGGCGTGGGCGCGGGTGCCGTGATGGTGACCGGAACCGAGCTGGGGCTGATGCCGACCAGAGAGACGCCCTCGGGGAGCCCGGAGACCGCAGGCGTCAGCGAGTAGCTCCCGGGATCGAGGCCGCTCGCGTCGACGACCGGCGTGATGTCGGCCGCGGCGAGCCCGTCGAGCGCCGCGCCGTCGCCGGAGAGGGTGATCGACAGCTGATCGATTCGCGGCACGCACTCGTTGTCCCCCGAGTTCTGGCACACGACGCCGACGACGAAGGTGCGGCTCGAGACCGACGGCACGATCGTGGCCGTCACCGTCACGGTCGACGGCTCGCCCGCGGCGAGGCTGGCTCCCTCGGGCAGGACGAGCTCGACGTCGAAGCTCTGGTCGCTCGAGGCCCCGTCAATGCTGATCGGCTCGGTCAGCACGGCGTCCACCTCGGCCAGCACCTCGGGGAGGCCGACGATGGTGACGCTTGCCGGATCGACGCTGAGGGCGTCGAGGGCGAAGCCTGGCGCCGGCGTGCCGGCCTCGACGTCGGGCCGGATGGCGACGGTGGTCTCGGTCTCCACGGCGCGCACGTCGATCTGGACCGATACGGTCTCGGGCTCCGCGTCGACCATGCCGGTCCCCACCGGCTGGCCCTCGACATCGACGAGGCTGAGGTCGACCGCGACGTTGACGTCGATGCCCGAGGCGGGAATGTCGACGAGCGCCTGGGCACGATCGATCTGGTTGACGACCGACGCAGGGCCGCGGACCTGTACCTCCTCGTCGCTCACGACCGGCTCGCCGATCTCCAGTCCGTCGGGGATCGGTCCGGGCTCGACCTCGACAGGGACCGTGCGCACCTCGATGCGGTCGACCTCGACGCGCACGGCGTTCGGCTCGACGGAGAGGACCTCGATCCCGTCGCGCAGGCTCGAGGCCTCCACCGGCAGCTGTTGCGGGTCGGGCGCCTGCTCCATGTCGTAGCCGGATAGGTCGACGCGCGCCACGAAGTCGGCGGCGGTGACGCCGGACTGGATGTCGTTCGCCGCTCGATAGGTGATCTCGACGAGGCCAAGGTCACCGGTGAGGACGAACGTGTCGGGCGAGACGTTGGCCTGTTCGACGCGGACCTGGATCGAGGCGTCGGAGAAGGAGCCGGAGAAGACCAGGCCGGTGTAGAGCACTGTCGAGAGGAGCACGGCCGACAGCTTGAGGTGCCAGTTGCGCGTCAGGATGCCCAAGTCTCAGCGCCTCACGGGGCCGCTGTCGGCGGCGCTGCCCGAGACGACGCGCGCCTCCGGATCGATGGGCTCCGTGCTCTCCTCGTCGCCGCCGAGATGCCAGCGCCCGTCCATCGAGCGCCGCAGGAACGGCATCGCCCGTCGCGGTGCCTGCGGCCGGATGAGGTTGAAGAGTCGTCGTCGCAGCTGGTCCTCGGTGAGGTTGCGCTCGATGCGGCCGCGGACGACGAGGCTGATGGAGCCGGTCTCCTCGCTGACCACGACGACGACCGCATCGGTCTGCTCGCTGATGCCGATGGCCGCCCGGTGGCGCGTGCCGTACCGCTCGGAGTCGAGCGCCGTCTGGCTCATCGGCAGGAGGACGCCGGCCGATGTGATGCGCTCTCCGGAGACGATGACCGCGCCATCGTGGAGCGCCGTGCCCCGGTAGAAGATCGTGACGAGCAGCTCGGCGCGAAGGTCGGCGTGGACGGGAACCCCGGACTCCGTCGCGAGGTCCTGGAGGCCGGTCTCGCGCTCGAGCGCGATGAGCGCCCCGTGGCGCGACCCGGCCAGGATTCGCGCGGCTCGGCTGATCTCCTTGGCGACGCGCTCGGCGCTCGCGACCTCGCTGCTCACGAAGAAGCGGTTGACGGAGCCGATGCGGCCGATCTGCTCCAGCGCCCGTCGCAGCTCCGGCTGGAAGACGACGACGACCGCGAAGAGGCCGACGACCGCGGCCGTCTCCATGAGCGTGGTGAGGAGCTTGAGGCCGAAGAAGACGGCTGCGAGGTAGACGAGGTAGAGGATCGAGAGGCCGATGACGATCCGCACCGCGCGCGTGCCGCGGATGAGGATGAACAGCCAGTAGATGACGACCGCGACCAGCAGGATGTCGATGATCGACGTCCAGCTGCCCGCGAGGTACGTGTCGAAGAACTCTCGGAACGCGTCGATCACGATGTGGAGTGTGCCTGCATACGTGCGGCCTGTCCGCTCGATGGTACCAAAGCGCCCCGGCGTTCCCGCCGGGGCGACCTGGTGCTCATGGGTCCTCTGACGCTAGCGCTTGGTGTACTGCGGTGCCTTGCGGGCACGCTTGAGGCCGTACTTCTTGCGCTCCTTGGCCCGTGGATCGCGGGTCAGGAGACCCGCCTCCCGCAGCGCCATGCGGGCGTCCGGGTGGGCGGTCAGCAGCGCGCGGGCGATGCCGTGACGAATGGCGCCGACCTGGCCGGAGACGCCGCCGCCGGCGACGAGGACGCTGGCGGAGTAGCGGCCCTCCGTCTCGGTGACGCGGAAGGGGAGGAGAAGCGAGCCCTCCGGCGCGGCCCCTCCGAAGTACTCGGCGGACGGCTTGCCGTTGACGACGATCGACCCGTCGCCGGGCAGCAGGCGGACGCGCGCGACGGCGGTCTTGCGCCGACCGGTGCCGTAGACGTAGTTCGTGCTCATGGGTTCCTACAGCTCCACTGCGACTGGCTGCTGCGCCTGGTGCGGATGATCCGCGCCGGCGTACACCTTCAGCTTGCGGAACATCGCCCGGCCGAGCCGGTTCTGGGGCAGCATCCCCTTCACCGCCCGCTCGATGACGAGCTCCGGCTTTCGCTCGAGCAGCGCGCCGAGGCTCTCCTCGCGCAGCCCGCCGGGGTAGTTGCTGTGCCGGAAGTAGCTCTTCTGGCGCAGCTTGTCGCCCGTGACGCGGATCCTCGCGGCATTGAGGACCACGACGTGGTCCCCGGTGTCCAGATGGGGCGAGTAGATCGGCTTGTGCTTGCCCTCCAGCAGGGTGGCGATCCGCGTCGCCAGCCGGCCGAGGGTCTGGTCGGTCGCGTCCACGACCCACCAGGTGCGCTCGATCTCGCTCGCCTTGACGGCGTAGGTCTTCACGTTCCCTGCTCTCCGGTCCTGTCGTTGCTGCGGCGCCTCGGCGCCGACGTGGTTGTCGTTCGGTTGGTGGCTGACTCGTAGATGATGCGCTCGAGGGTGAGCCCGCGTGCCGGCACGGCCCTCCCGTGGAGGGCACGGCGCGGGCTCGTGAGCACGCCGTCGACCTGCTCCGGCGCCATCCGCCCCCGTCCGACCTCCAGGAGGAGGGCGACGAGGCTGCGGACCATGCGGCGCAGGAACGCGTTGGCGGTGACCCGGATCTCGACGAGGTCCCCGCTCCGGCGCACCGACGCCTCGGCGAGGTGGCGAACCGTGCTGCCCGTCGCGTGGCTCCCGAGCGATCCGAAGTCGCGCTCGCCCAGCATCCGCGCCGCCGCCGCCTGCATGGCGCCAACGTCGAGCCCGTCGTCGATCTCGAGCGTCCGATACCGCTCCAGCGGCCGCCGGGTCCCGTTCATGAGGACCCGGTATCGATAGACCCGCCAGCGCGCGTCGCGCCGCGGGTCGAAGCCGTCGGGCGCCGCACGCAGCGAGCGCACGACGAGGTCCGGTGGCAGCGCGGCGTTCAGCCGGCGGCGCAGCTCGGGGAGCCCGCCGCCCCGCGGGAGCACCCGCGGCACGCAGAACGCCACGACCTGGCCGGCGGCATGGACCCCGGCATCGGTTCGCCCGGCGAGCCGGACTCGCGTCCGCCCGCCGATCAGCCTGTTAAGCGCCCCCTCCAGCTCCCCCTGCACGGTCCGAGCGTTCGGCTGGACCTGCGAGCCGGCGAAGGCCGTCCCGTCGTACTCGATGACCGCTCGGGCGCATCGCTGCGCGGTTGCGGCCATCAGTGTGATCGGTGTTCTGTTGGCGCCCGTCCGTCTCAGACGAGCTCGATCTGGACCATGGATGCCGCGTCGCCGGGGCGCTGGCCGAGCTTGATGATCCGGGTGAACCCGGAGCTACGGTCGGCGTACTTCTCGGCGATCTCGCCCATCAGCTTCTCGACGATGAGGGGCTCGTGCGGCATGCGACTGACGAGCTGCCGGCGCGCATGGAGGTCGCCACGCTTGGCGAGGGTGATCATGCCGTCGACGACGCCGCGGACCTCCTTCGCCTTCGCCTCGGTCGTCCGCACCTTCTCGTAGCGGATCACGGACACCGCGAGGTTGCCGAGCATCGACATCCGGTGCGCGTGCGGGCGGCTGAGCTTGCGGCCGGCGATCCGGTGCGGCACTGGACTAGGCCTCCCGGTCGAGCTCGGCGGCGGCCGCCTCGTCGAGCTCCGCGGATGCCGGAAGGTCCGACTCGTCGGTGCTCATCGAGGTCGCATCGGGGCTGATGAAGCCGCGGAGCGCGAGGCGCTCCTTGAGCTCGTCAAGGCTCTTCTGGCCGAAGTTCCGCATGCGCAGGAACTCTTCGTCGGAGAGCGACAGGACCTGGCCGATCTTCGTGATCGAGTTGCGCTTGAGCGAGTTGTAGGCCCGCATCGGCAGGTCGAGCTCCTCGATCGGCGCATCGAGCAGGTTCGCGCTCGGCGCAATCGGGGCCTCGTCGGCCGAGGCCATGGCGGGGCGGCCGATCTCGGCGAACCGGCCGAACTCACGGACGAGGATGTCGGCCGCCTGGCTCAGCGCCGCCTGCGCGGTCGTCGTGCCGTCGGTCTCGATCTCGAGCATGAGCTTGTCGAAGTTCGTCATCTGCCCGACGCGGGTCTTCTCGACCTGGTAGTTCACGCGGCGCACCGGGGAGAAGATCGCGTCGACCGGGACGACGCCGATCGGCATCTCCTCGGTGTGCTCCGCCGGCCGATAGCCCATTCCGGTCTCGACGGTGAGGTCCATCTCGATCGACCCGGAATCCGAGTCGAGGGTGAGGAGGACGAGATCGGGGTTGACGATCTCGACGTCCGCGGACTCGCTGATGTCGGCGGCGGTGACCGGGCCTGCGCCGCGCTTGACGAGCTTCAGGGTCAGCGCGTGGCGCGCGAAGGAGCGGAGGCGGAGCTTCTTCACGTTCAGCACGATCTGGGTGACGTCCTCCTTGACGTTCTCGATCGTGCTGAACTCATGGAAGACGCCGGCGATCTGGATGCTGGTGACGGCCGCCCCCTCGAGGGAGCTGAGAAGGACGCGACGCAGGGCGTTGCCCAGCGTGACGCCATAGCCCTCCTGGAGCGGGCTGACCTCGAACGAGCTGAGGTTGCCCTCCGCCGACACCTCTTCGATGCGCGGCGAGGGAACGGGCTGCTCGTGCTGCTGCGGGGTCTCGAGTTCGATCATGAGAGAGAAGTGACTCCTAGCGCGAGTAGTACTCGACGACGAGCTGCTCGTTGAACTCGAGCGGCATCTGCTCGCGCGCCGGTTCTGAGAGAACGGTGCCCGACAGCTTCGACGGGTCGACGCTCACCCACTCGGGGATCTGGGCCGCCTTCATGGTCTCGGAGGCGGTCTTGAAGTATTCGCGGCTGCGTCGGCTCTCGCGCACCTCGACGCGGTCGCCGACCTTCGTGCCGAAGCTGGGGACGTTCGTCGGCCGGCCGTTGACTGCGAAGTGGCCGTGCGCCACGAGCTGGCGCGCCTGAGCGCGGCTCGAGGCGAAGCCCATGCGGTACACGACGTTGTCGAGCCGCATCTCGAGCAGGCGCAGGAGGTTCTCGCCGGTGATCCCCTTGCGCCGGTCCGCCGCCTTGAAGTAGTTGCGGAACTGGCGCTCGAGGACGGAGTAGCTCTTGCGGACCTTCTGCTTCTCGCGGAGCTGGAGGCCGTACTCGCTGACCTTGCGGCGGCGCATCGTGTTCATGCCCGGCGGGGTGCTGCGGCGCTCGAAGGAGCACTTGCGGCTGTAGCAGCGGCTCCCCTTCAGGAAGAGCTTCAGGCCCTCGCGACGGCAGATGCGACAGACCGAATCGGTGTATCGGGCCATCTCAGACCCTCCGCCGCTTCGGCGGCCGGCAGCCGTTGTGCGGGATCGGCGTGACGTCGGTGATGGCGGTCACCTCGAGGCCGGCGGCCTGGAGCGAGCGGATCGCCTGCTCGCGACCCCCTCCGGGGCCCTTGACGAAGACCTCGATCTGGCGCATGCCGTGCTCCATCGCGCGGCGCGCGGCGAGATCGGCGGTCTGGGCCGCGGCGTACGGGGTGCTCTTGCGCGAGCCCTTGAACCCGACGAGACCCGCGCTCCCCCAGCTGATGACGTTGCCGGTGGTATCGGTGATCGTGACGATCGTGTTGTTGAACGTCGACTGGATGTGGGCGATCCCGCTCTGGATGTTCTTCTTGACCTTCTTCTTCTGCTTGGGCTTCGACATTGGTCGTTATCCCTACGGCTTCGACGGGCCCGTGGTGGTCGGCTTCTTGCGCAGCATGCCCTTGCGGGGTCCCTTGCGGGTGCGCGCGTTCGTGTGCGTGCGCTGCCCGCGCACGGGGAGCCCCTTGCGGTGCCGCAGGCCCCGGTAGCAGCCGAGGTCCATCAGCCGCTTGATGTTCATCGCGACTTCGCGCCGGAGATCGCCCTCAACGATATAATCGCGGTCGATCGCCTCGCGGATCTGGAGCACCTCGGAATCCGAAAGCTCGTTCACCCGGCGCGCGTCGGGAATGCTCACCTTGTCCATGATCTCCCTAGCCTTCGCCGGGCCAATGCCATGGATGTACTGAAGCGCGACAATGACGCGCTTGTTGGTCGGGATGTTGACGCCTGCGATACGGGCCAAGGCCGCTTCTCCTTCTGCCGGCCGCTTAACGCGGCCGAAATTTCATCATCCTGCAGAGACTTCCGGGAAACGCAGACAACGGCCCCGGTTCTCCATTCCTGGTTCACCGGCACCGCACATCCAACAAGTGCAGAATTCGTGCCGGTAGATATACATTACCTGCTCTTTCGTCAACACCGGCAGACCTTACGCGTCGGTGCCGGCCTTGAGATTCTCGTCGATCCGGGCGGCGACCTCAGCGACCGTGCCCATGCCGTCCACCCGCTTCAGCACACCGTTCTGCCGGTAGTAATCGGCGACCGGCGCCGTCTGCTCAAGGTAAACCGCGAGCCGTTTGCTGACGGTCGCCTCCGTGT
>DASUFJ010000074.1:0-3276 GCA_036274575.1 Candidatus Limnocylindria bacterium
ACCGCCTCCGTTCGTCGTCCGGCGCCGCGACTCGTAGCGACACCCGGCCCCGCCGCGGGCGTGCATGGGGTGCATGCGCTGAGCCGACGTGGCTCGGAGATGTGCGGGTGGTGCATCCAACGGCCACCAGGGAGCGCGACCCACCCGCCCGTGTGCATGAGGTGAACGCAACGGCCACCGAAGGCCTTCGCACGGCCGTTCGAAGGCTGAAATGTGCACAGGGTGCAGGTACGAGCCATGGGAATCAGGCCAACGGCGGGTTGCGTGGCGGTTGCGTGAACACGGTGCACGTCCCAGCAGCCCCCGGTCCACAGCGACGGATCACACCCTATGCTGGCCGCATGGATCGGCACGCCCTCGCGTCGCTCTCCGCCCGTCACGGCCTCGAGCTGCTGGGCGTGGCCTCAGCCGAGCCGTTGCCCGAGGATCGGCGCCGGATGGAGGCGAGCGTCGCCGCCGGCCGGATGGGAACCATGGGCTGGATGGGCGGCGCGCGCCCCCAGGTCGCGACGGATCCACGATCCCACGACCCACGCGCGGAGTCGGTCATCGTCGTGGCCGCGCCGTACGCCGGCGCCGATCGCGCGACCTGGGACCCGGCGCCGGACGCGTTGCGGCAGGCACTTGCTCCGCTTCTGGCGGCGTCGCCAACCGAGCCCACCGGGAGGATCGCGCGCTACGCCATCGGCACCGACTACCACGCGGCCCTCCGCACCCGGCTCGAGGCGTTGGCCGCCGATCTCCGAAGTGCAGGCGTCGACAGCAACGACGTCGCCTTCGTCGACGACCGCCCGCTGGCCGAGCGTGCCTTGGCGGCACGGGCGGGCCTGGGATGGATCGGCAAGAACACGAACCTGCTCACGCATGCCCGCGCCGGCTCGTGGGTCTTCCTCGGCGCCATCCTGTCGAGCGCCGAGCTGCCGGCCGACGAACCGGTGCGGACGAATTGCGGTTCCTGCACGCGCTGCCTCGTCGGATGCCCGACCGGCGCGCTCGTCGGGCCGCGACAGATCGACGCGCGGCGCTGCATCAGCTACCTGACCATCGAGCATCCCGGCGCCTTCGAGGAGTGGGAGGCTCAGGCATTGGGTGGCTGGATCTTCGGCTGCGACGTCTGCCAGGAGGTCTGTCCGGTCAACGCCGATGCCGACGACCACGGGCCGATGGAGGTCCCGCTTGTGCCGCTCATCGGCTGGCTCCTGGATCTCGGTGGCAGGGCATTCAACCGCGCGGTGGCCGAGACGGCGCTGACGCGTGCCGGACGGCATCGGCTGCTGCGTAATGCCCTGGCCGCGCTCGGCAACGCCGGAGTCCCTGGCGACGCATGGCCGCTCGTCGAGCGTGCGGCAACCGACCGACGTACGGAGGTTCGAGCCCAAGCGGCGAGGCTCCTGGGCCGGCGTCCCCACTAGACTGCAACCCGATGCCCCGCGTCGCGCCCTTCGCCGGGCTCCACTACTCCATCGACCGCTTCGACGGCGCATCGGTGCCCGAACGCGTGCGGCTCCCGGACGACGCCCAGGCGCCACCCACCCGGGTCGCCGACCTGACCGACCTGGTCTGCCCGCCGTACGACGTGATCTCCGACGCGCAGCGCCAGGAGCTCCTGCGACGCGATCCGCACAACGCCGTCCGCCTCGAGTACAGCGCCGAGCCCGATCCTCATACCGCTGCGGCGGCAGCGCTCGGGGCATGGTCGGCCGAAGGCGCCATCCATCGGCGCGATGCGCCCGCCGCCTATTACTACCGCCACGCGACGTCCGCCGATCCGGACCTGCCGTCGGTCGAGGGCATCGTCGTCCGCGTCCTGCTCGAGCCCTGGGGTGGCGGCGTCCGGCGCCACGAGCACACGATGCCGGGCCCGAAGGAGGATCGGCTGGGCCTGCTCCGGGCCACACACACGCAGCTGAGCCCCATCCTCGCCGTCTACTTCGACCGTTCGGAGCGCTACCACCACGTCATGAGCCGTTCATGGACCGATGAATGGCGCGCGCGCGACGACGACAGCCTCATCCACCAGCTGGTCGCGGTCGAGCCCGACGATCGGCTCATCGGGTACCTGGGCAGGCAGACCCTCTTCGTGGCCGACGGCCACCACCGGTACGAGACGGCCCTCACCTACCAGGCCGAGGTCCGCTCGGACCCGCTTTGGACCGATGCGCCGCCGGGCGCCCTGGCGGCCGACTGGATCATGATGCTGGTCGTCAACGCTGAGCTCGCCGAGCTCGAGATCCAGGCGACGCATCGGCTGCTGCTGGATCCGGACAACGATGCGCTGCAGTCCCTCGTCGCCGGCCAGGATCCGCTGTGGCAGGCCATCCCGCTCGAGCCGGAGCGCCTGACCGATGCGCTGCGCGAGCGCGACGGCGACGAGCCGGCCTTCGGCCTGGTCCTGCCGCACGACGAGGGGTACCTGATCGTGGGCGATGCGGATGGCATCGGAGACCGGCTGCGCCGGGAGCGCATGTCGAGCGCGGTACGGCGTCTCGACCTCGCTGCGCTCCATGTCGCGCTGCTCGGGGACCGTCTGGGCATCTCTGAGTCGGACGTCGCCGGCGGTGAAAGGGTCGCCTACACCCGCAGCGAGGCCGATGCCCGTGCGCGCGTCGCCGAGGGCAGCGCCGTCGCGGCGATCCTGGTCCGGCCCACTCGTCTGGAGCAGCTCGAGGAGGTCGCGAGGGCCGGCGACGTGATGCCCCAGAAGTCGACGTACTTCTATCCCAAGCTCCTGACCGGCATGGTCTTCAACCCGCTCCAGGACTGAGGCCGACGGCTCGCCTACACTAGGGCACCGATGGTGCAGGCGATCAAGCGCGACGAGGTCTTCATCGAGCCCGAGGGCATCCACATGGAGACCCATCAGCCCGAACGCCGGTCGCGCAAGCCACCCCTCCTGCTCATCCACGGCGCGCTCACCGGATCGTGGCTGTGGACCGAGTTCGCCGCCTACCTCGCCGAGCGGGGCTGGGAGGCGCATGCCATGAACTTCCGCGGCCACTTCACCAGCGACGTCGCCGACCTGGCCGAGACCTCCATGCAGGACTACGCCGATGACCTCGGGGTCGCACTGCGCCACCTCGGGCGCCCTGCGGTGCTCATCGGCTGGGGCATCGGCGCGCTCGTCGCCCTCATGCACGCCCAGCGCACGCCGCCGCTGGGTCTCGTGCTCCTGGCGCCCTCGCCGCCGGCAGCCGCCCTGCCGCGACGCCCCGACGAGCACGAGCTGCGTGCCGTGCCCGCTACCTACGACGCGGCCTGGTGGGGCTGGACCGGCAC